>NZ_CP042345.1:1920000-2220000 GCF_007954425.1 Novosphingobium ginsenosidimutans | reverse complement strand
CGTTCGCTATGCCCATGCCCGCTCCAAGGCGCTGGGCCATGATGTCAGCTTCATGCAGCGCAGCGCCGAGGATACCGGGTTCGAGGCCGGCAGCTTTGACCTGGTGGTCAGCCACATACTGCTACACGAAACGAGCGGCCAGGCTATGCCGCGGATCTTCCGCGAATGCCACCGGCTGCTGAAACCCGGCGGGCTGATGATCCATGCCGACCTGCCGCCGTTCGACCTGATGGACCCGTTCACCCAGTTCATCCTGGACAACGAGACCTACTACAACAACGAGCCGTTCTGGGGCGCAATGCGCGACAAGGACCAGATCGGCATGGCCCGCGACGCCGGGTTCCCGGCTGAGACAATCCGCTTCGATACTGCCCCGATGGCGATCATGGAATTCGCCGGGGCCGACACGACCTATACCGAGGACGCCGCCGAGGCCCTGGCCGAGCGCGAGTTCACCGCTGGCGAATATGCCCCCGGCGGCGGCTGGGAAGTCCTGATCGCCCAAAAGGCCGCTTGAGGGAAATGACCATGCGCAAGCTCGAACGTAATGCCCGCGGCAAGCGGCCGCAGTTCTACGAAACCCCCGGCATGGACGAAGCCATGTCGATGATCCTGGTCCTCGCCAACGAATTGTCGGTGGTGCGTGACCGGCTCGACACGGTCGAGAAGGTCGCGGCGGCCAAGGGCATCATGCTCGATGCCGAAATCGAGGCCTATGAGCCCGACCAGGCCACCCTTGAGGCGCGCGAACTGCGACGGCAGGATTTCCTCGCCCGGCTGTTCTACGTTGCCCGCAAGGAAGCGGCCGAACTGGCGACGCAGGACACCGCCGAGCGCTATTCCAAGGCCCTCGACGATATCGCGGTGAACTGATGGGCCTCGTTCAAAACCTGACTCAGCAGCTCGGTGCCGAGAACGTCCTGACCGGCGAGGCTGACCGGCTGTTCTACGGCCATGACGTGTTCCGTGCTGGCGAACTTCCGGCTGCCGTCGTCCGCCCAGGTTCGGTCGAAGAGCTCCAGGCCATCGTTCGCGCCGCTTACGAAAGCGGCACGCCGCTGGTCACCCGCGGCGGCGGAGCGAGCTATACCGATGCCTATGCCCAGCGCCGCGCCGAAGGGATCACGATCGACAGCAGCCGCCTCAAGCAGATCGAGATCGACGAAACCCGCGCGACCGTGACCGTTGAGGCCGGGGTGACCTGGGCCGAACTGCGCGAGGCGGTGCTGGCGCGGGGGTTCAAGACCCGGTTCTGGGGGTCCTATTCGGGCCTCCACGCCAATGTCGGCGGCGGTATGTCGATGAACGCGATCAGCCATGGCCAGGGCTGCGCAGGCGAAGCGGCGCTGTCGTTCGATATCATTACCGGCACGGGCGAGCTGCTGCGCACCGGCAGTGCGCTCTCGGACAAGTCCGTACCCTTTTTCCGCCACTTCGGACCCGACCTGACCGGGCTATTTACCGGCGACTGCGGCGTGCTGGGCGTGAAGGCGCGGATCACGCTGCCGCTGGTCAAGGCGCGCTCCGCATTTGCCACGGCCAGCTTCTCGTTCCCCAGTTTCGAGGCGCTCCACGGCGCCTTCCGCGCGGTCGGGATCGAAGACATCTGCGAAGAGAACTTCGGCCTCAACGAGGTGCTTCAACAGGGTCAGCTCGGCAAGGCTGACACTGCCGCCAAGGTCGAGATGGCGGGCAAGATCGTCAAGCAATCGGGCGTGCTGAAGGGCGCGGCAAAGCTGGCGAAAATGGCCTTCGCCGGTGAAAAGGAAATCGCCGCCGCCAGCCATGCCGGGCATTTCATCGTCGAGGGGATCGACCAGGCCGAAGCCAATGGCCGGATCGCGCTGGTCAAGCGGCTGTGCAGCGAATTCGGGACCGAGATTCCGAACTCGGTGCCCGAAGTGGTGCGCGCCATGCCCTTTGCCCCGTTCCACAACGTGCTGGGCCCCAAGGGTGAGCGCTGGCTGCCGTGCCACACCAAGCTGCCGCATGACCGGGTGGTGCCGTTCCACCATGCCCTTCAGGCTCTGCTGGCCGAAGAGGAGGACTGCATGGCGCGCCACGGGATCGTCGTGGGCGGCATGTTCATGGCCGTTGGCTCAACCGCCTTCGTCTATGAACCCGCATTCTACTGGCCGGACGCCCAGAACGCCTATCACCAGCGGATCGTCGATCCAGACTACCTGGCCGGCCTCCCGACCTATCCCCGCTCCGAGGCCAACGAGGCCGAAGCGCTGCGGATCAAGGGCCGGGTGGTAGACCTGATGCACCAGTTCGGCGGGATCCACTTCCAGATCGGCAAGGTCTATCCCTATGATCAGGACCACAACCCGCCGCACTGGGCGGCGCTGAAGGCGCTCAAGGCCGAGTTGGACCCCAAGGGCATCCTCAATCCCGGCAACTTGGGGCTTTAGAGCCTCCCCAAACTTGGTTGGGGAGGTTCAGGCGCTCAGAACCTCAATTGCCACGCGTTCCGAGCTTTCGAGCGCCGCCTCGAGCCCGCGCGCACCGGTTGCCGTGTGCTCGCCGGCAAAGTGGACCCGGCCGGCCGGCAGCGCCATCGTGGCGTGGAGGTCGCGGATTTGACCCGGCATGAACACCGCCCAGGCCCCGGTCGAGTACTCCTCCGCGCCCCATGAGTGGTAGTGCACCGGATTGACCGTACCCTTCGCGGCGGGGCGCAACTGCTCGAGCGTCTGCACCACCATGGCCATGGCGGCATCGCGGCCCATCCGGTCCCAGGCCAGAGCGAGTTCGCCGCGCGCCTGGAACAGCAGCCCGGTCACCTCGCTATCGGTGGCGCCGAAGTACTGCGGGAAGATCGTGCCGAGCGGTGAGTTGGTCCACATCCCCGGCCCCAGCTTGTCCTCTTCCCAGAACGGGCGGCTGACCGTGGCGAAGATATTGGCAAGCTGCTGGTAGGGCACGGTCGCGATCGCCCGGGCCTGCGGTTCGGGCAGGCTGGGCCAGTAGGCGATCCGGCGCATCACCCCCAGCGGCAGGGCGCAGACCACGCGGCGGGCCAGCATGGTGGAGCCATCGGCGCAATAGACCGTGGCATGGGCATCGCCGCTGTCGATCCCGACCACGCGCTTGCCGGTGATCAGATCGCCCTTGAGCAGCTTCGCCAGGCCAATCGGCAGCTTCGCATTGCCGCCCTTGATGGCGTACTGGCGCGTACCGACGGCGATCTGGCCCTTCACGAAGCCATCGTTCCATTCCAGCATCAGCGCCGAAACATCCCAGGCCGAATTGCCATAGGCCGGGGCCGTATCGTTGACGAGGCGGATCGCCGCATCGCTCAGGCCCTGCTGCTTCAGGAAGGCGTGCAGCGAAATGTCGTTGGCCGCACTTTCGGGCAGGTACCACTGGGTCCAGTCGGTCAGCGGCGTGTGCTGCGCGATCAGCCGGGGCACCACTTCCCACGGCATCAAGGCCTTCAGCGGCGCAGGCAGGGGATTGCCGTCAAACGCAGCCCAGGTCTCGCGGGTGAAGCTCTTGCCGCCCAGGTACAGCCCCTGCGGGGGCGCCTTGCGATAACGGGCACTGGTCTCGATCAGCTCCAACCCGGCGCGCTGGGCGGCATCGAGCCCACGGCCATAACCCTCGCCCATGGTGTTGAAGCCCATCTCGGGAGTGCCGGGCTGATCGAACAGCGTGTGCACCCGCCCGCCGACGCGGGTACGGCCTTCCAGCACCGCCACCTTTTGCCCCTCGGCCTCGAGCAGCAGTGCGGTGTTGAGGCCGCTCATTCCGGCACCGATCACGATCGTATCGAGCATGGCCGGGGCGGCGACCTTGGGCTTCGGCTTGGCTCCGGCGGAGACGGCGATACCGGCGGCGCCAAGGCCAAGGGCGAAGGAACGGCGGGACAGGTGCATCGGCAATCTCCTTGCTCCCTCAATCTGCCTCTCGCCCTTGCAAAGGCAATGGCAAAGCGGCGTTATTCGCCAGTCGATCATTCGGCAGCAGCGTTGCCCCCGGGCACTGCCCGCGCCTAGGATGGGCAGCAAAGCTATCCAAAGGGTCTTCTTGTGATGTTGTTGCGTCTGTTGCCCACATTTGCCTTGATCGCTTCGGTGCCAGTGGCCGCCCAGTCCGCTCCCGGGGGCGATCCGGTGAAGGGTTCGCGTCAGTTCCTGCAGTGCAAGGCCTGCCACAACGTGGCTGAAAAGGGGCCGCACGCCGTCGGTCCAAACCTGTGGGGCGTTGCCGGTGCCAAGGCCGGCAGCAAGCCCGGCTTTAACTATTCGCAGGCGCTGACCAAGGCCGGGATTACCTGGACCCCGGAACAGCTCGATACCTTCCTGGCACGACCCAACGGCAAGGTCCCGGGTACCAAGATGGTCTTTGCTGGGATTGCCAATCCGCAGGCGCGCAAGGATGTGATTGCCTACCTTGCCACCCTGAAGAAGCGCTGAGCCGATGCTGGCCCGGCTGATCCTGCTGCCGCTCGCCCTGCTGCTGATGGGCAATGCCCCGGCGGCGTCCAACTGGCTCAGCCTTGATCAGCTCAAGGCCAAGTACCAGGACAGCCAGAGCCGCTATGCCACCATTGCCGGCCTGAAAGTCCACTACAAGGACGAGGGGCTGAAGCGCGCCGATGCGCCGGTGCTGCTGCTGGTCCACGGTTCCTCCAGTACGCTCAAGACCTGGGACGGCATGGTCCCGCTGCTTAAGGCGCATTACCGCGTAATCCGCTATGACGTGCCCGGCCTGGGTCTGTCGGACGACGTGCCTGACAGCGTGGTCGCCGCCGCCACGCCGGCGGAGATCGCCGAAGGGCTGCTGACCCAGCTTGGCGTGAAGAAGGTGACGGTTGTTGGGGTTTCCAGCGGCGGCACGCTCGGCGTGTTTCTCGCCGCCAAGCGGCCCGATCTGGTCGAGCGGCTGGTGATCTCCAACGCCCCGTCCGATCCGGTCGATACCTCGCACCTCGTGCCGACGCCCGAATGGGCCGCCGCCCAGGCGCGGGCCAAGGCCAATGGCTATCAGGATGCCGATTTCTGGAGCCAGTTCCTCTCGTTCTTCGCTGGCGACGGCAAGCGGATCGACCAGGCGACGCGGCTGCATTTCTACGATTTCAACCGCCGCACCCCGCACAAGAATTTCATCGCGATGATCGCCAAGGTTGGCGATGCGCCCAAGGCACGGGCGGCGATGGCGGCGGTCAAGGTGCCGACCCTGCTGATCTGGGGTGGCAGTGATGCCCTGCTGCCGACCAGCGCGGGGCGGACGCTTTATGGTTATCTGGCAGGCGCGGAACCGGCGCTGGTCTACCTGCCCGATGTTGGCCACTTCCCGCCGATCGAGACCCCGCAGCGTTTCACCACGGTTATGCGGGCCTGGATCGAGGCCGGGGTGCCCAGCAAGAAATGACCACGCGCCGGGCCTATGTCGATGGCCCCTATGGCCAGCTTCATCTGCGGATTGCAGGGGATGGCACACCCTTGCTCCTGCTGCACCAGTCCCCGCTCAGTGGCGACCAGTTCAGTGCAGTGCTGCCCCTACTGGCCGAGGCGGGTTTCTGCACCGTGGCCATGGATACGCCGGGCTTCGGTCAGTCCGATCGCCCCGCCGACCCGGTCGGGATCGCTGGCTATGCCGATGCCGTTCCCGCCGTGTTGGCCGCGATGGGGTGGGACAAGGCCCACGTGCTGGGCCACCACACCGGTGCCTCGATCGCTGCTAGCCTCGCAGCGCGGCGGCCGGCACTGGTCGACCGGTTAATCCTCAATGGCGTGGCCCTGCTCTCTAACGAAGAGCGCGCGCACTTCGCCCAGTTCCGCTTTGCCCCGCTTGAACCGCAGGCCGATGGCAGCCATCTGCTTGCCGCCTGGAATCAGCGGCTGGCCGCCTCGCCCGGCTGGACCGAACTGGAGGCCATGCACCGCTATGTGACGGCACTGCTAGCCAATCCGACGCACTACTTCTGGGGCTTCGAGGCGGCCTTTGCCCATGACATGGCAGCCGACCTCAAGGCGATCACCGTGCCGACCATGATCTTCAGCAATACCGGCGAAGATCTCTACGCCGCCTCGCAGCGCGCCCACGCCTTGCGCCCTGACTTTGCCTTTGACGCGCTGGACGGCGGCACGCACGACATTATCGATGAGCAGCCCGAAGCCTGGGTGGCCGCCGTCGCTGCATTCCTGCACGGCTGAAATAGAAAGGGCGGGAGACCCGAAGGTCCCCCGCCCCATCCCCCTTTAAATCGGTCGGGTCAGTACTTGGCAGTCAGCGTCACGCCCATCCGGCGGCCTTCGCCGAGATAGATCTCGGGGATATTGAAGGCGACCGGGATGCCCGCGCGCGGCTGGTTGATCGAGTTCTGGACATAGGTCTTGTCGAACAGGTTGGTCGCCCACAGCGAGACGCCGAACTGGTCGTTCGAGAAGGTCAGGCGCGCGTTGGTCAGCGTGCGCTTGCCATAGCTGATCGTATTGATGATGTTGGTAAAGGCTGGGCCGGTGTGGCTCACGTCCACGCGGGCCTTAACTTCCCAATCGTCGGTGAGGTCGAAGCCGGCGGTGGCGTGGAGGTTCCACTGCCACTTGACCGAACGCGCCGGCCGCAGGCCTTCGAGCGAAGGCACTGCGCGGACCGCGCCCGACGGCGTGGTGACCACGATCGGTGCCGGGCAGCCCGGAGCCGCCGTGGCCGCCGCGCCCGTACCGACTACGCACTGCGTAACCGTGCCGCCATCGTAGACGCCGGGGCCAAAGGCCACGTCCGAATAGACCACGCTGCCGCCGAAGCCGAGCTGCTTGGTCGGGCGGACTTCAGCCTGGGCTTCGAAGCCGTCGGTCTTGATCGAGCCAATATTGCGGATGATCCGGACCGGGTTCACCGCAGTCGGGTTTTCCGTGAAGCTCGATACCTGGGCGTTCTTCCAATCGACATGGAAGTACGAAGCGTTGAGCATCAGGACCTTGTCGAACCATTCGCTCTTGAAGCCGGCTTCGTAAGTCCAGTTTTCTTCTTCGTCATACGGCACTTCGCTGGCGAGAATGCCTGTGGCGCTGACTGCATTGGCGGTGTTGAAGCCACCCGCGCGCACGCCCTTGGCGACCGAAGCATAAAGGAAGATGTCTTCCGAAGCCTTGTAGTCCAGCGTGAAGCGCGGGGCGAAGCTTTCAAAGGTCTTGGCGAACAGCGGACCGACCACCGGGAAGGTCCCGGCCGCGGGCGGCGTGGTGCCCACGATGTGCTGGTTGATCCCCGGCGCACTGAGCGGGTTGGAGACCGAGAAGACCTGCGCCTTCTTGCGGTCGATATTGTAGCGCCCTTCCGCCGTCGCCCGCAGTGCCCCGAAGGTATAGCCCAGCGATCCGAAGATCGAGAAGGTCTGCGTGCTGGCCTTTGAGTAGCTCGACGAAAGCTGGCCAACGTTGGAATCGTTGACGACGAAGGGGTTGGCGGTGAACTCGTAAGCCCCCACGCCGGCAGTCGGCACGGTGCCAACCTGGGTCACTTGCATGAACCGTTCAGTGGCCAACAGGCCGGCACGGTCGGCACCGATCCCGCCCGCAGTAAGCGGGATCTTCTGGTCGAAGTAGTTCGCACCGAAGATCCACTGGAGCGGCGAGTCATTGTCAGACTGGAGCCGCAGTTCCTGGCTCATCGTGCGGACCCGCTCCTTCGAGATCGAGACCAGGTTGGTGCGTACCAGGCGGGTATAGGCCCCGGCCGGGAGGCAGACTGGTCCGCCGCAGACGCCCAGCAGCACACCGGCCGACGAGGCGTCATAGTCGTTGAAGGTATCGTTCTCTGCCCCGGAGAAGCCAGTCAGGCTGACGATCCGGACACCGTCGAGCTTGTACTCGAGTTCGAGCGAACCCTGGCGCGTCTTGGACCGGGTTTCAGGGATACCCGGGCTGATGTCGCTGACCTTCTTGGCGGTCAGCGCACCGCAGTAAAGCTGGCGCAGGCCCAGCGTTACCGCTGCCGTACTGGTGGTACCGCAGTTGAAGGTGCTGATGGCCGGCTGGCTGACCGGGCTCATCTCGGTCTTGCTGTCGGTGATGAAGCCTGACAGCGTGGCGGTGAAGTCCGGGCTTGGTTCCCAGACCACTGTGCCGCTGACAGCCCACTTCTTGGTCCCGCCCAGGTTGTCGTCGGGCGCGGCTGAGTTTTCGCCCCAACCGTCATAGGTCAGGTAGCCGCCCGAAAGGCGAACGCGCAGGCTGTCGCCCAGCGGGGCCGAAATCGAGCCCTTGATGCGATAGTCTTCGTCCACGCCAACCGTGGCAGAGACGTCGGCCGAGAAGGTGCTTGTCGGCTTTTTGGTCGCGATGCTCAGCGCACCGGCAAAGGTCGAACGGCCAAACAGCGCCGACTGCGGCCCCTTGGCCACTTCGATCTGGCCAACATCGAGCACAGAGATGATGTCGAGCGTGTTGCGGCTGGTCTGGTAGATGCCATCGATGAACACGCCAACGTTGGCTTCGGTGTTCAGGTCGTTGGCAGTGTTGGCTGGCGCCAGGCCGCGCACGAAAACCTGCTGCACCGTGCCGCCGGCAATGCTGGTGATGGCAACGCCCGGGGTCGAGTTGCCAAGATCGTTAAAGTTCGAAATGCCGCGCTCGGCGAGCTGGTCAGCCGTATAGGCCGTGATCGCGATCGGCACGGTCTGGATGTCTTCATCGCGCTTGCGCGCGGTCACGACGATGTCGTTGCTGTCGGCGCCATCTTCGTCGGCTTCCTGGGCATAGGCCGGAAAAGCCGTGGCAATGGCAACCAGCGCGGTCCCAGAAAGCGCGGCACGCTTGAGAAATCTGTGCGCAGTCAGATTCATTTTAGCCTCCCTGTGTCGTCCCACTTGCTGATGCAGGACGCCCGATCACCAAGCTATCGCACACTTGTCCGGACAATATCCTCCAGCGGCTTTTATTCGCCTGTCGAACAGGCCTAGCGCCCCAGCGTACCGGTCAGTTCAGCCGAGATTGTCCTGGCCGTCGCTGACAAAGGCGCAACAAATTGGGCGACCGCCTTCTCCATCGTCATGGCAACCGAGAAGAAGATGATCGTGATCGCCCCGACTACTTCCTCGCCCCGGAACAAAGGCACCGCGATTGACGAGGTCTTACCTGGGTTGGCGGTGTAGGCGTTGCGCGATTGGGTGGCGTAACCCTGGTTACGGACTTCGCGCAGCAGGTTATCGTTCGACAGCAGCAGGGTGGCCATCTTTTCGGCCGCGCCCTCAATCGTCCGCAGGCCGTCGAGCAAATGCCCGCGCTCGGCATCACTGCAGAACGCCATATAGGCCTTGCCGCTCGAGCATTCCATGATCGGCAGGGTGAAGCCGGGGTAATAGTTGTTGAGCGTCAGCGATGTGCGCGTGTGGGTGGAATCGCGTACCATCATGTGTGCGCCGACCCGGCTGGTGATCGAAATCGGCCAGAGCAGCTTGTCGGTCAATGCCTCGATGTGGGGGCGCGCCACTTCAACGAGGTGACTGTCGTCGTGGTAGCCTGAAGCCAGGCTCTGGACGAGCGCCGTCGCCCGATAACGTTTGCGGGCCGGCTCGCGCTCGATCATCCCTTCGTGCAGCAGCGTCTGCACGATCCGGCACGCCGTGGGATAGGGCACCTGGCTGGTCCGGGCGATCTCCATCATGGTAATCGAGCCGCCGCGGTTGACCGCCTGGAGCACGGAAAGCCCCCGCGTAATCGCGCGGATCGGAACGCCTTTTTCCATCGTCATCGCCGAGCCCACCCCTGTTCTATCCGTCTGCCGGTCAAACTAACGGGAGTTTCATGTTGGTCCAGATGGCATGGCAGGATAGCCTTCGCATTTATCCACCTAGCGAGGAAAAACCCGAATGGACCGCCGCGACTTCCTCTCCTCCGCCGCGATGCTCGCCGCTGCATCCGGCGTGATCCCAAGTGCCGCAGGGGCCAAGCCCGCCGCTGGCAAGGGCGGCGGCGTGCAGACTTCGCTCAAGGGCCCGCACCTTGACCTGACCACCTCGCGCGGGTGCCGCGATGCCTGGGCGCGGTTGGCCGGCAATACCGACATGAAATCGACCAAGTACGGCTGGTACCATGGCGTGGTCCAGGCTGTCCGCCCTGGCGAGGCACTGCGCGATCTGGTGGGCTTCACCGGCTTTTCCTGCGCCCGTCTGCTCCCGAACGAGGGTGAGGACGGCGGCTACAAGAAGGTGCTGCGCGAGGTGGGCTATTACACCGACCTCAAGAGCGGCGAGATCATCGAGGAGTGGACCAACCCCTACTTCAACGAAGTGGTCAAGGTGGTGCCGATCGCCAACGATCCGTTCAACCACACCATCACCGATTTCTATCCGCCGCCGCCAGCCTATGGCGGGCTGAACAAGGACAAGCCGCCGAAGGTCCCGGTCAAGCTTGACTTCCGCCGCCGCGACAACCGGCTGCACTGGTTCAGCAATATCCACCTGTTCTACCCCTCCGCACTCCAGCCCGCGAAGTGGCCGCGCGAGAGCGGATCGCCGTTCAACCAGGTGACCGAGACTTTCCTGTACCAGATCGACTGGCGCGACATGCAGGACCCGAAGAAGACTTCGGTCGAGTACGACGGTACCTGGGCGCGGACCACGCCATGGCTGCCGTGGATGCTGATGGGGCAGACCCCTGGGCATTGCGCGTACCAGTGCTTCATGGGTGCCCACGACAATATCGAGGTCATCGACCGCCGCGTACTGGACTACACGGAGAAGCACTTCCCCAAGTTCATGCATGCGCCCGAAGCCTGGTCAGACGTCTCGCTCTCAAGCCTCGAAAACTACGCGCGGACCCAGAAGCCCGCACCGGTCGGCCCCGAAGGCCCCCCGCGCGCCAAGGATCCCGAGCTGCCGGCCTGGTTCCGGGCCATGCAGGCCGGCGGAGCGCCCAAGACCTGAACAGCCTGCCGCGATAAGATACAGGGGAGATCGAGTTGAACGACAGCACAGCGGCGGGGCCGGGCCTTCCGGCACAGGTGGCATATGGCTTTGGCCAGATCGCTGGCCAGGTCTTCCGCGATGTTCCCTCGCTGCTGCTGCTGTTTTTCATGACCAGTGTGCTGGGGGTCTCCCCGGCACTGGCAGGGACCGCGATCTTCGTGCCCAAGCTGGTTGGCGGGATCGTGTTTGACGTCTCCGCCGGCCTGGTCTCTGACCGCTATCAGCACCGCTTTGCCCGCCGCCACTGGCTGCTGATCGGGGCCCTGGCCGCCCCTGCGGCAATGATCGCGCTGTTCCATGTACCGCGCGGGACGGAAAGCGAGATGGCCGGCTATGTTGCCACTGCCTTCGCGCTCTACATGGCAGTCTTTGCCTGCCTTTCGGTGCCTTACCTGGCAATCGCCGGCGACTTGCAGCTGAACCCGCACCAGCGCACTGTGCTGATGGCCTGGCGGCTGGCCTTTACCGCGATCGGAGTGCTGATCGCCGGGGCAGTCGCACCAGCCTATGCCGCGGCTTCGGGCGGTGGACAGCCGGGCTATGAAGCTATGGCGCAAATGCTCGCCGCGCTTTGCACAGTATCGCTGCTGATCGGTTGGTGGGGCGCCGGGGCCGCTGCCAAGCGTGTCGGCCTGCGCCCGGCCTCGCAGGAAGTGGTCACACTGCGCGCCGCCCTGACCGCCTTGGCGGACCGGCGCTTTTCCGTCCTGGCCCTGGTCAACCTGCTGCAGCTAGTCGCCGCCGGCATGGCCTATGCCGGGCTGATGTACTTCATCAGTTACAACCTCGGCATCGCCGACGCGCTCAACCGGGTCGGACCAGTGGTGCTGATCGCCAGCGTGGGCATCATAATTGCCCAGCCGCTGTGGGTTAAGGTGGCGGCCCGGATCGGCAAGCGGCGCGCCTATGTCGTCGCCGCGCTGATTCATGCCGTCGCCCACCTTGGTTGGGCGGCCTCGTCGATTGGCGGCCTGCCGCTGCTCTATGGCTTTGCCCTGGTCCTGGGGATCGGCAATTCAGGCTGGGCCATGCTTGGTTTTTCGATGGTCAGCGACATCGCTGGCGAGGGCAAGGCCGGGCTCTACTCGTCGGTGTTCATCGCGCTCGACAAGATCGCTTTTGCGCTGGGCGGGGCGCTGATCACCGGGTTGATCCTCTCGGCCTTCGGCTTCGATGCCGTGGCTGCGGCGCAGGGTGGGCCGCAGCCGGCCTCGGCCCTGACCGGGATCCTGATCGCCTTTGCCCTTGCCCCGGCCGCCTGCAACGTGATTGCGGCCGCAACCTTCGCCAAGTGGGGCCGCGACTAGAAGCCCCTGGCTTCCAGCGTGCCCGCCTTGGGTTTGAACCTTGCCGCCTTGCGCGGCGATTTCAGGAAGGCCAGCGTCAGCGGCACCAGATCGGCAAAGGCCGCCTCTGCCTTGGGCCCCGGCAGTTCGGGCCGGCCATAGATCCCGCCGAAATAATGATCGGCATCGGTCCCGACATAGGCCAGCGACGGGCCCTTGGCCTGGTTGTAGGCGGTCAGGTGATCCTGCCACTTGGGTGCGATCATCGGGAAGGAGTCTTTCGTCCCCGTGACCACCAGCAACGGCTTGTCCTCGGGCGGCATCGGCAGGCCGGGTAGCGGCCCCGGCGGCGAGATCGCGATGACCGAGCGCAGCGCCGAATCGTTCCAGAGGATCGCGATCAGCGCGCCAAAGCTGTGCCCGGTGGCATAAAGCGGTGCCCTGCCCAGGCGCAGGCCGAACCGCCCTGCCAGCATTGGCAGCCATGCGCGCACCAGCGCCATGTCGGCCAGCCGCCAGGGCAACTGCTCGGCCTGTTGCGGCTTGGTTCCGGTCCAGTCGGTGCTGTCGCCGTGGAGCGGCGCGACCACGAAGTAGCCGGCCTCGGCCCATTTCTCGGTCAAGGCCGCATACTTCGCCGGGCTGGACAGCGCCCCGTGCGAGAAGAACAGCACGCCCTTCACGCGCCCCTCCGGCTTCACCAGGGTGACCGGCACCGTCCGCCCCGCCCCGTTGTCGAGCGGCACGACCGCGCTCTCCGGACGGGCAAAAGCGGGTGCGGAGAGCAGCGCCAGCAGGGCGGCGAGCAGGGTCAGGAAGCGCATCGTGGCAGCATAGCTATACCCAACGCACTGTTCACGCCATGCCGCCAAGTGATCGACAACCGGATAGACCCGCGGCAGACAGTGGTCCTGACCCCTTACTGCGGCAGGATCGCTCAATGCTGCGCCATATCGTCGCAGGCCTTGGCCTGCTCATCGCCCCAGTTGCGGTTTCCGCCGCGCCCAGCCCGCAGGCCATGGCCAATATGGGCAAGGCGATGGGCCAGCCGATCACCCGAACCGATCACCTGACACCGGCCGAAGCAGTGCCTGGCTGCCCGGCCAAACCCCTCGCCGCTGGATCGGCCGCCACCTTGGCGCCGGGCGCATTCGCAGCGATGAAGCAGTGGTCCGATGCGCGCGGCGGTGCCGGGTTGATCGTGCTGGTGGATGGCAAGGTCGTGGGCGAAAGCTATGCCCCCGGCGTCACCGGCGCCACGCCGCTTCAGACCAATTCAACTCACAAGTCGGTCGTCGCCCTGCTGATGGGCGCGGCGATTGCCGATGGGCTGATCAAGTCGGTCGACGATCCGGTCGGCCGCTATATCCCGGCACTGCAGGACGATCCGCGCGGCAAGATCACCCTGCGCCAGCTGCTGTCGATGGCAAGCGGCCTCAAGAACCCGTCACTGGCTAAGCGCGAGGATGCGGCAATCGAGTTGATGCTGGGCAATTCCAGCCAGACTGCTCTGGCCTTGCCGCAGGAAGGCCCGCCGGGTGCCTTCAATTACAACAACGCCAACCTGCAACTGGCGGGACTGGCCCTTGCCAATGCGGCCGAACGGGCCGGCAAGGGGCGCTATGCCGAATACCTCAGCAAGCGGCTGTGGTGCCCACTCGGTAACGGACCCGCCACGCTGTGGCTGGATTCGGAAGGCGGCCAGCCGCGCTTCTACGCCCATCTCAACGCCGGCCTGAGCGATTGGGCGCGGCTGGGTGAGCTGATCCGCCACAAGGGCAAGTGGAATGGCAAGCAAGTGCTGCCCGCCAAATGGATCGCGGCGATCACCGCGCCATCGGCCGGCAATCCCGGCTATGGCATGGGGATCTGGCGCGGATCGCCCTATGTGAAGGAGCGGCGCTATTCGAAGGAATCGGCGGTGACCGTCCCTCAGGCGGAGCCGTTCCTGGCCGATGACGTGGTCTATTTCGACGGGTTCGGCGGGCAGCGGGTCTATATCGTGAGATCGGCCCAGCTGGTCATTGCCCGGGCGGGAACGCCGGGTCCGGACTGGGACGAGGGCGTACTGGTCAATCTGGCGCTGAAGGGATTGCAGCGATGAGCCTGAAACTGCTTCACTCGGTCCTTGCGGGCCTTTCTCTCAGCGCATCCGTCGCCGCGCTGGCGGATGATGCCGCGATCTACAAGGAGCGCTGGGAGACCTTCCTCAAGGCCCCCGGACAGGTCTCGTTCGGTCCGCTTGAAGAGGTGGTTGGCGCCAAGCCCAAGCCCCTGCCCCGCCTCACCCAGCCGAGCATCCCGGCCGCCGCGCTGGCCGAAGCCGATGCCTATGCCGCAGCCAACAAATCCTCGACGCTGATCGTCTGGCGCAAGGGCAAGATCGAGTTCGAGCGCTATTATGGCGAGCGGAACGCCGAGAGCCTGCTGGTCTCCAAATCGATGGCCAAGCCGATTACCGCGATTGCCGTCGGCCGCGCGATCAAGCTGGGTTACATCAAGTCGCTTGACCAGTCTGTCGCCGATTTCGTGACCGAGTGGCGCGGCACGCCCAAGGCGGCGATCAAGGTCCGCTACCTGCTCGACATGCGCTCGGGCATGCTGGAACAGGGCTTCAGCACCGATCCCGACCACCCGCTCAACCGCGCCTATCTCGATACCGACCACGGCCGCCACATTGTCGAGAATTACCCGCTCGTCGCTACCCCCGGCTCCGTCTACGGCTATGCCAATGCGCCAAGCGAGTTGGTCGCGCTGGTGATCGAGCGCGCCACCAAGATGCGCTACGCCCAGTTCGTTGGCCGCCAAGTGCTCCAGCCGATTGGCGCGAAGGGCGGCAAGGTCTGGGTCAACCGGCCTGGCGGCCTCGCCCATTCGGGCTGCTGCATGCACTTGCCGGCCGAGAGCTGGCTGCGGCTGGGGCTGCTGCTGCTGAATGACGGCAAGGTGGGCGGGAAGGCGCTGCTGCCCAAGGGCTATGTCGCGGAAATGCGCCGCGGCACGGCGCAGAACCCGCACTTTGGCCTTGGTATCTGGATCGGCAATCCGTGGCAGGAACGCCGAGGCTTTGGCGCACCAGGCCGCCCGGGCCCGCAGGTGCTGCACAGCGAGCCCTACCTCGATCCGGACCTGTTCCTGTTCGATGGCAACAGCAACCAGGTGCTGTACCTTTCGCCTAAATATGACCTCGCGATCCTGCGGATGGGCGATACGCCGCCGGCCAAGCCCGAGTGGGACAATGCGAAGCTCGCCAACCTGATCATGCGGGCGGTTAAGTAGGGCGTTACTGCCCGGCCGGCGCCGGAACCATATCAATCGCACCGGGCATCGTATCGCGCTTCAGCATATTGATCACCGCGCGGCGGACCTTGGGGTCGCTGACTGGGCCGGACGAGATGATCATCGTGGTGCCCGGCGCGAACTTGTCGGGATCGGCCAGTAGCGCATCAAGCGTGGCGTCATCCCACACCGCGTCGCGCTTGCCCGCCAGCGCCGGGGAATAGTGGAAGTTCGGCACCGAAGCGATCCGCTGGCCGAAGATGGCATAGAGGTTAGGCCCGGCCTTGGTCTTTCCGCCCTTTTCGAACGTATGGCAGAACCCGCACCACTTGTAGGTCTGGCTCGCGACGGTGCGCTCGTATTCGGTCTCGGCCCAGGCCTGCACCCGGGTGACTGGCGCCGCGTGCGAGGTTAAGCCGGCCGGGCCCGCGATCACATCGCCCATCGGCCAGGGCGCAACGCGGAACATCGCATAGGGGCCATATGACCCGAGCGCGAGAATCCCGGTCACCACCGCGGCGGCGGCGAGGCGGCCCTTGCCCATCGGCTCGGGCGCGCGCTCCTTGGCCTTGCGCCAGCGGGCGATCAGTGCACCCACCGCCCAGACCACGACGATGATCGCGATGTAGCGCGCCACGGCCGCCGGCCCCGGCGCGCTCGATTTGAAGGTCGCCATGGCATAGCTGGTCGTGCCCAAGGCCAGCAGCGATTGCACCCCGAATCCCGGCGGAAATGTCGTCAGCAGACCCTTGCCATAACGCAGCCAGGCATAGGCCGCCGTCAGCAGTGCCGCGAGGTTTAGCAGCATCGCCATGAAGCCGGCGCCGGAGTGGAAATAGCCCGCAAACAGCCACAAGCGATAGCTCTCGGGCAGCAGCACCGGCACCTTGAACAGTGGCCCGACTGCAACCAGCGTGCCCCCGCCCCAGGCAAACAGCGCGCCGAAGATCGGCATCGCGAAGATCAGCAGATAGCTGGCCAGCGCTAGGGTGCGGGCCCAGTTGAACAGGCCGGGGCGCAGGCCATGGACGGGCGCCATCCCACGTTCCTCGCGCCACCACAGCCACAGCCGCCACACCACCAGCGCCAGCAGGGTCAGCCCAACGAGGACGTGCCAGTTGCGCAGCTCCTCGCGCAGCGGCAGAGTCTTGTCGGTACGGGGCAAATTGATCGTCAGAATGGCCTGAACCAGCCCGACCGTCGCCAGCGCCCAGCCCGCCCGCACGGCATTTGCCGAATAGCCCTTGCCCCCGTCAGCCATTTTCAATGTTCCTCAAGCAGGCGGCCCGCGCCGCTGATCTTGT
The DNA here is from genome assembly GCF_007954425.1 of Novosphingobium ginsenosidimutans. Taxonomy (NCBI): domain Bacteria; kingdom Pseudomonadati; phylum Pseudomonadota; class Alphaproteobacteria; order Sphingomonadales; family Sphingomonadaceae; genus Novosphingobium; species Novosphingobium ginsenosidimutans. The sequence continues at coordinate 2,203,210 of NZ_CP042345.1, read as the reverse complement.
CCGTGATCCCGATCGCCCGCAAGGCATGCCAATAGGTCGCGGTGTTGATGGCAATCACTGGCTTGCCCAGTTCGCGCTCCTTATCAGCCGCCAGCTGCACCATCGACAGGTTGGTGCCCACCTGGATGATCGCGTCGACTTCCGGTCCATCAAGATAGGCGATCACTTCGCTCAGCCGCTCGGGCGAGACCTTGGCGATGTCAGTCCAGCACTTGCATTCCAGCGGCACGTCGCGGACCGTCTCGAATCCACTTTCCTCGAGGTAACGGCGCACCTCGGCATTGGCGACGGGGTAGTAGGGTGAGACGAAGCTGACGCGCTTTATCCCCCCGAAAGCGTTAAGCGCGGCGATGGTGGCCTCCGACCCGGTTGAGGCCCCCACGCCGGCCAGGGCTTCGACCTCGGCCTTGAACTTCGCGCCGCCGGCAATGCCGCCGTAAAAGGTGATCGCCGACATCCCGAGCACCAGGTAATCGGGCTTGCAGGTCATCGCCTCGCGCACCGCGGTCATGGTGTTGTCGGAAATGGCGGTAGTGCCCGCCAGGAAATCCTCGTTCGAAAGCGCGACCGGATCAGTCACGAAGATCCCGCGGTAATGGTTAGTCACGCCCACTGGACGCATCCGCTCCATGTCGGGCTGGACCACGGTGTTAGTCGACGGACCGATCACGCCCAGAACCGCGCGATAGCCTTGAACATCGGTCATAGCGTCTGCTTTCCTACTGGATGGCCGCAGCCTGCTCGAGGCTTTCAAACATCGCTTGCCGAAGAAGATAGGCGCGGCGCTGCTCATCATCCTGCTTGATCGCCAGCATCTCCTGCCGCCGGCGCTCATGCGCCTGGTCGGACCCGCCCTGGATGAACTCCATATTCTTGATGGTCTGCGCCTGGGTGAAGGCGTGAGTGACGGTGCGGCGCTGGCGATCATAGAGCGCCAGGCTGCCATTGGGCTTGCCCGCCTTGATCGCCGGCAGCAGCTTTTCAGCCAGGTTGAAGGCATCGTGGACGCCCGAATTCATCCCGAACCCGCCGAGCGGATTGTTGAGGTGGCAGGCATCGCCGACCAGCATTACCCGGCCGCTCAAAAAGCTCTTCGCGACCCGCTGGTGCACCCGGTAGACTGTGCGGTGATAGGTTTCGACCGCTGCGCCATCACCGGTCAGCCGGTCAAACACCGCGTTCTTCATCGCGTCGGAACGCAGTTCCTCGTCGGTTGCATCCGGAGCCGCGGGCAGCAGCACGCGCCACAATTTGGGCACCCGCAACAGCACGAGCCACTCGTCCGGATCGGAGACGTAATTCACATGGGCCAGGCCCGGCAGATAGTCGCCCAGCTCGGTCGCGGTGGAGAGGCACAGGAACTTTTCGGGGTACGTGAACCCGTCGAATTCGGTCCCCAGCCACTTGCGCACCAGGCTGTTCGCCCCGTCAGCCCCGATCAGCCAGTCGGCGCGGAAATGCGCAATCGAATAGGGTGTTTCAGCCGCGATCGCGACGCCTTGCTCATCCTGTTCGAACGACAGCAGCCGGTGCCCGAAGCGGACCGAGGCGTTGGGATACTGCTCCAGCCCAGAGGCCAGCGCGCGGCTGAGGTGGTACTGCTCGCACTGGATCCGGAAGGGATAGCGGGTGCGATCCCCGATCTCGGTCAGGTCGAACTCGATCACTTCGCCCGAACGGCGATCGCGCCAGTGATAAACCGGCGCCTTCAGCCCGCGCTCCAGGAGCATCGGGGTGATCCCGATCTCGTCCAGCATTTCCAGCGTCGGCGGGTGGAAGGTTGATGCGCGCATGTCCTGCGCGCAGTCTTCGCCGGCTTCGAGCACGATTACGTCGATGCCGGCGCGGGCCAGCAGCGTGGCCATGACCGTGCCGACGGGGCCCGCCCCGGCGATCATAACCTGGCATCGCTCAACGCTTGCCATAATTCCTGCCAACTCCCGCGTAACTGCGTCCTTGGCCCTCCCTATGGGCGCACATTTCCCGGCGAGATCGACCAAGACCAATTCTATCCGTCTGGCGAAGAGCGGCCCCGGCTGGCATGAAACGGCAGGCGTGACGCGCGAAGGGGTTGCCCGTCACGCCCGGGGAGAGGCCTATGGAATACGATTACGTGCCAATCAGCCAGCGCCAGCCGCTGCAATGGCCTAACGGCGCGCGGGTCGCGCTGATCCTCACCTTCAACCTCGAAACCTGGGACCTGACCAAGGATACCGACAAGCCCTATTACGCGGGCGGGCCGGCGATCCTGCCGGATGTGCTGCCTGGCAACGTGCCCGATTTTCCTAACTACACCTGGCGTGAATATGGCCAGCGGGTTGGCATCTGGCGGCTCTATGACCTGTTGGACGAGCTGGGCGCCAAGGCCAGCTGCACCACCAATGCCGTCACCTTCGAACGCCGCGCCGCGATGGTCGATGCCTGCCTGGAGCGCGGCTGGGAACTGCTGGCACACAACTGGGAACAGGGCGAACTGCTGAGCAACTTCGCCCACCAGCCCGACAAGGAGCGCGAGATCGTGCTGCGGACCCTGGCGCAGTATGAGAAGTACACCGGGCGCAAGGCCAAGGGCTGGCTTTCCTCTTCGCTTCGCGGGACGCTCCAAACTGCAGACATCCTCGCCGAATATGGTTGCAAGTTCTACTGCGACATCATGAATGACGATCAGCCCTATCTGCTGCGCACGCCGCACGGGCCGATTGTCGCCACGCCCTATTCGAACGAGATCAACGATTTCACGTTCATCACCCGCAAGAACTTCACCACCGACCAGTTCCGCGATGCGCTGATCGAGGAGCTGGACGTGCTCTATGCCGAGGGCGCGAAGACCGGGCGGATCATGAATGTTGGCCTGCACCCTCACGTGTCGGGTCGCGCCCACCGGATCCGCGCGATCCGCGAGTTCATCCAGCACGCCCAATCGCTCCCCGGGGTGTGGTGGGCAACGCGTGAGGAAATCGCTGACTGGTATCTCGCCAATCACGAAAGCCACATTCCCGGCCAGCTCAAAGACTGATGGATCGCCACTCTGCCCTTGCCGCTGCAGTGCCCGGCCATGCGCGGGGGCAGGTGCTGTCGCTGCCCGGCGTCTGGGATGGCCTCTCGATCAGGCTGGTCGAGCAGGCTGGCTTTCCAGCCGCGTTCCTCTCTGGCGGTGCCCTGTCGATGGCGCGGCACGGGCGGCGCGACATGGGGTTGGTCACCATGAGCGAACTCGCCCAAGCGGTGCAGCTGATCCGCGAGGTGTCGGAGCTGCCGCTGTTCGTCGATGCCGATACCGGCTTTGGCAACGCGGATAACGCGGTCCGAACGGCTCGCGTGCTCGAAGCTGCGGGCGCGACCGCGATCCAGCTGGAGGACCAGCTTTTTCCCAAACGCTGCGGCTTCCTGGCCGGCAAGGCAGTGATCCCGGCGACAGAGTACATCGACAAGCTCAAGGCCGTGCTCGATGCGCGGCGCGGGCCGATGCTGGTGATCGCACGGACGGATGCACGCTCGATCGAAGGCTTTGCCGCCGCGCTCGACCGGGCCTGCGCCTATGCCGAGGCCGGGGCCGACCTGGTCTTCCTGGAAGGGCCGGAAACGGTGGCCGAGATGGAGGCCACTACCGCCGCCCTCCCCGCCGTGCCGCTGGTCCACAATCTGGTCGAGGGCGGAGTCAGCCCGGTCTCGACTGCCGCCGAACTTCAGGCCCTGGGCTATGCCATTGCCCTGCACCCGCTGGTCCTGCTGCACGGCTTTATCCGGCAAGGGCCGGCCCATCTGGCCGTGCTGCGCCAGACCGGTTCGACCGACAGCCTGCGTGACCAGCTCGCCGACCTGCACGAATTCGGCACCCTGCTGACACAGGACACCCCTTCACCCTAAAAGTTGTCTGGACAACTTTGCGTGAGCCAGCAAAGGTGCGCGCGAACAGGAGCCTCCCCATGACCATCCCCGTCCGCAATCCCCGCACCGGCGAAACCGACTATGCGATCGAAGCCGTACCAGCTGACGAGATCGCCGCGATTGCCCTCCGTCTGCGCGCCGCTCAACCTGATTGGCTGGCGCTGGGCGCCGAAGCCCGCGCGGCCGTGCTGGTCAAATGGGCCGAGGCGATCGAGGCGCGCGGCGGTGATCTGGTCGCCAAGCTCAGCGTCGATACGGGCCGTGTCGCCATCGCCAATGTCGAGGTGTTCAGCGTGGCCGGCACCTTGCGCCGCTGGGCTGCCACCGGCCCGGCCATGATCGCCGCGCTGGACCTGAAGGACGTGCCCAGCGCCACGCCTGGCGTCACCATCAGCAACCGCCACGTCCCTTACCAGCTGCTGGGCGTGATCGCGCCGTGGAACTTCCCCATGCTGCTGGCGCTGATCGATGCGATCCCGGCGCTGCTGGCCGGCTGCGCGGCGCTGATCAAGCCGAGCGAAATCACGCCCCGCTTCATCCCGGTGCTGCGGGAAACCATTGCCGCCGTACCCGAACTCGCCAAGGTCCTGGCCATTGTTGAAGGCGATGCTGACACCGGCAAGGCGATCGTTGGCAATGTCGATTACGTCTGCTTCACCGGCTCGGTGGCGACCGGGCGCAAGGTGGCCGAAGCGGCGGCTGCTGCCTTCATCCCGGCCAATCTTGAGCTGGGCGGCAAGGACCCGATGATCGTCCTGCCCTCGGCCGATCCGGTCAAGGCGGCCAGCATCGCGCTACGCTCCAGCGTCGCGGCCAATGGCCAGGCCTGCCAGTCGATCGAACGGCTCTATGTCCATCGCAGCCTGGCCGATGCCTTCCTGGCCTCGCTGGTCGAGCAGGCCAAGGGCGTCGAATTCAACTATCCTGACATTACCAAGGGCCACATCGGCCCCTTCATTTTCCCGCCCCAGGCCGACAAGGTCCAGGCCCAGATCGATGCCGCCGTCGCCCAGGGCGCCAAGGTGCTGCATGGCGGCCAAGTCGAAACGCTGGGCGGCGGCAAGTACCTGCGCCCGACCATCCTGACCGACGTCACCCCCGACATGGCCATTATTGCCGAAGAAACCTTCGGCCCGGTCATCCCGGTGACGATCTATGACGATGTCGAGGAGGCGATCCGCCTGGCGAACGACACGATCTATGGCCTCTCCGCCGCCGTGATCGGCGATCCGGCCGAAGCGGAAGAGGTCGGCGAGCGGCTTGAGGCCGGGGCGATCTCGATCAACGACGGCTCGATGACCGCCGGGGTCTGGGATGCCGAGAACTGCTCGTTCAAGCAGTCCGGCATGGGCCCCAGCCGGATGGGCAATGCCGGGCTCTATCGCTATTTCCGGGTCAAGGCGATCATGCGCCAGAATGGCGAAGCTGCCCCGATTGCCGCCTATGCGGAACAAGCCGTGGCAGGCTAAGGGCCGCCCATGCCCAAGAAAGATTCGCGTGCCGAACTGATCCGCACCCTGGAGACGATTGACCAGCGCCTGCGCTGGCTATCGGCCTGGATCATCCACAATGCCAACCACCTGCGCGAGAGCCGCGACGGGCTGAAAGTCGGCGGGCATCAGGCGAGCTGCGCCTCGATGACCGCGATCATGTCCGCGCTCTATTTCCACGCCCTCCGCCCGCAGGACAAGGTAGCGGTGAAGCCGCACGCCGGGCCGGTGCTCCATGCCCTGCACTACCTGCTCGGCAACCAGAGCCTGGATCAGCTCAAGGCCTTCCGCGGCCTTGGCGGGGCACAAAGCTATCCCAGCCGGACCAAGGACAAGGTGCCGGTGGACTTTTCGACCGGCTCGGTCGGCCTGGGGGTTGCCATCACCGCCTTTGCCAGCCTGGTCCAAGATTACCTGATCGCCCACGGCCAGCTGCCCGAGGGTGAGGCCGGGCGGATGATCGCGCTGATGGGTGATGCCGAGCTCGACGAAGGCAACATCTATGAGTGCCTGATTGAAGGCTACAAGCACGACATCCGCAATTGCTGGTGGATCGTCGATTACAACCGCCAGTCGCTCGACAGCACGACCGCCGACCGCATGTTCCGCCGCTTCGATGACATCTTTGAGACCTGCGGCTGGCGCGTGATCACGATCAAGCACGGCAAGCTGCAACGGGAAGCGTTCAAGCGCCCCGGCGGCAGGGCGATCGACCAGTGGATCGATGATTGCCCCAATGCAGAGTATGCCGCCCTCACCTATCAGGGTGGCGCCGCCTGGCGCGAGCGGCTCAATGCCGATCTGGCTGGCGACAAGGCCGCGCTCGATCTGGTCGCCAGCTTCGATGACGATGGGCTGTCGCGGCTGATGCTCAACCTGGGCGGACACTGCATCGAAACGCTGGTCGATGCCTTCGAGCGCGCCCAGGACGAGGTCCCGACGCTGTTCATCGCCTATACGGTCAAGGGCTATGGCCTGCCGTTCCAGGGCCACAAAGACAACCACGCCGGATTGATGAACCCCACCCAGATGGCCGACTATCGCGCCAGCCTGGGGATCGCCGAAGGAACCGAGTGGGAGCCCTTTGCTGGGATGGGTGACAATAGCGCGGCGGCGCTCAAAGCCTTCCTGGAACCCTTCCGCACCAAGCTGACGCACCCGGCCCGCACCGCCCCGGCGATTGCCGTGCCGGATTGCCTGCCGGTTCCGGAAGGGGCCGAGCAGTCGACCCAGGCCGCCTTTGGCCGGATCCTGCTTGATCTGGCCAAGTCGGGCCATCCGCTGGCGGACCGGATCGTCACCACTTCGCCCGACGTGACCGTTTCGACCAACCTTGGCGCCTTCGTGAACCAGCGCGGGCTGTTCCGGCGGCAGGAACTGAAGGACGTCTTCGCCGGTGCCAAGATCCCCAGCCCGCAGAAGTGGGCCGGGCACGAGGCCGGCCAGCATATCGAACTGGGCATTGCCGAGAACAACCTGTTCCTGATGCTCGCCGCGCTCGGCCTGTCTGCGCCCTTGTTTGGTGAGCGGCTGCTGCCGATCGGGACTGTCTATGACCCGTTCATTTCGCGCGGGCTCGATGCGCTGAACTATGCCTGTTACCAGGATGCGCGGTTCCTGCTGGTGGCGACACCGTCGGGGCTGACGCTGGGGCCGGAGGGCGGCGCACACCAGTCGATCAACACGCCGCTGATCGGCATGGGCCAGCCAGGGCTGACGCACTATGAACCCGCCTTTGCCGATGAACTGGCGCTGTTCATGCACCGCGCCTTTGCCGAGATTCAGGCGCCGCACGGCGGCTCGACCTATCTGCGGCTCTCAACCCGGGTGATCGACCAGCAGCCGCGCGCCGATGCCGCCTGGGAAGCCGACGCGCTGGCCGGCGGTTACTGGCTGCGCGCGCCCGCGCCCGGCTCGCGCGCCGCGATTGCGTTCTCAGGAGCCATCGCGCCCGAAGCCATCGCCGCCTGGGAGCAACTGGCGGATGATCTGCCGGGCTTGGGCCTGCTGAATGTCACTTCCCCCGACCTGCTTCATCGGGGCTGGTCGGCGGCGCGCGCTGCGCGGTGGCGGGGCGGCAGGCGCGAGCGGAGCCATGTCGAAACGCTGCTCGCCCCCCTGGCGCCCGATGCGGGGATCGTGACACTGCTAGATGGCTCCCCCGCAGCGCTATCATGGCTCGGCGGCGTGCGCGGGCAGCGGATCAGTCCGCTCGGCATCGACCGCTTCGGCCAGACTGGCGACCTGCCCGACCTCTACCGGACCTATCGGCTCGACGCCGATGCGGTGGTCGAGGCGATGGCGGAACTGCTTTTGCCCTGAACCAATTCTCCGCTTGAAAGTTGTCCGGACAAATCTATGCTCCGCACCATAACCGATAAGGAGCGGATCATGCGGGCAATCAAGTGGATGATGACGGCAGCAGCGCTGGCGATAACGGCCAGCCCGGCCCTGGCAGCGGGCAAGGCCCGGATGCTGGATCTCGACAAGCCCGAAGACGCGTTGGAAGTGGCCAAGCGCGCCCAGTGCGGCGAGGCGGATGGCAAACCGGCGGTCTATCACTGGTCCGGCAAGTTTTATTCGCGCGTCGCCGGTGAGCCTGACCGCCTGCTGTTCAAGGGCGAAGGGATGAACATCCGCACCTGTGTGACCGTAGACGATCCCAAGCGCGGCAAGGGCTGGCGCCTGATCAGCCGCGAGATCATGCTCTATCTCGATCCCAAGACCGGCGAAGTGGTGCGCAAGTGGACCAATCCGTGGACCAATGAAGTGGTCGACGTGATGCACATCGCCAACGATCCGGTGAACCAGCGCCCGCAATTTGCCTATGGCCCCGATGGCGCGCCCTACAAGTTCACCGGCCGGCGCGAGGGCCGCTGGATCTTCGCCCCGTTCGAAGCGCCGCTGTTCTATCACAACGTGCTGGGCGGCGATTATCAGGACTATATCGGCGGCAAGTACCACGCGATGGAGATCTTCGACTTCGCCTATGACGCGGAGGAGATGCTCAACACCAAGAACCCCACCGCCTATCCGATCGTCTCCTGGGTCCGCATTTCCGACTGGATGCCATGGATGAAGATGCGCGGCCGCCAGGGCCAGATGGTGGTCAACGCCATGGGCAACAAGCTGAAGAGCTTCGATGAGCTGCCCAAGGTGCTGAAGGACGAGATCGCGCTGAACTATCCCACCTACACCTCGCCGCCGCCGCTTGATGACCAGCGGCCCAACGAGACCACCTGGACCGTGTTCAAGAAGTGGATCGCCGAGAAGGAAGGCGGCAAGAAGCCCGCGCCCACGGCCGGACACTGACCTTTGGGAGCGATCGCCGGGACCATGCCCCTCGTCGCCAGCCAGGCGGGGGTATGGCAGGGCGAATATGTCCACTTCGATGCCGAACACCGCGAGATTGACCGGCATAAGTCGACCCTGGTCTGCCGGCTGTTCGACGGGCCAGACGGCACGGCGCGGCTGGCGCAGACCAACATCTATGACTGGCCCGACGGCACCCGCGAGATCCGCTATTTCGACGGGGTGCTGCAGGGCGATCGGATCAACATCTCCAACGTCAATATCGATGGCTGGGTCGCGCCGCTGGCAATGGACGAGACGCAGCGCACAATCATGGTGCTGTGGACCCGCGCCGGAGCGCCCGACTTTCGCTATTGCGAAATGATCACCGTGGCCGAGGATGGCCGCGCCAAGAACCGCACTTGGCACTGGTATGACAAGGGCCGGCTGTTCCAGCGCACCTTGATCAATGAGGACTATGTGACCGCCGACTGGCAAGCGCACGACGATCCCGCGTTCTATGCATTCCAGCCAAGGGCCCCCCGATGAGCCAGATGATCCTGCTGGCGATCCATACCGTGGTGCTGGGCTACTGGCTGGGCTCGGACCTGGTGATCAACAGCGAGTATCGCTTCATCGTCCACCGCAATGACCTGCCAGTGGCGGCACGGCAGGAAATGACCGATCACCTGATGAAGGTCGATCAGCATGTCCGCTATGCGCTGGTCCTGCAGGCCACACTGGGGACCATGCTGCTGGCCGGTCTGGGCCTGTTACCTGCCAACATCGGCAGTATCGCGCTCGTCGCAGGCCTGGCCTGGCTTGGCCTGGTTGAAGCAACCCATCGCACGCGCAAGACTGCACTTGGCCAGCGGCTTGCCCTGCTCGACCGGGTGGTGCGCTATGCAGTTGCACTGGCGTTACTGACGCTCGCCGCCACGCAAGGCGACTGGCCGGCTTGGCTGCGGCTTAAGCTGGTGCTCTTCGCCGGGGTGATCGGTTGCGGGCTGCTGATCCGCTTTCAACTGATCCGCCACTTCACCGTCTGGGGTGAGGTCCGGGCGCAGGGCTCCACGCCCGGGCGCGAAGCGAGCCTGCGCGCAACCTACCGCCGCGCGACCACGATCCTCGCCTGCCTGTGGCTGCAGGTCTTTTCGATCGCTGCGCTGGCCGTGCTCCGCCCCTTCTGAGCCTAAACGAAAAGGGCGGCGGCCGCGCTGGCCACCGCCCTTTCCGCAATCGCGGTGGCGTCAGAAGTTGACGCTGGCTTCCACGCCGAAGGTCCGTCCCCGCCGCAGCGTCGCGAAGAAGGCGCGCGGGGTGCCGGTTTCGATCTGAGCCGGACGGCCATCGAAGCTGACCGAAGCGGCCGGCGGCAGGCCCGTCGTCCCAGCGCCATAGCGCAGATCGAACCAGCGGGTCGCCAGCGGGATCGAGTCCTCGTCGGTCAGGTTTCGGCCAAAGACAGCGATCGAGAAGTTCGCAGTCTTGATGCCCAGCCGGGCGTTGAGCAGGAAGGCATCGCCGGTCTTCGCCAGGTTATCGACCTGGATGTACTTCGCGTCTTCATAGCTGAAGTTCGAGTTGGCGAAGAATTCGAGCCCGTTCGAATTCAGCTCCTTCGACCAGCTAACCGAACCGTTGACGATGATTGGACTACCCAGCGGCAACTTGCGGCCGCTGATGTCGCACAGCGCCTTGCCAGCCGCAGTCGGGTTGCGGGTATCGAAGTTCGGGCGGAGGCCGCCCGAATTGAGGATGAACTCGTCCGCGTCGCAGCCTTCGGTGAACTTGGCATCGACATAGGACAGGCCCAGGTTGATCAGCAGGTTATCGGCCGGCGCCGCAGTGATTTCCAGTTCAAGCCCCTTGGTCTGCGCCTTGCCAGCATTCGAGACGATCGAGGTGACCGCGCCGGTGCCCGCTGGGTTCGGAATTGAGGTGGTGAGCTGGTAATCGGTCAGTTCGTTGTAGAAACCGGTGACATTGACCCGCAAGCGGCGGTCCAACGCATCGAACTTCACGCCCAGTTCCCCGCCCTTAGACTTTTCGGGCAGGTAATTGACGAACTGCGTGCCCGGATACTGGGTTTCAGCCGTGACCCCGGCCGTGCCATTGAAGCCGCCGGGCTTCCGCCCCGTAGCGAAGACGGCATAGATCAGCGTCCCGCCCGGCGTGGTGTAATTGACCGTAATGCGCGGATCGGTACCCGAGAAGGAGCCCGCCCCGCGGCAAGTGCCGGCAAAGCCAAAGGTCGCGGCCCGGCCGCTTTCCCCAGCGCAGAAGATCGAGGCGGCCGTGGCGCGGTCGATCAGCGTCTTGGTTTCCTTGGCATGGCGCAGTTCGGCGGTAACCGAAAGGGCGTCAGTGATGTCCCATTCGACCAGGCCGAAAATCGCCTTGTTCTCCACCGTCGCATACTGCGAACCATCGGTGCCCAGCGCCAAGGCACCCTTGCCGCTGGCGAAAGTGATGTCAGTCGTCTCGAAGTTCTGCTTGTAATAGAACCCGCCGATCATCGCGCGGATCGGCTTGTCTTCAGGCGTGCTCAGCCGCAACTCGGCGCTGACATCCTTCTGCACATCGCGATTGGTGTTGGCGAAGGCCGGCTCAGTGTTGAGCGTACTGGCCGCCGTCCCCGCGAAATAGGCAAAGGCATCAGAATGGTCTGAATCCGTACCGAAGTAATTGTAGTTCTTGCGCCAGCCGCCCAGTGCATGGATCATCCAGCCCGAGCCGCCCAGGTTCCAGTCCAGCACCGAGGTGACCAGCACCTGCTTGTTCTCGATCCCGTCAAAGGCCGTGCCATCGCGGGTCCCCAGCACCGGGTTGATCAGCAATGGATCGGTGTTGAGCCGGACATTGTTTGGCTGCGGCTGGATTGTGCCGCAGAAGAACTGGTTGGTATTGGTTGAAGCAAGCACGGCGGGTGCGAGCGGCACAAACGGCGAAGCTGTGCGATAGCGTGGCGAACGATAGCCAGGCTTGCAGTTGTTGGCAGCGGCACCCTGGAGGAAGATCGCCAGCGGGCCATCCTCATCGTGTTGCCAGTTCACGCGGGTACGCCATTTGATGTCGCTCGACGGCTCGAGCTGCAGGGTCAGATAGGCAGAGGTGGTCTTCTCATTGCCAACCTTCTTGCCGGTCAGCTGGTTGGTATATTCGCCGCCATACTTGTAGAAGCGCCCACCAGCGCGGAAGCCGAACACGTCAGGGATCAGCTGACCGCTGACCGATCCGGCAATCTCGTACTCGTCATGCTCAGCGGCGCGGGCGCGACCCGAGATGGTCAGGTCCTTGCTTGGGTCCTTGGTAATGTAGTTGATCGCGCCGGCGTAGGTGTTGCGACCATAAAGCGCGGATTGCGGCCCCTTGATTACTTCGACTCGTTCGATCGACTGCGGGTCGAAGCCCTGGATATCGCCCTGGTAATAGACCCCGTCGACGAAATAGGCGGCACCGGTTTCCACACCGGCCTGCACGCCGGCCAGCACGTTCGATTGACCGCGGATCACCGGGCGATCGGTGGTCCGACCGAAGGCCTGGCTGAAGCTGATGCCGGTCGATTGCTTGGCGAAATCATCGATCGAGTTGAGACCCAGTTCGTTGATCTTCTCAGAAGTCACCACCGAAACCGCGACGGGCGCGTCAGACAGCGTTTCCGATGTCTTGCGGGCCGTCACCACGATATCCTTGATCCCACCTTCCTCGGCCGGGGCATCCTGGGCCATCGCCAGGCTCGGTGTGAACACTGTGGCCGCCAACAGCACCACGCGCAGTGAACGCTTCATAAAATCCACCTCCCGTTTCAACGGGATGATTCCCGTCACTGCAAAAGCTTCGCCAGGTGGACAAAAGTTGTCCAGACAATTCGCAGTGCGGATAGTATTTGTCCGGACAACTGTGGCGTGTCAGCAACTACAGTCGGAAATCTGAATCAGGGGATCGGCTTGACCGCACCAAGGTAGGATGTGATCACCAGCAGCAGGTAGGTCAGCCAGACCCACCAGCGGGTGTTGTCCATCGTCCGCCGCAGCGGCACTTCGGTCGCATCGCTTGACCCTTCGGCCAGCAACCGACCGAGTTGCGCGCCGACCGGCTTGAACGACACATCGATCATTATTGCGGCGGCAAAGATCGCCCCGAACAGCAGCGCCTTCCAGGCCAGCCAGGTTGGCGCAATCGGGTGACCGGTGAGGACCGATTCCAACCCGAGCCAGAGGTACCCGGCGCAGAGCAGGTAGCGGATCCAGCCCTCGATCCGGCGGTTGCGGGCAGCGCGCGGGGTCATATCATGGGCGTGGGCATCGAACACCAGCCACAGCCAGATCGCGGCGATGATCCAGCCAAACCAGACGATGGCAAGGGGCAGGTCCCACCAGCCCCCCATGTAGGAAACCGACAGCGAGAGCGGCACCATCAGCGCCCAGGCTGCGCGCGGCGTCAGGTCGACGATCACCAGCAGCTTGAGCAGGGCAATCCGCTGATCGAGTGTGTAAATGTCACGCTTACGAAAATGCTGGCCCAGCAGGAACACCCCAACGTCTGCACCCAGCCACAACACAAACAGCAACAGGTGCACGTAGACCAGCGTTGGATAGGCAAGATCGGCTAGGTTCATGACTCGGTTCCCCCGCAATGTTGTCCAGACATGACCATATTTCGCAGCTTGACAAAAGCACAAATGTCCGGACAACTTTACCCCCGCGGGATGAACACCTCTTTTGCGCGACCTGGAAGCGATATCCAGGCGCCGTATCGAACTAACAGGGAAGGACCGACGATGACCCGTACCGCACTGCTAAGCGCCGTTTCGCTTGCCGCCATGCTGGCTTCGCCGGCATACGCCCAAGATACTGCCAAGGATGACCAGGGGCTTGAGGACATCGTCGTCACCGCCCAACGCCGCGCCGAAAGCGCGCAGGACGTGCCGATCGCAATCACTGCATTCAACGCCGAAACACTGCAGACCCGCGGGATCAACACCGCGCTCGACGTGACCCAGTTCGTGCCGAACCTGGTGGGCCTGAACAACACCGGCCTGGGTACGGCCAATGCCTATTACCTGCGCGGCGTCGGCAATACGGAATCTATCGCGACCTTCGATCCGCCGATCGGCACCTATATCGATGATGTCTACATCAGCCGCCAGAATGCCAACAACTTCAGCTTCTTCGATGTCGAGCGCGTCGAAGTGCTGCGCGGCCCGCAGGGCACGCTGTTTGGCCGCAACACCACTGGCGGCGCCATCGCCGTGGTGATGAAGGATCCGGGCGACACGATCGGCGGCTATGTCGAGGCTGGCTATGGATCCTATCAGCGCAAGCTGGCGCGCGGCTCGATCGACCTGCCGCTCTCGCCGCAGTTCGCGATCAAGCTTTCGGGCTATTGGCAGGACGACAACGGCTACGCCAAGAACACCACCACGGGTGAACGCACCAACGAGAATGACGGCTGGGGTGTGCGCCTGGGTGTCAAGGGCGAGCTGAGCGACAGCATCACCTGGCGCGCCAGCTACATGCACACCTTCGCCGATGCCTCGAACGTCGCCAACTTCGATTGCGATCCGGCCAACCCGGCCAATTGCGACGGCCGCTTCGTCACTACCGGCCTCAAGAAGGTCAACGACTTCGGCGGCCGCTTCACCGGGCGCAAGGACGATTTTGGCCTGGGTAACACGGCGCGGATGGACATGGTCACATCCAACCTCGAGGTTGGCCTCAGCGGCGACATGAAGCTGAACCTGATCACCGGCTATCTCGATATGGCGCAGAAGTTCGCGCTCGACTTTGCCGATGGCCGGGCGCTGCCCAGCCTGGTCCTGCCCTCTCCGCCGGTGCGCGGCTATACCCTTGGCGGCTTCGTGATCGCCAATGACGGCAAGCACAAGCAGTTCACCCAGGAAGTGAAGCTCTCAGGCTCGCTCGGTGACGGGCTGGTCGATTACGTTACCGGCGTGTTCTACATAAATGAAAAGAACGACACCGACTTTGCCGATCTGTTCAACCTGGGCCTCGCTCCGCCGCCGGCCGGCTTCCCGTTCCTGCTGGCCGACCGCCGCCTGAAGAACAATACCAAGGCATGGGCTGGCTATGCCCAGGCCGACGTCAATGTCAGCGATGCGCTGACGCTGACGGCAGGGATCCGCTACACCGACGAAGAAAAGACCTTCAACATCTCGGACAACAAGGCCAGCTGCAACGACGGCACGATCGAGGCAACCTGCCTGTTCAATGCCAACCTCCGGGCGGCAAACGGCGTGGCGATCCCGACCACGATCCGCACCAAGGTCTGGACCCCGCGCTTTGCGCTGAATTACAAGGTCAACGACGACGTCCTGCTGTTCCTCAGCGCGACCAAGGGCTTCAAGTCGGGCGGCTGGAACGCCCGCGCCACGGCCCCGTCGGAAGCCCTGCCGTTCGGCCCGGAAACCGCCTGGTCCTATGAAGCGGGCCTCAAGGCGGACTTGATGGACAACCGCCTGCGCGTGAACCTCACGGGCTTCCTGCTCGACATCAAGGGTCTGCAGACCCCTTCGGCCTTCACGCGCGCGAATGGCTCGATCGCCTTCATTACCCGCAACTTTGCGAACTATCGCAACAAGGGGCTTGAGCTGGAAGTCACCGCGCGTCCGGCCGATGGCTTCACCGTGTTCGGTTCGATCGGCTACATGGATGACGAATACCGGCTCGACAAGAATGCCGCGGCCTTTGACCTTTACGGGGTGCAGGCCGTTGCCGGTCAGCTCGCCGCCTGCGCCGCGCAGCTGGCAGCCGGCAAGATCCCGGTCGGCTCGGGCGCCGACAATGCCACCGCCTGCGGCGTCGGCATCGTTGCCCCCGATGGCAGCCTGGCCGAACCCGTCCGTAGCCCGGCCTGGACCATGGCCTTCGGTGCCAGCTACGATGCCCCGCTGGGCGGCGGGCTTTCGCTGGTCCCCTCGGTCAACGCCAGCTGGCGCGCCGACAGCGAAACCGGCACCAGCCAGGTCAGCTTCTATAGCCAGAGCTTCACCAGCCCCGGCGGCGTGACCTATGGCGGCAACCTGAAGGGTCTGGGCAACTTCGTGACCGGATCGTTCAGCAAGGCGCGGTGGATCGCCAATGCCTCGCTGGCGCTGAAGTCCGAAGCCGGCTGGTCGCTGACAGCAGAGTGCAAGAACTGCTTCGATCAGGAAGCAGTCGAAAGCACCCTCGCCAACGTCCTCTATCTGAACCCGCCCCGCACCTGGACGCTGCGGGCCAAGTTCGACTTCTGATGAAGCACCCGGTCGCGGCGGCAATTGTCCTTCTTGCCGCTGCGGCCCACAGCCCGGCGCAAGCCGGTGTGGCCGCCGATCACGGTGTCGCTCCCTGGAGCGAGGCAGTGGTCGGCGTCGCTGCATTTGCGCCAATCACCAGCCTGCTGCACGCCGAAGGCGGCTGGACCCGCAAGGCGGCTGGCAAGGTCAATCGTGCCGAGCTGGCCGCCTGGAACCTGCCCGCCGCAGCTAGCGCCACATTCGAGCGCTGGTGCGCCCCGCAGGCCAGCAGCGGCTGCGTGCGCTTCATTCGCTTTGCCGGCGTGCCCCAGCGCCCGGTGCGGCTGGGCGCGCGGGCCTGGGATCCAGGCGGAATCTATTCGCTGATGGTCCGGTCAGACAATGTCCCGGCGCTGTTCGATGCCGCGATCAAGGCCGGCTGGTGGGCGGAGAGCGAGCCGGTGCGCTTCACCTTTGGCGCATCCGACCTACGCAACGTGGTGCTGACCGGCCCGCACGGGATCAACATCGCAGTCTACCAACGCGTCAGCCCGCCCTTCACCGCCTTTCCGGTCGGGCGAATCAGCCATGCCTTCAATTCGATGCGGATGGTCAGCAACAAGGCGCGCGCCCGCGATTTCTACCTGAACAACCTGGGCTTCGAGCTGGTGTTTGACAGCGACAAGGAACCACCGGAGCCCGCCCGTTCCAACTTTGGGATCCCGCTAAACTACACCCCACGCATCCCCCGCGCCGCCGCAGCACTGCAGCCAGTGCCAGGTGAGACTGGGAGGGTCGAGGTGATGGAGATGCAGGGTTTCACAGGCACCGACCAGTCGGCTCACGCCAGCCCCCCCAACCTGGGCGTGTTGCTATTGCGCTTCCCGGTGCGCGATCTGGCAGCCTATCGCCAGGCCGTCGAAGCGAAGGGCACCAAGATTGCCTATGCCGCGCAGAGGGTGAGGATCACCGGCCTGGGGACAGTCGATCTGTTCGCCGTGCGCGATCCAGATGGGAACCTGACCGAATTCTACCATGCGCACTAAGCTAGTTCCCCTCCCCCGCCGAAGCGGCCGCATCTCCTACCGTCACCGCAGCGATGAAGCCGAGTGGGGTTTCGAGGACTTCACACTCACCCGTGACATGAGCGGTGGCCGCTGCCTGTCAGTCCACTGCGAGATGGCTTTCGACGCCGAACACGTGGTGCGCGAGACTGTGCTGAACGTCGATACCGACTTCCAGCCAATCGACGCCTATGTCCGGATCCTCAACCACGGCGTGCCGACCGGCTCCGGCTGGTTTCGCTTCGGCGATGAGGAGGCCGAGGGCGAAATCTTTACCCGCGACCAGGGTCGGATCAGCCAGCGCGTGCCGATCCGGAAACCGATGCGCGGCTTCGGTGTCCATGCGCTGATGGGCGATGGCTGGCTGGCCGCCAGCTTCCCGTTCGACCGCGGCGCCGGGCACACTCATTTCCTGGGCAGCCGCAACCTACTGCACAGCCTGCACCACTTCGGCGCGACTGGGCCCAGGCTCGAAATATCCGCCAGTGGATTAACTTACATTGGCCGCGAGACAATCGCAGTGCCCGCTGGCAGCTTTGACTGCCATCGCCTGGCCTTCACCGGCATGACCAACGCCCACCCGCCTTACCACATGTGGATCAGCGCGGATGGGGATTACCTC
The DNA here is from genome assembly GCF_007954425.1 of Novosphingobium ginsenosidimutans. Taxonomy (NCBI): domain Bacteria; kingdom Pseudomonadati; phylum Pseudomonadota; class Alphaproteobacteria; order Sphingomonadales; family Sphingomonadaceae; genus Novosphingobium; species Novosphingobium ginsenosidimutans. Next base: position 2,185,615 of record NZ_CP042345.1, on the reverse strand, counting down.
TACGTTCAGGGGGTGGTCGAAGGGTATATGGATTCGCTGTTCGTGCTCGAACAGCTTGAGGGAGAGCCATTGGCATGACCGCGCAGAAGTCCGAATTTGCCATGGGCTGGAAAGTGCTGCTGGCCGGCCTGGTCGGCGTGGCCTGCGGGGCCTCGCCGCTGCCGTTCAACACGATCGGCTTCGTGCTGGCACCGCTGAAAGAGGAATACGGCTGGTCCTTCGCGCAGACCTCGCTCTCCATGTCGATCTACGGCATCACCGCCGCGCTGCTGGCGCCCTATTTCGGCTCGCTCGCGGACCGGCACGGGGTGCGCAAGGTAGCGCTGCTCTCGACCTTGGCGTTTGGTCTGATTTTCGCCGCGCTGGGGGCAACCCCGGCCTCGATCTTTGCCTTCTACTTCCTGTGGTTCCTGATCGGTCTGGTCGGGATCGGCTCAACGCCGGTTACCTTCAGCCGTGCAATCAACATGTGGTTCTACAAGAACCGGGGCCTGGCACTGGGGATCCTGCTGCTCGGCACCTCGTTCGCGGCGCTGGTCGTGCCGCGGGTCGCGGTCTGGGCGATCGACCAGTGGGGCTGGCGCGGCCTCTATCCGACGATCGCGCTCTTCCCGCTGCTGCTCTCGCTTCCGGTTGCCTACCTGCTGTTCCGCGAGCCCAGGCCCGAAGAGATGCCCGCTGGCATTTCCGTGGGCGGCAACCTGACCGGCGTGACCCTCTCCGAAGCTGTGCGCGACCGCCGCTTCTGGACGATCTGGCTGTCGATTGCCCTGGTCGCGCTGGCCTATGGCGGGGCGCATATCCACATGCCCGAGATCATCAAGCAGCACGGCATGGGCACGGCCGAAGGGGCCAGCATCATGGGCATGATCGGGCTGGCGCTGATGGCCGGGCGGATCATCACCGGCTGGCTGCTCGACCGGATCTGGGCGCCGATCGTCTGCCTACCGATCCTGCTGATCCCGGCCGTGGCCTGCTGGTGGCTGATGGGTACCAGCACCGATGTGCAGACGATCTACATCGCCGCCTTCATGCTGGGCTTTGCTGCCGGGGCGGAGAGCGACCTGATTGCCTACCTTGCCAGCCGCTATTTCGGCATGGCCAGCTACGGCAAGATCTATGGCATGCTCTACATGCCCTTCGGTCTCGCTTCGGCGATCTCACCCGTGCTCTATGGCCGGGTCCGCGACGTTACCGGCAGCTATGACCAGATGCTCTACGCATCGATGTTCCTGTTTGCCGCCGGGGCTGTCCTGCTGATCACCCTGGGCCGCTATCCCACCTTTGGTGCAAAGGAAGAAAACGCATGAACGCGATTCTCGCCAATCCGCTCGCCGCGCTCGACGGCAAGGTCGGCGCCGGATCACTGCTGACCGATGAGGCCAGTCGCGAACTCTATCGCCACGATGTCTACGCCGCCGGGCCTGCCCCGCTGGCCGTGTTCCGCCCCGCCTCGGTCGATGAGCTTGCCGCTGGAATTGGCGCGGCAACCGCAGCCGGGATCGCCATTGTCCCGCGCGGCGGCGGCATGAGCTATACCGGCGGTTATCTCTCCCCCACTGCCAACTTCATCCTGATCGATACGGCCAGCCTCAATCGCGTGATCGCGGTCAATGAAACCGACATGACCGTCACGGTCGAATGCGGGATCACCTGGGAAGAGCTGCGGCGCGAGCTGCAGCCGCGCGGTCTGCGCACCAAGACCTGGGGCACGCTCTCCGGCATCAACGCCACGGTCGGCGGCGGGATGAGCCAGAACGGCGTGTTCTGGGGTGCCGGCAGCGGCACGGTGGTCGATTCCGCGCTGAGCTTTGACGTGGTCCTGGCCGATGGCTCAATGGTTTCGACTGGCTCCAGCTTTTTCCGCCCTTATGGCCCGGACCTGACCGGCCTGTTCGCGGCCGATTGCGGGGCCTTCGGGGTCAAGGCGCGTGCCACGTTGCGGCTGGTGCGCGAAGGCGCGGCCTTTGGCTATGGCAGCTTTTCGTTCGATACTTCCGACCAACTTTTTGCCGGGATGAGCGCGGTCGCCCGGGAAGGACTGGCTAGCGAGAGCTTCGGCTTCGATCCCTTCCTCCAGGCGCAGCGGATGAAGCGCGATAGCCTGGCCAGCGATGCCAAGAGCCTGGTCAACATGATGAAGGCGCAGGGCTCGCTGCTGAAGGGCCTGAAGGAAGGCGCCAAGGTCGCACTCGCGGGGCGTAGTTTTCTCGATGATGTGCCATTCAGCCTGCACTGCATTTCGGAGCGCCGCCGCCAGAACGAGGCCGATGCCGACATGGCCGAAATCACCCGGCTGATCGAAGCGGCAGGCGGCAAAGCGATCGAAAATACGATCCCCAAGATCCTGCGTGCCAATCCCTTCCCGCCGGTCAATTCGATGGTCGGGCCAGAGGGTGAACGCTGGGTCCCCGTTCACGGCTTCCTGCCGCATTCGAAGCTGGTCGAAGGCTGGAACGCGGTCCAGGCACTGTTCGCCAGCAGGGCTGCCGAAATGGCCGCACTCGGCGTCAATGCCGGGGCGATGCTTGCTGCGGTCAGCCCGCAGGTCTGCCTGATCGAGCCAGTGTTCTTCTGGCCCGAAGAGCTGAACCCGCTGCATCGCCATGCGGTTGAACCGGCACACCTGGCCAAGCTCAAGGGCTTTCCCGCCAATGCCGCCAGCACCGCGCTGGTGGCTGAACTGCGTGCCGGGGTGGTTGCCGAGTTCCAGAAGCTGGGCGCCGTCCACCTGCAGATCGCGCGGACCTATCCGCTGAAGGCTGGCCATTCGCCCGGCAGCTGGGACCTGCTCAAGTCGCTCAAGGCCAAGGTCGATCCCAAGGGGCTGATGAACCCGGGAAGCCTGGGCCTGTGAGTTCAGTGCCCGGCCCCTATGCCGCCGTGGCGATGCAGTTGCTGGCCAGGTCGGTCGAGCGCTGCGCCGATGCGGCGGCGGCGCGGGCGCAGATCCTGAGCCACATCGGCGAGATCGAAGGCCAGATCCGCGGCGCAAAGATCTTCATCGAGCAGTTCCAGGGCCGCCCGGTCAAGCTGGCGGTGCTGCCGGAGTACCTGTTCACATCCTACCCCGGCCGCATTGCGATCCCCGACTTTGCCGAACGTGCCGCCTTTGCCGCCGATGGTCCGGAATATGCCGCGCTCGGCGCCATGGCGCAGCGGCTGGGGCTGTTCGTGGCCGGCAATGCCTATGAAAGCGATGCGCACTTTCCCGGCTTCTACTTTCAGACCAGCTTCGTGATCGACCCGGCGGGTGCGGTGGTGCTGCGCTATCGCCGCCTGCTGTCGATGTTCGCGCCCAGCCCCCATGACGTGTGGGACCGCTATCTCGATCACTATGGGCTGGAGGGCGTATTCCCGGTCGCCGATACGGAGATCGGGCGGCTCGCAGCGATCGCTTCGGAGGAGATCCTCTACCCCGAGATCGCCCGCGCTCTCGCTTTCCGCGGGGCCGAGGTCTTCGTCCATTCGTCGAGCGAGATCGGCTCACCGCTCGGCACGGCCAAGGACGTGGCCAAGCGCGCCCGCGCCTGGGAGAACATGGCCTATGTCGTCTCGGCCAACACCGCCGGGATCACCGACTGCTCGCTGCCGCTGGCCAGCGCCGACGGCAACAGCCAGGTCGTCGGCCCCAACGGCAAGGTGCTGGCCCAGTCGATGAGCGGCGAAACCTTCACCGCCTTTGCCGAGATCGACATCGCCCACCTGCGCGAAACCCGCCGCGTGCCGGCCATGACCAACAGCCTGGCCCGCCAGCGCCCCGCCCTGTTCGCCGCCGCCTATGGCGCCGCCGCGGGCCAGGACGGCAACGCCATGCTCGATGCCAATGGCGCGCCGCAGGTGCCCGAGCGCGAGCACTTCCTACGCGCCCAGGCCGCAGTGATCGAGAAACTGTCCAAAGCCGGAGTAATCTGATGAAGCACCGCACCGTCGCCGGGAAGATCCGCTACACCTCCGTCAAACCCGGTATGGAAGGGCAGGAGCGCGGGCGTGAGTGGTTCAGCTTCACCCACCACGCCGACGGCAGCACGATCATGAACGCCCGCTGCGAGATCGAGGAACCCGATCCGACCGTGCTGCGCAACATCACCTATCACCTCGGGCCCGACATGGTGCCCCAACACCTCCACGTGCACCTGACTGTCGGCGACAGCTTCATGGGCTCTGGCTGGATGCGCCATGATGCCGCGACTGGCACGATCGAGTGCGAGAGCTATGGCCCCTCGATCGGGCGGCTGTCGCAGCAGATGAAGGTTGGCGCCTTCGATGCCTTTGGCACCCACCCGGTCGTCGCTGACGCTTACCTTGGCCGCAAGATGGACATCAGCAAGGGCCCGCACCGCCGCAACATGCGCTGCTTCCTCCCCTCGCCCGATCACCGCGGCGCCACCCCGCCGATGATCGCCGAGGTCAACATCACGCTCGAATATGTCGGCGACGAGGAAAAGACCGTCGCGGCTGGCACCTTCGCCTGCCATCACTTCCGCTTCGTCGACGAGAGCGACCACGGCATGGGCGGCACCAAGCACCCGGCCTATGACATCTGGGCCACGGCCGACGAGGACTGCATCCTCGTCTATGCCGCGATCGACGGCTATATGATGAACCGGTACGAGCTGGTCGAATTCCACCGCGACTGATGACCTACCGCGCGATCGAGCAGTGCCGCTTTGCGGACAGCTTCCGCGCTGCCACCAGGATTGTCGAGCTGCCCTTGCCGGAGCCCGGCCCCGGCGAAGTGCTGGTGCGCAATGCCTGGGCGGGCGTGAACGGTATCTTCGACACCCAACTGGCCCGCAATGCTGTCGGCACGATCCGGATGGAACCGCCGTTCCTGACCGGAGTGGAGGCAGTCGGCACGGTCGAGGCGGTAGGACCTGGGGTAACCGATTTCGCTGCTGGTCAGGCCGTCGCCGCAACCCGCTTTCGCGGAGGCTACCGCGAGGTCAACTGCGGACCAGCAGCGGATTTCGTGTCGGTGCCAGAAGCCAGCGCCGATGCTCTGGCGCTCGCCTCCAGCGGAGTTGCCGCCTGGCTGGCTCTGACTTTGACCGGCCAAATGCAGCGCGGCGAGACCGTGGCGATCAGCGCAGCGGCGGGCGGGTTGGGCCACCTAGCCGTCCAGCTGGCCAAGCTGCACGACTGCCATGTCATCGCGATCTGCGGCGGGGCGGCTAAGGCGGCCTTCGTCAAGGAGCTCGGCGCCGACCGGGTGATCGACTACCGCACCGAAAGTGTCGCCGAAGTGATGGCCAGCGAATACTGCGACCGGATCGACCTGGCACTCGATACCGTCGGCGGCGAAGTCTTCGATGCGCTGGTCGATAACCTTGCCGATCATGGCCGGCTGATCATCAGCGGCTGGGCCAGCGACATGGTCGATGATCAGCCCAGGCCGGTTACTGCCCCGCGCATCGGCCACAAGCTCTACTACAAGGGCGCCTCGGTCCGCGCCTTCATGAACGCGCTGCATACTGCGCATTGGCCAGAGGCGCGGGCGCGGTTGTTCGAGCTTTACGCCAAGGGCGCGCTGCGACCGCATGTCGATGTGCTGGGTCAGGGCCTGGACTCCGTCCCTGCTGCAGTCGAGGCCCTGCTCGCCAGCCAGACGATGGGAAAGGCAGTCGTGCGGCTCTAGAGCCGGACGGTCGCCATCCCGGCCGGGCGATAGCGCGGGCCGCTGGTCCCGCCGACCGGTGCGACGGCCGAAATCTCCGCCACATCCTCGGCCGTCAGCGCCAGCTCGGCCGCTGCCATCGAATCCTCAAGTGTGACCCGGCGCTTGGCCCCTGGGATCGGCACCACGTCGGGGCCCTGCGCCAGCAGCCAGGCCAGCGCGACCTGCGCGGGTGAGGCACCGCGCCGCTCGGCCACAGCCTTGACCACGCCGACGATGCGCATGTTGGCGTCGTAATTGTCCTGCTGATAGCGCGGATCATGGCGGCGATAGTCGCCCTCGCCCAGATCCTCGGCGCGGGTCACCGTACCGGTCAGGAAGCCCCGGCCGAGCGGCGAATAGGGCACCAGGCCGATGCCCAGTTCGCGGCAGGTGGGCAGGATCTCGTCCTCGATCTCGCGCTCCCAGATCGAATATTCGCTCTGCAGTGCGGCAATCGGCGCGACGGCGGCGGCGCGGCGGATCGTGCTGGCAGCAGCTTCGGACAGGCCGATGTGCTTGATCTTGCCCTGGGTCTGCAGGTCCGCCAGCACGCCGACGACATCCTCAATCGGCACCTGCGGATCGACCCGGTGTTGGTAATAGAGATCGATGCAATCGATCCCCAGCCGCTGGAGCGATCCCTCAACCGCGCGGCGAATGTTCGCCTCGCTCGAATCGACGCCCAGGAACTGGCCCTCGTCGGTGAACTTGAAACCGAACTTGGTGGCAATCACCAGCCCGTCGCGCTTGCCCTTTATCGCCTTGCCGACCAGTTCCTCATTGGCGCGGGGGCCATATACCTCGGCGGTGTCGAAAAAGGTTACGCCCAGGTCGATCGCGCGGTGGATCGTGCGCACCGCCTCGTCGAGGTCGGCATCGCCGCCATAGTTGAAGTTGCCGCCCTTCAGCATGCCCATGCAGCCCAGGCCGATGGCGGAAACGGTCAGGCCCTGGCCCAGTTGGCGATACTTCATCGGCATGTCCTCTCGTCAGATCGTGATGGCAATCTTGCCCAGATGCGCGCCGGCGGCAAGGTGACGATAGGCCTCCTGGGCATCGGCAAAGGCGAAAGTCGCATCGACCACCGGTTCGGTCCCAGCCTTGCCGATCACATCCAGCGCCGCCTCCAGCATCGCCCGGCTGCCCGAGGCGATCCCCTTGATTGCGATATTGCGCGCGATCAGCATGCCTTGGCTAACCCCCGCCTGAGCCTGCGGCGTGCCCGAAAGCGCACCCACCGTGCCGATCCGGGCGTTAACCGCGCAGGCCGCTACCGTCTCACCCAGCACGTCGAAGCCCAGCGTATCCACCACCACATCGGCCCCGCGCCCGCCGGTCGCTTCCAGCAATGCAGCGGCCCAATCGGGGCGCTCATGGTAGTTGACGGTGAAATCAGCGCCCAGTTCGCGGCAACGGGCGAGCTTCGCATCGCTCGACGAGGTAATCGCCACCTGCGCGCCCAATGCCTTCGCCAATTGCAGCGCAAAGACCGAGACGCCGCCAGTGCCCTGGGCCAGCACCAGCTCACCGGGCTGGACCTGGCCGAAGGCGACCATTGCGTGCCAGACCGTTGCCGCCACGACCGAGACCGTTGCCGCACCCAGGTCGCTCATCGCATCGGGCACGCGCACCAGCGCGGCGGCGGGTAGGACGATCTGCTGCGCCAGCCAGCCATCGGCGCTGGAACCCAGGTCCGCCGCGAAGACGCTGAGCGAATAGGGCCCGTCGATCCAGGTCGAGAAATGCGGGGCGATGACGCGCTCACCAGGCGACCAGCCGGTGACGCCCTCACCCAGCGCGGCAATCCGGCCGACGCCGTCCGCCAGCGGAATCCGCTCAGCCGGCTTGGGCGTACCATAGCGGCCTTCCAGCACCATCAAGTCGCGGTAATTGAGGCCGGCAGCAATCACTTCGACCAGCACTTGCCCTGGGCCGGCTACCAGGTCGGCCCGCTCGGCCAGCCGCATCCCGTCGATCCCCGTGATCGAACCGATTTCCCAAGCTTTCATCGCCGCTTTGTCCCTCTGCTGATATCCCCAACGGCTAGCAGAGTTGTCCGGACATTCCCAAGCGGTAATCCTTGTCGGTGGAGCAGAATTGCGCCAGCTTCCCGCCATGCGAACAAATGATCCGGTGCTGGTGATCGGGGCGGGCCTGGGCGGGCTGACAGCTGCCATTGCCCTTGCCCGCGCGGGCCTGTCTGTCGAGGTTCATGAAGCGGCGAGCGAGCTGCGTGAAACCGGCGCGGGTCTGACCCTGGGGCGCGGCGCGCAGCACGTGTTCCGCGATCTTGGCATTCAGCGCGAGGTTGCGGCGATCGCCTGCCCGGCAGGTGCTCTCCCGTTCCTTCACTACCAAAACGCGCGCCTGCTGATGGGCGCGCCGGACCGGGGCGACGGGCGCGCCGACGATGGGGTGAGCGACATCGTCCGCCACTGCTACCGCGCCGACTTGCAGACCGTGCTGATCGCCGCAGCGGAGCGACTGGGTGTGGCGATCCAAACTGGCCGCCGCCTGATCGGGCTGGAGCAGAATGCGGGCAAAGTGATCGCCCGCTTCGCCGATGGGTCCAGCGCGAGCGGATCGGTCCTCGTTGGCGCCGATGGCGTCCGCTCGGCCGTGCGCGCCCTGCTCTTCCCCGGCGACGAGCCGCGCTACACCAACCACCTGGCCTATCGTTTCCTGGTCCCCGCCGATCAGGCCGAGCCCTTCATGGCCCTCGGTCGCAGCGCGATCTTCATCGGGCCGAAGCGCACCTTCAACCGTTACACCATGGCGGGGGGCAAGGTCGTCAATTGCGCCGGGCTGGTCGAGACCGACGAGGTGGTCGGCGAAGGCTGGTCGATCAGCGCCAGCCGCGACGAGGTGGCGCGCGCCTTTGCCGGCTGGCATCCGGACGTGTTGGGCCTGATCGAGCAGGCCGGACCGATCATCAAATGGGGGCTTTACGACCGCACCCCGCTGCCGCGCTGGTCCGTCGGCCGGGTCACGCTGCTGGGCGATGCGGCCCATGCCATGCTGCCCTTCCTGGGCGCTGGCGCCGCCATGGCGATCGAGGATGGCTGGGCCTTGGCCCGCGCGCTGCAACTGGAGCCCGAAGTCGAAACCGCGCTGGCCCGCTACGAAGCCGCGCGCCGCCCGCGCACTGAACTGCTCCACGCCATGTCGAAGCGGCAGGGCGAGGTGACCCAGGCGATCAATCCCGATACCTTCGTGCCCTCAACCGCGCCGCTTTCGAACGAGGCGGTCATGGGCTTCAACCCGGTCGAAGCGGGGGTCTAGGCTCCGCGCACCGGCTCGAACACGCGGTCGATAAAGGCCTTGAGCTTGGCCTCACGATCCGCCGGGGCGGCGCCCTTGTCCTCTTCCAGTGCCAGCAGGCGTTCTTCCTGGACCCAGACTTCCTGGGCCAGGTTCATCACCACGGCAACGAAGCGGTCCATCCCCGGATCGGCAAAGAACCGCGCGCGGCCCAACCCGTCATAGATTTCGGTCGGGGCGTCTTCGGGGCGCAGATCGTCCTTCACTGCTTCCACGCTCCGTAACCGAACCACATAACCCCTTCGGCCAGCCGCCCGGTGGTGGCCTGGCCCACCGCCTCAGCCTGGTCGCTGGCGACCATGTCGGCAATCGCCTGCTCGCCGTAGATGCCAACCGAGGGCACCACGAACTGGAAGTAGTTTTCCGGCGCGAAGCCGGCGCGGGCGCAAAGCTCGGGCGGGCTTTCGTCGCGGTAGCCTTTATAGAACGGCTCTTCGTTGTAGTAGCTGTCCCAATCGAGGTAGAACCCGTCAAAGGCGCTCATCTCGCCATTGGGCGGCAGTTCCATATGCAGCATCAGCCCGCCGGGCTTTAGGACCCGGTAAGCTTCGGCAAAGGCGGCGGCGCGGGTCTTCTTCGACAATTCGTGCAGGAACATCGAGCTCCAGACCATATCGAAGCTGGCATCGGGGAAATCGAGACTGTCAGCGCACATCTGCTGGAAGTGCACTTCCAGGCCCTGCATCTTGGCGCGTGCCGAGCCATAGACCAGTCCGCCTGGCGCGGCATCGATGGCAATTACTTCGGCATCGGGATAGGTCTGCTTCCACGGCAGGGTGTTGTGACCGATAGTGCAGCCGGTATCGAGGATCCGCTGCGGGTGGAAATCGGGGTAACGCAGCGAGATATATTTCGCCATCGACAGCCCGATATCGTCGAGGTTCGCCCCCATCAGCCCCATCGAGAAGACGGCCAGCCCGCGGTCATAGATCGCGCCGGCCTCCAGGCTGTCTTCCCCGCGGACATAGCTGCCCGGCATCAGGTGGACGTCGATCGCCGAGACATTGCGCGGCACTTCGAGGTTCGGATTGAGCGTAACGGAGCCGGGCTGGTTGGAAACCTTGGCGGCCTCTGCCGCCAGCTTGTCGCTTTCCCGCGCCACGCTGTCACCCACGCTGGCCCAGACCATCTTTTGCGCCTGGACCCGCATCGCGGAATAAATGTTGAAGGCCGGATCGCCGCGCAGCGCCATGTGGGCATCGCGGCTGCTGGCCGGCTCGCGCCCCTCACGCTTCTTGAAAGCCGGGGCGGCGCGCTTGTCGTAGGCCGTCTTGAGATCACCTGCCAGGTCGTTGAGGATCAGGCTGCGGATGCCTGACACGAACCGGCCGCGCGCCAGCTCCTCAGGCGTCTTTTCCGGGTTCATCGGGTGGTTGAGCGCAAGCGTCATTGTCCGGTTCCTTTGGCCTGGGGCACGGCGGCGGCATCAAATTCGGCACGATAGCCATTATCGCCCACCTTGCCGATCAGATCATCGCGCAAGGGGACTTCGGGGTAAACTGTCACAAAATAATCCCCAGCCGAAGGGTTTTGCCGCAGCGGCAGGATCTGCTTCTGGTACGCCTCGCTGTTCCAGAAGGCGCGGGCGTTCTCCAGACACGGGAAGCGGACCATCAGCGTGGTATAGCCGGCCGGCGGGCTGCCCTCGCACTGCGCCACGGCCTGCGGGGCATTGAGGTAGTAGCCGCCTAGTTGCTGGTAGAGCCGACTCTCGGCGATCGCCTTGCCATAGGCGAGCATCCGCGCGCGGTCGCGGGTTGGCCCGGCAACGACCATGATCACCGGCTGGTCGCAAGTGCTTGAGGACGGCGCGGCAGCGCGCGGGGCTTCAAGCGGCTTGGCCTTGGTCACTGCGGGATCGACCGCCTGGGCCAGGAAGAGCAGCGCGGTGATCAACCCGTCTTTTCCTCGTTACAGTGGGTCCACTTCCACGGGCGGCCATGCTGGAACCATTCCCAAGTGCGCGAACGGGTCTGCCCGTCCGCGGCAATGGCAATCATCTCGATGTAATAGGCATCGGGCACGTCCTGCCGCTCCAGCCGCAGCATCAGCACGTCTTCGTGCGTCTGCCAGCCGTAACCACCGAACCGGTCGGTCTGCCAGACCAGGTTATTGCCCTCCAGCCGTCCGCCGAACTCGTAAGTCGCCGTGCGGCCGTCATCCCATTCCAGCCAGTTGTGCTGGATGTAATGCCACTCGCCCGCGTCCGGAAACTCGCACCAGGTCTTCACCCGGTGCGCGTCGATCATCTTCCCTTCGCCATCGAAGTGGCGGTACCAGCCGTCCCACCAACCTTCGTGACGCAGCATGGCGGGCATGGCCCGGGCGAGTTCGGCGCGGTTGCTCATTGTTGGGCCTCCCAGCTGGAGACGATCTGATCGCCGCGCGCGAACCAGCATTCGCTGCGCTGGCTTAGCCGTTCAAGCAGGCGCTCAAAGGCGGCGATGCGATAGGGCAGGCCCATGATGTAAGGCGTGACATGGATCGGCAGCATCCGCCCCGATCCGGTTGCGGCTGCCTCTGCTGCCAGCCAGTCGAACGCGTCTTCCAGGCTCTGCGCCCAGCTATCCGCTGATTGCTGCTGGACCGCGATGATCGTCCGGTCGGACAGTTCATGGTTGAGCGGAAGGTTGATCAGGCCATTGGTGAAGTGATAGGGCATTTCATCATTAACCCAGTCACAGCAATAGGTTAGTCCGATATCCTTAAGTAAATTCAAGGTGTTGAAGCTCTGTGAGCGGGCAATGGAAAGCCAACCCGTTGGCCGTACACCGCTGGCGAGCTTGATCCGGTGAATTGCGTCGTTGATCAGATCCCGCTCGGCATTTGCCGCCAGCGATGAATCGATCGTGCCGTTCATATCGGTCGAATGGGCGATCAGTTCGTGCCCGCCATCCAGCACGGCCCGGACCAGTTCCGGATAGCGTTCGGCCACCGCGGCATTGGTGGCAAAGCTGGCCTTGGCACCGGCCCTGGCCAGCGCATCGAGGAAGCGCCATGCCCCCACCCGGTTGCCGTAGTCGCGCGCGGTATAGTGGCGGTAGTCAGGATAGGCCGTTTGCATGTGCCCCGGCGCGGCAAAGGCCCCGCCCGGTACGATTGGAAACCATTCCAGGCTGACACAGACCCAGACCGCGACCGAGCCTTGCGGCCACTTGACCGACGGGCGCTCATGGAGCGCCGACCAGGCATAGAGGTCGTGGTCATAGCCATGGCGGCGCTTGGGATACTCGAGATAGGCCGGATCGAGGGTCACGCCTGGGCCCTCCACGCGTCGATAATCTCACCGGCCCGCGCGATCCAGGCGCGGCCGTCCGCAGCGATATGCCGCAGCGCCTCCTCGAACGGGCCGATCCGGTGCGGCTGGCCGATCAGATAGGCATGCAAGGGAATGCACATGACTGTGCCGGATGCCTCGCCCTCAGCCGCCAGGCGCTCGAACTGGCGGATCAGGGTGTCAGCATATTCGCGGCCGGACATATTGTAGACGAAGAAGCCGTAGTGGTCGTTGACCTCAAGGCTATAGGGGATCGACGCGAGCCGGCCGGACCGGACCTTCACTTCCTGCACCTGGTCATCGTGGTAGAGATCGCAGGTGTAATCGAGCCCCATCTCGGCAATCAGGTCGAGCGTGCGCGGCGTGTGCGTCAGCGCCGGGGCAAGCCAGCCACGGATCGTCTGTCCGGTCGCCTCGCGGACGGTGCGGATCGAGTCCGCGATGATCGCGCGCTCCTGATCTTCCGACATTTCATAGGCATAGCGGGTATTGTAAATGCCGTGGCTGAAAAACTCCCAGCCACGCGCAGCACCATCTGCCACGACTTCCGGGTGATGCTGGCACAGCGCGACCGACAGGCTGACCGAACCGGGAAAGCCGTGCTTGCTCATCACTTCGGCCATGCGCCAGTGGCTGACCCGGTTGGAATGGTCGCGGTGGGAATAGCCGACCACGTCCGGATGCGGCCGCGCCCAGGCCTTGCGCTTGGGGTGGGCCGGCGGATCGATCTCGTAATATTCCAGGTTGGGCGCGACCCAGACCGCGACGGTCTTGCCACCCGGCCAGACCACCTTCTTGCGGCCGCGATAGGGGGCATAATCGTAAAGCTGCGGATCGCCCGCGCCTTCCTGCATTACCGCGCCTCCAGCCAGTCGATCACAGCCTGGACCGGTTCGACATCGGCGTACTTCAGTTGCAGGTCGGTAAGGTTGGCGAAGTGATAGGACTCGTGCTTGTCCGCGCAGGTCTCGATCGGCACAATCGTGCGATAGCCGTGGCTCAGCGCATCGACCGCCGTGGCGCGGACGCAGCCAGAGGTCGATCCGCCGGTCACCACCACCGTATCGACCTTGTGCCAGACCAGATAGCTGGCCAGCTGCGTTTCGAAGAAGGCTGATGGCATGCGCTTGGTATATTGCAGGTCATCCGGTCCGATCTCGACCCGCAGATCGTATTGGTGGCGTTCGCTGTCGTACTTGATGTTCTGGAGCGAGTCCGGCGTATCGGTACGGGTGCCCCAGACCCCGGCATCGCCAGCATCAGCCTTGTAGGCCACCCGGGTCCAGATCACCGGCATGCCCTTGGCGCGGGCCAGGCGGCTGATCGTGTTGGCATACTCGATCTGGCGCGGATCGGTTTCATAGGCGGTCGCGAACTTGTCGATCGCCGTATAGGCCTGCTGGAAATCGACGTTCACGATCGCGAGCTTGCTGCCAAACCCGAACTTCTTGCGCGCCGGGTTGGCCATGACCTCTTCAAAGATCTGGCGGGCGGTCTTGCCATCGCTCACCATCCGCGTGCCGATCAGACTCATTAATCGTGGCTCCCTTGCTTGCGCAGACTTTGCCGCCGCACTATGGGCTTGTCGAGAACAATTTGTCCGGACAACTTGCCATGGCCGCAGCGATTACCCGCCACTACCTGACCCTGGGCAGCGGAGCGAGCAAGCGCCGTGTGCATTATCGCAGGGCGGGCACTGGCCCGGTGTTGCTGCTGGTCCACCAGAGCCCGCGTTCGGGCGGCGAATATGAAGAACTGATGCAGCGCTGGGGCGCGCATTTCACCTGCATTGCTCCGGATACGCCGGGTTTCGGGCAGTCCGAACCGCTCGCCAAGGCCAGCCCGGACATTAACGACTATGCCGATGCGATCGTCGAATTCATCGCCGCGCTCGGGCTGGAACAGGTTCCGGCCTATGGCTTCCATTCGGGCGCGATCATCCTGATCACCGCGCTGAAGCGCCATCCGCAGCGGTTCAGCGGGATCGCAGCCGGTGGCTATGGCGTCTGGACCGAGGCTGAGAAGGCTGCCTTCGGCGCCAATTATACCCCGCCCTTCCTGCCGCTACCCTATGGCCAGCACCTGGTCTGGGCCTGGAACCGGATCCTGGAGCAGGCCTGGTTCTTCCCCTGGTACGATGCCCGCAACGAAACCCGGATGCGCAATGCGCACGACGATCCGGCGCGGGTCCATGACATCATCATGGAGATCCTCGACGCCGGGGACAGCTTCCGCCATGGCTACGCTGCCGTCCTGGCGGCCCCGCGCGACATTCCGCCGCCGGACAGCGTCACCGCCCCGGTCTTCATCACGGCTTATGATGGCGATCCGATGCAGGCCCATATCGACCGGCTGGGCGCGATGCCGGCCAGTTGGTCGGCCCAGAAGGTCCGCACGCCGGACGATCAGACTACAGTCAGCCTGGAATTCCTGAAGACCCTGCCGACGGGTCCCAGCATCGAGCCCAAGGCCGATGGCCATCAGGGCTTCATTACCGTCAACACGTCGTCCTTCACCGGCCAGCTCCACTGGCGCCGGGCCGAAACGGGCGCGCAGGATATGTTGCAGGTCCACGGACCGGGCGAGGCGCTGGACTGCATCGCCATCAGCGGCACGGCGATCGATCTGCCCGGCCACGGCCTGTCGAGCCCTTGGCCAGGCGAGGCCCCGACCGACTGGGCACCCTGGGCCGATGTGATCGAAGCGGCACGTGCAGCCCTGGGTGTCAGCGCCGTCGCCCTGCCGCCCCTCCCGGTGGGCGATCCGGCCCGCCTGTTCCCCGATTTCACCCCCGACCGCTTCGGCGCCTATCTGACCCGCGCCTGGGCGATTGCCCGCGCCCGGCACTTCTTCGCGCCGTGGTATGAAGGCAATGCCGCCTACGCGATCCCCTTCGCGCCGGAAGACATCGCGCTCGAACGCCTTGCTACCGAGTGCCGCGCGCTAGTCCGCGCCAGTGCCGCGCGTCAATTCGCCATCGCCCTCCAGAACAAAGGATAAGTCCCTCCCCATGACGAATATCCGTGAAGCCATGCCGCTCCTCGCCCGCCACGAAGGCGTCTGGGAAGGCACCTATTCCTACTTCAACGCCGCCAACGACAAGGTGGACGAGCATGCCAGCCGGCTGCTGTGTCGCTTTCCCGATGAGGGCCCGCACCCCTACCACCAGACCAACCACTACACCTGGGCCGATGGCCGCACCGAAGTGCGCGAGTTTCCGGCCGAGTACCGCGATGGCCGGGTATGGTGGGACAACGAACTGATCAAGGGCTGGGCCGCCGAGGTCCCGCTCGATGAATACAACCGCACGGTCATGCTCTATTGGCAGCGCCAAGGCGATCCTTCGCTCTACCTCTACGAGATGATCCAGCTTTCGGACGATGGCCAGAACCGCTGCCGCACCTGGCACTGGATCAGGAACGGCCTGCTCGAAACCCGCACCGCGATCCAGGAAAAGCTGGTAACGCGCGACTGGCGGAGTTTTGAGGGCTAGGATCGGGCAATGGGCCGGACACTGTTCGACAAGATCTGGGACGCGCACCGGGTGGCAGAGACCACTGGCGGCGCAGCCCTGATCGCGATCGACCGGATATTTCTGCACGAACGCACCGGCGCCGCCGCGCTCAAGTCGATGGCGGCGGCGGGCCGCCCGGTTCAAGATCCGGCGCGGGTTTTCGCGGTCATGGACCACATCGTCGATACGCGTCTGGGCCGCGGCGACCAGACACTGATGCCCGGTGGTCAGGCCTTCATCACCGAAACCCGTGAGGCAGCGCTGGCTGCCGGGATCACCCTGTTCGATGTGACCGACCGCGATCAGGGCATCGTCCACGTGATTTCGCCCGAACAGGGCATCGTCCTGCCCGGCGTGACCCTGGTCGCGCCTGACAGCCATACCTGCACCCAGGGGGCCTTTGGCGCGCTCGCCTGGGGGATCGGCTCAAGCGAGGCCGAGCACGCCATGGCCACTGGCGTCCTGCGGCTCGCCCGGCCCGGCACCATGCGGGTGACCTTTACCGGCGCCTTGCCATCCGGCGTCACGGCGAAGGACATGGCGCTCGCCCTGATCGCTCGCCACGGCGCGGGCGGCGGGGCCGGACACGTGGTGGAATTCGCTGGCGAGGCCGTGCGCTGCCTCGACATGGAAGGGCGCATGACCCTCTGCAACATGGCGACCGAGTTTGCGGCCATGACCGGGATCATTGTACCCGATGCGGCGACCTTTGCCTATTTGGCCGGGCGGCCATATGCGCCCGCCAGCTTCGATGCGCCTTACTGGTCGAGCCTTGTCAGCGATCCCGATGCGCGGTTCGACCGGGAGATCGAGATCGATGCATCGGGCCTTGCCCCGATGGTGTCCTGGGGCACCAGCCCGGAACAGGCCATCGCCATCGACGCGCGCATTCCTCAGGGACCGCCGCGGGTCCATGAATACATCGGCCTCAATGCCGGACAGCCGATCGCCGGAACCCCGATCGACGCGGCCTTCATCGGGTCTTGCACCAACAGCCGCCTCTCCGACCTGCGCCGCGCCGCTGCGCTGCTCAAGGGCAAGCACATCGCCCCCTCGATCAAGAAGGCGCTGGTCGTACCCGGATCGATGGCGGTCAAGCGTGCGGCCGAGGCCGAGGGGCTCGATCAGGTCTTCACCGCCGCCGGGTTTGAGTGGCGCAATTCGGGCTGCTCGCTGTGCTTCTATGCCGGCGGCGAAGGTTTCGAACCCGGCAGCCGGACGATCAGCAGCACCAATCGCAATTTCGAAGGCCGCCAGGGCCCCGGCATCCGCACCCATATCGCCAGCCCGGAAGTGGTCGCAGCCTCGGCGCTGGCCGGCGTGATTGCGGATCCCCGCAAGGTCTTGGCGTCATGAAGCCTGTCTCGACCATCGCCAGCCCCGGCGTGCCGCTGCTGATCGACAACATCGATACCGACACGATCATCCCCAGCCGCGAAATGCGCAGTACCGGGCGCACCGGCCTGGCGGGCGGCCTGTTCGCGCCGTGGCGCTATACCGATGCCGACAAGCGCATCACCGATCCTTCCTTCGTGCTCAACCAGCGCGATGCGATCGGCACGCGCCTGCTGCTGGGCGGCAAGAACTTTGGCTGCGGATCGAGCCGCGAGCACGCCGTCTGGGCGCTTGCCGAATTCGGGATCGAGTCGATCATTGCCCCCAGCTTCGCCCCGATCTTCAAGAGCAATTGCATCCGCAACGGCCTGCTGCCGGTCGAACTGCCCGAAGAGGTCGTGCGCGAGCTGCAATGGGCCATGGTGACGATCGACCTGGCAGCGCAAACTGTCGCAGCCAAAGGCAAGACCTGGCACTTCGTGATCGACGAAGAGGCCAAGGCCATGCTGCTCGAAGGGCTCGATGCGATCGACCTGACGCTCAAGCACCGCCAAGCCATCGCCGCCTGGACCGAAACGGATCGCGCCGCGCGGCCGTGGGTCTACCTGGAGAAACGTGCATGACCGAGATCCTCGTCTCCGAAGTCGGCCCGCGCGATGGGCTTCAGTCGATTGACCGGGTCATGTCGCTCGAAGCCAAGAAGGCCTGGATCGCGGCCGAGGCGGCGGCCGGGGTGAAAGAGATCGAGGTCGGCTCCTTCGTGCCGCCAAGCCTGCTGCCGCAGATGGCGGACACCGCGGAGCTGGTCGCCTTTGCGCGGACCATTCCGGGCCTCAACGTTGTCGCGCTGGTGCCCAATGCCAAAGGCGCGGCGCGGGCGGTCGAGGCCGGGGTCCACGCCATGTCGATCCCCTTCTCGATGAGCGAGACCCATTCGCTGCGCAATGTCCGCAAGGACCACCCGGCGATGCTGGCCGAGATCGCCGAAGTGGCGCAGATCGCCAATGCGGGCGGGGTGCATTTCGCCGTCGGACTCTCAACCGCCTTCGGCTGTACGATCGAGGGTGCGGTCAGCGAGGAGCAGGTCGTCCGCCTGGCCGCCGCCGCTGCCGAAGCCGGAGCGCAGGAGTTCAGCCTGTCCGACACGACGGGCTATGCCGATCCGGCGCAGGTCAAGCGGCTGATCGGCAAGGTGCGCGGCGCAGTGGGGGACAAGCTCACCACGCTCCACCTCCACAATACCCGCGGCCTCGGCCTGGCCAATGCGCTGGCCGGGCTGGAGGAGGGGATCACCACGCTCGATGCCTCGCTCGGCGGTCTGGGCGGGTGCCCCTATGCCCCCGGTGCTTCGGGCAACCTGGTGACCGAGGATCTGGTGCTGATGCTCAATTCGATGGGCCTCAAGACCGGAATCGACCTCGCCAAACTTCTGGAAGTCCGCCAGATCCTCGCCGAAGCGCTCCCCGGTGAGCCGCTCTACGGCTTCACGCCCGATGCCGGGCCGATGCTCGATTACAACGAAAGGATCGCCCCCAAGGAGTCCGAGGCATGAGCGCACCCACCCCTCTCGCCGGGATCAAGGTGGTCGAATTCACCCACATGGTGATGGGGCCGACGGTCGGTCATATCCTGGCCGGCCTGGGCGCCGAGGTCGTGCGGGTCGAGCCGATCGGCGGGGACCAGACGCGGCGACTGCTTGGTTCCGGTGCGGGCTACTTCCCGATGTACAATCGCGGCAAGCAATCGATCTGTCTCAACCTCAAATCCGCCGATGGTCTTTCCGTGGCCAAGGACCTCTGCGCCAACGCCGACGTGCTGGTCGAGAACTTCCGCCCCACCGCGCTCGACCGGCTGGGGCTGGACTATGACAGCCTCGCCAGCACCAATCCGCGGCTGATCTATTGCTCGGAAAAGGGTTTCCTGCCCGGCCCCTATGAACAGCGGACTGCGCTGGACGAGGTTGCACAGATGATGGGCGGTCTCGCCTATATGACCGGGCCGCCGGGGCGCCCGCTGCGCGCCGGGGCGAGCGTAATCGATGTGACCGGCGGGATGTTCGGGGTGATCGGCATTCTTGCCGCGCTGGAGGAACGCCACCGCACCGGACGCGGGCAAAAGGTGGTGGCCAGCCTGTTCGAGACCACGGCCTACCTCGTCGGCCAGCACATGGCGCAGTTTGCGGTGACGGGCAAACCCGCCGCCCCGATGCCGGCGCGGGTCTCGGCCTGGGCGATCTACGACGTGTTTGAGACGCAGGACGATCCGGTCTTCATCGGTGTGGTCACCGATGCGCTGTGGGAGAAGTTCTGCGCACTGTTCGGCCTCGACGACCTGTGGGCCGACGAGACCATCCGCGCCAACAACCAGCGCGTCCTGGCGCGCGACCGGATCCTGCCGCGCATCCGCGAGCTGGTCGGCCAGATGACCCGCGCCGAAGTGATCGCCAAGCTGGACGGCACCGGCATGCCCTTTGCCCCGATCGGCAAGCCCGAGGAGCTGTTCGACGATCCCCACCTCAACGCCGGGGGCATGGAGCCGGTCACGCTTGATACCGGCGCGCAGACCAAGCTGCCGACCATTCCGCTCGAGATGGACGGCAAGCGCCCCGGCGCGCCGAGTGCCTTGCCCAAGCCGGGCGCGGACGCGCGCGCGGTGCTGGCCGACCTGGGCTATTCCGCTGACCGGATCGCCAGCCTGATAGATTCCGGTGCTGTTGAGGAGAGCCAGTGATGCGCTTCGCTCTGCCGCTGCTGGCCTTGGCTGCAGCGTCGTGCGCCCAGGCCCAAGACAAGCCGACTGCACCGGGGGTGACAGCCCCCACCGAGCGCGTGCCGACCGATGTCCGACGCACCACGCTGATTGTCCGCGACATGGAAGCCAGCCTGAAGCTGTACCGCGATGTGGTGGGCATGAAGGTCAACTATGACACCGTGGTCGAAACCAGTGGCGTTGCCCTGCCCGCCGGCCCGCCGGGGGCCAAGGCTCGGCTGGTGCTGCTCAATGCCAATGATGGCTGGGTCGGCTGGATCGGACTGATGCAGTGGATCGAGCCGAAGCTGTCGGCTGCGCCCTATCCCACTCGCATGGGGCCCGGCGGCGTGGTGATCGTGATGAACACGGATGATGTCGAAGGCCGCTGCAAGGCGGCCAGGGCAGTGCCCGGCGTAACCTTCACTGCCGAACCGCGCCTGCAGGTCTATCCCGGCCGCAATGGCGGGCCTGATATCCGGGTGATGGGCTGCAACTTCTTCGATCCTGACGGGATCCTGATCGAGATGAACCAGATCCTGAAATGAAAAGGGCTCCCCAACCGGGGAGCCCTTCGCGTTTCGGATGGGTCTTCCTCAGAGCGGCTTGACCGTCCCCAGGAAGCAGATCCCCGAAATGGTGATCCAGTAGATATAGGCCAGCATCCGGCCCCAGCCGATCTCGCGCTCCAGCGCGGCCTCGGCGGCTGGATTCGGGCCTTCGGCTAGTTGGCGAAAGCGCGTGGTCCAGGCGCGCATGATCCAGCGCAGACCCAGGCCGATGCACAGCGCCCAGCCATACAGAGTGAACTTCAGCGCATACCAGCGCATCCCCTCGTCCGCCACGAACGGACCATTGCCCATCAGCGAGGAGATGCCGACCACGAAGATCGTCGGGATCAGCACCCAGCGCACCATCTCGTCCAGCTTGGTCAGCTTGATCCCAAGATCGGTCTCGCGCTTGAAGAAGGCGGCCCAGCACAGCCCCAGCCACAGCGCGACGAATATCCACATACCGGTCAGGAACGAACCGCCATAGGGCTGCAGGCCATAGATATTACCCATGTGCAGACCCAGCGGCAGCAGCATGATGATGCCGGTGCGGGCCAGGATATCGATCCGATAGGCCGTTTCCATGTGCCGCCGCCGCTCTTCAAGCGAGAGGCTGCGGTTGATCACGTTGTAGCTCGTCTGGAACACACCCCATTCACCGCCCAGCCAATAGACCATGGCGAGGATGTGCAGCCAGCGCAGCACCAGCACTTCTTCCATCTGCTTGCCCCCCTTCGTGCCGCGATCGGCGGCCGCCCGTTACTTCGAGAACTTTTCCACCCAGTCCATGATCGGCGGATCGGGATTTTCGAGGGCCTCGACCTCCTGTTGGAAGCCGCGCATCACGCGGGCGATATAGGCGCGGGTCAATTCACCGCGCTCCTCGCCAGCCAACTGATCGGGCTGATAGGCCTCGATATCGGCGCGGCTGATCGTGCCCTTGGCCTCGAGCAGCCGCTCGACCGTGTCGAGCCGCTCGCGCAGCACTGCAACCTCACCCACCACCGCCATGGTCAGCGACAGCAAGCGGTCGATCGCCGGGTCTTCAAAGAAGGCGGGGCGCCGTCCCTTGGGTTTGGCCCCGGCGCGGGCGATCCAGTCAATCCCCTCGGTCATGCCGCCAACTCCTTCGCCACCGGCTTCCAGGCGCCATACGCGTTCCACACTGCGGCCCGGCCATAGTCTTCCTGCTCTTCGCTTTCAGCGGCCGGGAAGATCGAGCGATCGACCACCGCCCTCACGCCGACCACGAACTGATCCGCCTTGTTGAAGCCGGCACCGGCCATCACGTCCTTCAGGTCCACACCATGCATCGCCGACCAGAACGGCTCGTTGTTGTTGAAGGCGTCCCAATCGCGCATGAATTGCTCAAACAGCGGCATTTCCGGGGAATACTGCGGCTGTTCGACATGCAGGATCAGTCCGCCCGGGGCGAGCACGCGGTTACATTCCGCTAGCAGCCGCGGCATCGATTCCGCCGACAGCTCGTGCAGGAACATGGTGGTCTGCACCCAGTCAAAATAGCCATCCGGATAGCGCGACAGATCCTCGCCGCTTGCCTGGACGAACTTGATGTTCTTGACGCCAAGCCCAGCCGCGCGTGCCGCGCCATAGCGCAGCGAGGGGCCGGCGGTGTCGATCGCGATCACTTCGGCATCGGGATAGGCAGCGGCAATCGGCACGGCATTGTGGCCTACGGTGCAGCCGACATCGAGGATCCGGCGCGGCTGCCAGTCGGGCCGCTCCTTCTTGGCCCAGGCAACCACAGCCTGCCCGCCGCCATCGTTCAGCCCGCCGAGCGCGCCGCCGGTCGTGGCGAAGATGCCGACATCGTAATTGGCCCCGGCCGAGACATCGCCGGGACGTTCCTCGCCGTGGTAGCCACCCGGCTGGCAGTGAATGTCCACCGCGGTCTGGTAAATCGGCTGTTCGATCTTGGGATCCAGCTCAAGCTGGCCGGAATGTTCGTTGAACTGGCGAGCCTGGGCATCAAGCTCATCAAGCTGGCGCAGCACGGTCGAGCGGCCGTTCTGCTGGCGCATTTCCATCGAGTTGCGCTTCAGGGCCGACCACATCCGGTGGAACGGGTCCTGGTTCATCAAATCGCGGATTTCATAGCGGTGTTCGGGATCGCGGCCATGCTCTTCGCGGAAGGCCGGGAGCACGCGCTTCTCATAGGCCAGCTTGTTGCCCGGCCCGAGTGTACCCGAGAGATAGCGATTGAGGTGCGTCAGGAAATTGAACCGCGCGGATTCATCATGGTTGGTGCGCGCCAGCATCGGGTGCTTGGTCAGCGCGGTATAGGGGGGCGGCAGTTCGGCACTCATGACCACTCTCCAATCTGGCGGCATCGCCAAATTTGTCCGGACAACTTTTCATGGGGCCGCGACGCTGTCAAGCTAGTTGCGTCCCATTGGCTGACCTAACCATAGCACAAATGGCCCGCTTTGACCGAGGTCAAAGGAATGGCGGGGAAGTTCACCGCTGTGCGATCAAACTGCTTTCATGGCCGCATGAGCTGCCAGGGCGCGGGCGCGTCCCTCGGTGTGTTCGACAATCTTGGCCGGATAGCCGCGCGGACGCAGCAAGCCGGGATCATGGATCTCAGCATCGCCCAGCCCGGCAAGTTCGGGCACCCACTCGCGGATATAGCCGGCGGCATCGAACTTCGGGCTCTGCGTCAGCGGGGCCATGATCCGCACGAACATGTTGGCATCGACGCCCGAACCGGCGCTCCACTGCCAGTTGACCGCATTCTGGGCATAATCGGCATCGACCAAGGTGTCCCAGAACCACTCCTCGCCGCGCCGCCAGTCGATCAGCAGATGCTTGATGAGGAAGCTGGCGACGATCATCCGCACCCGGTTGTGCATCCAGCCAGTCGCCCACAGCTCACGCATGCCGGCATCGACGATCGGATAGCCGGTGCGGCCCTGCTGCCAGGCCTTGAGATCGGCCTCAGCCTCGGGCCCGGTGCGCCAGGGCAAGCGCTCGAACTCTTCCTTGTAGGAATGCGCGGCGTAGTCCGGGAACTGATGGATCACATTGGCGGCGTAATCGCGCCAGCCCAGTTCACCCAGGAACACGTCAACCGAACCGCCGGCATTGGCCACGCCGTGCCAGACCTGTGCCGGCGAAACCTCGCCGAAATGGAGGTGCGGCGAGAGGCGCGAGGTGCCGAGCATCGCCGGCAGATTGCGCCGCTCCGCATAGCGTGCGGCGCGGCGGGCAAAGGTTTCCAGGCGCTCAGCCGCGCCAGCCTCGCCCGGGGTCCATTCCGCCCGCATTCCGCCCGCCCAATCGGGGTGTGTCGGGAGCAATTGCCAGTCTTCCAACCGATCGCTGTTGGGCCAGGCTTCCGGCGCCGTCAGCTTTGGGGCCGGCAATGGCGGCGCTGGCGGCATCCGTTCCTGCAAGGCCCGCCAAAACGGGGTGTAAATCTTGAACGGCGTGCCGCCGCCCGTCAGCACCGAGCCGGGCGGAGCAAGGTAGATCCCCTGATGCAGCTGCAGATCAAGCGCCTTGCGCACGGCACGTTCGGCATTGCGCCACCAGGGTTCGACATGGTGCAGCGCATGAACTTCGTGCGCCCCGCTTTCCACCGCGAGGGCCGAAAGCACGTTCTCGCTCCTGCCACGGCGCAGGATCAGCCGCGAACCTGCCTGCTCCAGATCGGCCGCAAGCCGCGCCAGCGAATGATGCAGCCACCAGCGCGAGGCCGCCCCCATCCGCCGGTACCGTGGCGATTCGTCATCAAGCACATAGACCGGGATTACGGGGCCGCGCGCGGCGGCAGCCCGGAAAGCGGGCTGATCAGCCAGGCGCAGGTCGCGGCGGAGCCAGACGATGATGGGCGCGGACATACACTGGCCATTCCCGGCCATTTCAGGATCATCAAGCTGGACTTTGGACCTAATTTATCCGGCGGGCAGCGGCACGCACTTGACTTGCGGTAGCGCGACGGAAAACCGATCCCGCGCCCGCGGACCATAGAACCGCGCATCGCGCAGGATAACCGAGCCGTCCACAGTCCGTTCAACAAAGGGAGCCTGCGACCAAAGCAGGAAAGCCGCCACTTGGGATCCGCCTCTCGCCAACTGGACCGGGGATGGCATCTGGCAGCGTTCAGCATCAGGATAAGCATAACCTTGACCGGCGGACAGGCCTGTCCAGGCTGAGGACAACCATGCCCCATCCTGCAGCCGGACAATTCGCTCGCGTTCCCAGAAAGCCAGCGGCACCGGACTGGCGATCGCCTCGACCGGATAGGGTTCACGCATCAGGCTGCTTGCTTCGGTCCGCCAGGTAATAGCGCTGTTGAGGCCGATATAGGCCGCCATCACCGCAATCGCGACCCGTGCTGGATGCTGCCACTCTCCCCCCCGTCGTTCCCGCCGCAGCGAGAACCAGAGGCCAAAGCCTAGTAGCGCCCACAGCCAGACATCGATGATGAACAGCACATCGCCGTGGAACCACTTGCTGGAGAACGGCTCAAGCAGGCGGATGCCATAGACGTTGAACCAGTCGAACAGCGGATGGCTGAGCGTGCCGATCAGGCTGAGCAGGTAGAGCCACTTGAAGCTGACCGGCAAACGGCCCTCTGGCCGAGTGCCGCGCCCGCTTTGCCAGCGATCAAACCACCACAGCGCGCCAGCCAGCAGCAAGGGCAGCAACACCATCGCTGGCGGCCCATGCGTGATACCCCGCCGGAAGCCCAGATGCTCGGTGCCTTCCAGCCAGAAGAAACAGGCCGCGTCGATATCGGGAATGTTGGCGCCGATGATCAGCGCCGGCATGGCCAGACCCGTGCGACGCTTGAGCCCCGCCTGTCCCAGCACCGCACCGATCAGCGAATGAGTCAGGTTGTCCATGCTGGCGCAGGCCAGGTCGGATTACAGCTCCGGCCCGTCTTCGGTCACCGTCCAGGTCTGACCCTTAGCCAGCAGCTTGGCCAGGTTGGGCTCCTTGCCGGCACTGGCCTGTTCGCGCTCCGCTGTGACCACCTCTTCGAAGGTCGGGCGCGGATCGTCGTAGAGCACACCCAGCGCCATCGGGAAATCGGCGAAGCGCGGCATCACGCGCAGGTCGACCAGCATATAGGCGACCGAGCGGTTGGTCACGTCGTGAACGATAACCCCGGCCGACTTCCAGTCGCCATCGACGACATCGACCACCTTCAGCGTCAGGTCGTCCTGGCACAGCGAGATGCCCTTAGTACCGCGATCGAACAGCATCGGCTCGCCATGCTTCAGCCACAGCTGCGCGTGTTCAGCACCCTTGGGCGCGGCAAAGTCTTCGAACCGGTCCTTGTTGTAGACGATGCAGTTCTGAAAGATCTCGACGAAGGCCGCACCCTTGTGGTGATAGGCCGCCTTCAGCACCGTGGTCAGTTCCTTGGACACGTCAAACCCGCGGGCGACGAAGCGTGCCCCGGCACCCAGCGCAAAGGCGCATGGGCTGGCCGGGCGATCCACCGAGCCAAGCGGCGTGGTCGGACTGGTCGTGCCCTGACGGCTGGTCGGCGAATACTGGCCCTTGGTCAGGCCGTAGATCTCGTTATTGAACAGCAGCACCTGGCAGTTCAGGTTGCGGCGCAGCAGGTGCATGGTGTGGTTGCCGCCAATGCTCATCCCGTCGCCGTCACCGGTCACCAGCCAGATATCGAGCTCTGGATTGGCCAGCTTGATGCCGGTGGCAAAGGCCGGAGCGCGGCCGTGGATCGTATGGAAGCCATAGCTCTCCACGTAATAGGGGAAGCGGCTGGAGCAGCCGATGCCTGATACGAAGACAGTGTTGGCCGGATCCGCGCCAAGTTCGGGTAGGGTGCGCTGCACCGCCTTGAGGATCGCATAGTCCCCGCAGCCTGGGCACCAGCGTACTTCCTGGTCGGTTTCCCAGTCCTTGATGGTGGTCGTCGCCGCGATCTTGGTCATCTCGTTCATGGGTTCACCGCCTTCACGCTGGGCAACTGCTTGTCATTGGGGGGCACTTCATCCCCGCCGGCGTTGCCGGGCACGCCATCAAAATAGGTTGCGATCGCCGCTTCGATTTCGGCAATGGCGAACGGCTGGCCGCTAGTCTTGGTAAGCGGCTGGGCATCGACCAGGAACTGGTCGCGCAGCACGGTCTTGAACTGGCCGGTATTCATTTCCGGCACCAGCACCCGGTCATAACCCTTGAGCAAGGCACCAAGGTTCTGCGGCAACGGCCAGATATGCCGAACGTGGATGTGGCTGACGTCCAGCCCCTTGTCACGCGCGCGGCCGACCGCCTGGTGGATCGGGCCATAGGTGCTGCCCCAACCGACCACGGCAAGCTTGCCACCGGGTTCACCCAGACAGACATCCTGGTCCGGGATCGACTTGGCAATGCCATCGACCTTGGCCTTGCGGGCATCGGTCATCGCCTGGTGATTGGCCGGCGAATAGTCGAGGTGGCCAGTATCGACGGCCTTCTCGATCCCGCCGATCCGGTGCATCAGGCCCGGCGTACCAGGCTTGATCCACGGCCGCGCACCCTTGGCATCGCGCTTGTAGGGCAGCAGGATATCGCCGGCGTTCTTTTCCGCCAGGAAGGTAACCGGAAATTCGGTGTATGCGGAAGGATCCGGTACCTTCCAAGGCTCGGCTGCATTGGCGATGTAGCCATCGGTCAGCAGGATCACCGGGGTCATGTATTGCACGGCGATCCGGCAGGCCTCGATTGCGCACTCGAACGCGTCGGATGGACTCCGCGCGGCAATCACCGGGATGGGCGCATCACCGTTGCGGCCATAGACCGCCTGGTAGAGGTCCGACTGCTCGGTTTTGGTCGGGAGGCCGGTCGACGGTCCGCCGCGCTGCGAGTTGACGATCACCAGCGGCAGCTCGGTCATTACCGCCAGGCCCATCGCCTCTCCTTTAAGCGCGATACCCGGGCCGGAGCTTGAGGTCACGCCCAGCTGGCCGGCATAGCTGGCACCGATCGCGGCGCAGATCGCGGCGATCTCGTCTTCCGCCTGGAAGGTCGTGACGTTGAATTCCTTCAACCGCACCAGCGCATGGAGGATCGAGCTGGCGGGCGTAATCGGATAACCGCCAAAGAACATTGGCAGGTGCGCCAGCTGCGCCCCCGCGACCAGCCCGAGTGCGACGGCATCGGCCCCGGTGATCGTGCGATAGAGCCCCGCGGGGGTCGCCACCGGCCCGAGATGCAGCTTGTGTATCGATCCTTCAAGCTCGGCCGTCTCGCCATAGGCATGGCCGGCGTTGAGCGCGGCAATATTGGCATCGGCCAGGACCTGGTTCTTGGCGAATTTCTGCTTCAGCCAGTCAATCAGCGGCTGGCGGTCGCGGTCGAACATCCACAGCGCCAGGCCCAGCGTCCACATGTTCTTGCAGCGCAGGGCTTCCTTGTTGCCCAGGCCGAACGGCTTGACCGATTCCAGCGTCAGCGCCGAAATGTCGAACGCCAGAACCTGCCATTTGGCGAGGGTGCCATCTTCCAGCGGGCTGACTTCGTACTTCGCCTTTTCGAGGTTGCGCTTGGTAAACTCGCCCGTGTCGGCAATGATCAAGCCGCCGGGCTTCAAGGCGCCGACATTGGTCTTCAGCGCCGCCGGGTTCATTGCCACCAACACGTCAGGCGCGTCGCCTGCGGTGTCGATCGCGGTCGAACCGAAATTGATCTGGAACGCTGAAACGCCGAACAGTGTGCCCTGCGGTGCGCGGATCTCGGCCGGGAAGTCTGGGAAAGTGGCGAAGTCATTACCCGCCAGCGCGCTCGACAGGGTGAACTGCCCACCGGTCAGTTGCATCCCGTCACCCGAGTCGCCGGCAAAGCGGACAACAACAGATTCCTGTGGTGCGTTAGACTTAGCGGTGGGTTCGGCCAGTTGCGTTGCCATGCTTATTCCTCATCAGGCGGACCGGTCCGCCTCGTCCTCGCGAAGCCCCCTAGTCGCCTCCCCCGACACCCGGCAATCAAGAAAAACTGCGCGCCGGGCAACCTCGTTCACTTGAGGAGCGCCAAGGCGGCTAGTCAAGTGTCAAAACGCGACTTAACCTGTCGGTTAAATCATCAAAAGAGAGAGGTGCCCGCGTGTCCGATTCCACTCCGCTGTTCCGTGAAGACGTGCAGGGTTTTCTCGCACTGGTGAACAGCCTGCCCGCGCCGGAGCGGCTCGATCCTGCGGAACAACGCGCTGGCTATCTGGGCCTCAAGGCGATGACGGAGGCCGATCCCCGCCCGCTGGCGGTGATCAAGGACCTCACCTGCGCTGGCCCAGCCGGGCCGATTCCGGTGCGGTTCTATGATATCCGCGAATCCCGCGAACCGGCGCCGGTAATCCTGTTCTTCCACGGCGGCGGCTTCGTGATCGGCGATCTCGATACGCACAATTCTTTGTGCACCGAATTGTCGGCCGAACTCGATCTGCCAGTGCTGGCAGTGCATTATCGCAAGGCGCCGGAGCATCCCTTCCCGGCCGCGCCGGATGATTGCGAGGCGGTGGCGCGATGGCTGGCTGCCAGTCCGGCCGAACTGGACCGGCGGGTGACCGGCCTCGTCACCATCGGCGGCAGTGCTGGCGGCAATCTGGCGACGGTCACTGCGCGCGCCTTGATGGACAAGCCAGCCGCCGCGCCGATGCTCCTTCAGGTGCTGCTCTATCCCGCAACCGACGAAAGCCAGGACGGTTCGATGGCCACTTTCGCCGAAAAGCATCTGCTGACCAAGGTGGCGATGGACTGGTTCTATTCGCTCTACCTGCCCGAAAGCGGCAATCCGCGGGCCTTTCCGATCCATGCCGAGGCCAAGGGCATGTGCCCGACAATCGTCGCGACTGCGGGGCTCGACCCACTGCAAGACCAGGGACGCCGTCTGGCGGCCAAGCTGGTCGATGCCGGGGTCGATACGCTCTACCTCCACATCGCCGGCATGACCCATGATTTCTCCACGACCCGCAAGGCTCTGCCCAGCGCGCACGCGGCCACGGCAAAGATCATTGCCGCGATGAAGTTGATGCTGACTAAGGTTTAGCGCTAAGGCGCGCGGGATGAATGACACCAGCCCCACCGCCGACTTTTCAGCCCTGCCCTATCGCCCCTGCGTGGGGGTGATGCTGGTTAATGCCTCGGGTCTGGCCTTTGTCGGCAAACGCATCGACACGCGCGGCCAGCCCGACGAGGGCGGGGTCTACTGGCAGATGCCGCAAGGCGGGATCGACGAAGGCGAAGACCTGCGCACCGCCGCCTTGCGCGAGCTGTGGGAGGAAACCGGGGTACAGGAAGAGCACGTCACGATCCTGTCCCAGACGCGCGAGGAAGTGCTTTATGACCTGCCGGATGAGCTGATGGGCAAGCTCTGGGGCGGCCGGTATCGCGGCCAGCGCCAGCACTGGGTGCTGGCCCGCTTTACCGGTGAGGATCACCACATCCGACTCGACGCGCACGACCCAGCCGAATTCTGCGAATGGCAGTGGATGGAACCGGCGCAGCTGCCGGAAGTGATCGTACCCTTCAAGAAGCGGGTCTACCGCGCCGTCCTCGACGAGTTCCGCGACTTGATCTGATCAGTTGGTCGTGACGGTCGGCTTGGCCTGAACGGCTTCGGCGCTGACCATCTGCGGGGTCGGGCCTTGCTGGATCGCAGCCGCCAGTTCCCTGGCCGGAACGCAATTTGCACCGCAGACCTGCTCAAGCCGCGCCAGATTACGCCGGGCCCGTTCGACTGCGCCCTTTTCGGCGAGAGCCATGCCTTCGCCGGACAGCGCGTAGATGTTGCCAGGCTCAACCTCCAGCACTTCACGGTAATAGCGCAGCGCCTTGCCCTGCATGCCTTGCTTGCGGGTTGCCTCGGCCAGGTTGAGCAGGATCGCGACATGGCCGGGCTGGAACGCGAGGGCAGCTTCGTAGTCATCGATCGCGGCATTGGCATCACCGCTGGCAAGCGCCTTGCGCCCATCGGCAACCAGGATGGCGGCACGCGGATCAAGCGGAACCGGCGGGGCCGAAATGCTGACGCTGGCCGTAACTGCCGCCAGCAAGGACAGCGCAAGCGCGGCAGGGGTGTATCGCATCAATTGCTCCCTAAGGCTCGACATCGCCGATCCTGTTATCAGGTCTTCCGGAAACAGGCGACGAAAAAGCCATCCGTGCCGTCGCGGCCCGGTGCCAGCCGCACGCCCGGTCCGCGCGAGGTTCCTGCCGCAAGGTGCAATTCCTGCGCTGACCAATCGGGGTGACGCGCCAGGAAACCGGCGGCCTGACCGGCGCCCTCAACATCAAGCAGCGAACAGGTCACAAAGCCCAGCCGGCCGTCGGGCCTCAGCAGGCTTGCGGCAAGATCGAGCAGCCGCGCCTGGACTGCGGCATAGCGCGCAAGCTGGTCAGGGGTGAGCCGCCAGCGCCCTTCCGGGCTGCGGCGCCAAGTTCCGGTGCCGGAACACGGCGCATCGACCAGCACGGCATCGGCCTGTCCCGCCAGGTCGGCCAGCGCCTCTGCCTCGCGGCCCGGATCAAGCAGGCGGGTTTCGGCGATGGTCACCCCGGCCCGCCAGGCGCGCGGCTCCAGCCGGGAAAGGCGCGCCCGATCGGTATCGGTCGCGATGAGCCGCCCGCGATTGTCCATCGCCGCCGCCAGAGCCAGGGTCTTGCCGCCGGCCCCGGCGCAAAGATCGATCACCAGTTCGCCCGGCTGCGCGCCCAGCGCCGCGCAAACCAGCTGCGAGCCGATGTCCTGCACCTCGATCTGGCCGGTGGTGTAGGCTTCCCAGCTTTCTACCTGCGTGCCGTGCGGCAGCCGCAGGCTCTGCGGAGCCAGGCCCGGTTCGCCCGGCTGAGGCAGCGCCAGCGTCGCGCGATCGGCCTTGAGCGTGTTGACCCGGAGGTCAAGCGGAGCGCGGGCCAGCAGGGCCTGGGCTTGGTCGCCGCTGATATCGCTTTCAGCCAGGGCCCGTTCCAGCCATGGCGGCGCGACACCGCCAGCCGCAACCGGCTCCTCCGCCGCAATCGGCGCGGGGGCGTGGCCCTGTCCGTCGAACAGACCGGCGAGGCTGGGATCATCCTGCGCCAACCGCAGCATTGCGGCGCGGCCGCTGATCGGCACCGGCCCGCAGGCGCGGATGGCGGCATAGACCAGGTCCCGCACTGCGCGGCGGTCCTTGCTGCCGGCAAAGCGGCGGGTGCGGAACCATTCGCCGACGATCCGGTCAGCCGGCGCGCCATTCGCGCGGGCAGCCGCTATCACCAGATCAAGGATCTCGATGGCCGCCTGGACGCGGGCGCCGGGGGTCACCGGCCCGTCACAGCTTGTAGTTCGGCGCCTCGCGGGTGATCGTCACGTCATGGACGTGGCTTTCCTTGAGCCCGGCGTTGGTGATGCGCACGAAATTGGCATTGGTGCGCAGGTCCTCGATCGTGGCCGAGCCGGTATAGCCCATTGCCGCCTTGATCCCGCCGACCAGCTGGTGAACCACATCGCGGGCGTGGCCCTTGTAAGGCACCTGGCCTTCGATCCCTTCGGGCACCAGCTTCATCTGGTCCTTGATGTCACCCTGGAAGTAACGGTCCGCGCTGCCGCGGCCCATCGCCCCGACCGAACCCATGCCGCGGTACGATTTGTAGGCGCGGCCCTGGTAAAGGAACGTCTCGCCCGGCGCTTCCTCGGTCCCGGCCAGCATCGAGCCGACCATGATGGTTGAGGCCCCGGCGGCGAGCGCCTTGGCCGCATCGCCCGAAGTGCGCAGGCCGCCATCAGCAATAATCGGCGTCTTGCTGTCCGCTGCGGCGCGCGCGGCTTCCATGATCGCGGTCAGCTGCGGCACGCCAACGCCGGCGACGACGCGGGTGGTGCAGATCGAGCCTGGCCCGATCCCGACCTTGACCGCATCGGCCCCGGCATCGATCAGCGCGCGGGTCGCTTCATAGGTCGCAACATTGCCGGCAATGACCTGGGCCGAGTTGGACAGCTTCTTCACCCGCTCAACCGAGCGCGCAACGTCCTTGTTGTGGCCGTGCGCGGTGTCGATGATCACCACGTCGCATTCGGCCGCCAGCAGCGCTTCGGTCCGTTCAAAGCCCTTGTCGCCAACCGTGGTGGCTGCGGCAACGCGCAGGCGCCCGGTCGCGTCCTTGGTCGCGTCGGGATAGGTGATCGCCTTTTCCATGTCCTTGACCGTAATCAGACCGGTGCAATGGAAATTCTCGTCCACCACCAGCAGCTTTTCGATCCGGCGCTGGTGCAGCAGCTTGCGCGCCTCTTCCTGGCTGACGCCAGGGCGGACAGTCGCCAGGTTTTCATGCGTCATCAGCTCGCGCACCGGCTGGGCCGGGTTATCAGCAAAGCGAACGTCGCGGTTGGTAAGGATGCCGACCAGCCGGCCCCCTGCTTCCACCACTGGAATGCCCGAAATGCGGTTGGCCTGCATCAGCGCGCGCGCCTCACCCAGGCTGGCATCGGGGCCGATGGTGATCGGGTTGACCACCATGCCGCTTTCGAAGCGCTTGACCGCGCGGACAGCAGCGACCTGTTCCTCGATCGTCAGATTGCGGTGGAGCACCCCGATCCCGCCAAGCTGGGCCATGACGATCGCCATGTCAGCCTCGGTTACGGTGTCCATCGCGGACGAGATCACCGGAATGTTGAGCCCGATCTGCGCGGTCAGCCGCGTGCTGGTATCGGCCATCGAGGGCAGAATGTCGGATTCGGCCGGACGCAGCAGCACGTCGTCGAAGGTGAGGCCGAGAGGTATGTCCATGGGTGCCACTTTGCGTCTGGATGGGAAGATTCGTGGCGGCCCATGTAAACGCACTACCGGCGCGCCGCTAGTGCCTCATTTAGAACGTGGTGGAACCTTCCGGAGGTCCGCAAAATAGCGGACCAGCGCGACGTGGAAAGCGACATCCTCGGCCGTACCCGAGAGATCCAGACCAGCCTTAACCTGATCGCCGGGGCGATGGTAATCGGTTTCGAAGAACCGCTCGACCCGGGCCAGATCCGACCAACTGGACGAGACCATCACGGTCGGCACGTCGTGCTGTAACAGCGCCCAGCCATCCTGCCGGCGGATGTATGCATTGGCGGCATCGCCATCGACCACCTTGCGCTTCTGCGCCTTGGCCACCGCCAGGATACCCGGATCGAGCGGTGTCAGCCCGCGTCCGACAATGCCGAGCGGCGCCCCGCGCGGCGCAAGGGCAAAGCTATCGAGGTTGAAGGCAGCAACAATCTGGTTCAGCGGGAGCGGCGGATCGTCGGCAAAGGCTTCCGTTCCCAGCAACCCAATTTCCTCGGCCGTAGTCGCGAGGAAATAGATGTCGCGATCCATCGGCGGACCCTTGGCAAGGCGGCGGGCGATTTCTGTCAGCGCGGCGATCCCGCTGGCGTTGTCGATTGCGCCATTGCAGATCAGGTCCTCGGCCGGCGGCGCGGCGCATTCTCCGAAGTGGTCCCAATGCGCCAGCAACAGCACCGCGCCGCTCTCGGGCCGACGCCCAGGCAATCGGCCGATCACATTGTGCGTGTTGATCCGCGTTTCCCGGGTCGTCGCCTCAAGCGTAACCGTCAGATCGAGCAGCTTGGCCGAGAAGTCCGGCATTTCGGCAAGCGCCTTCAGACCCTTGAGATCGATCGGCCCACCAGCGAGCGCGCGTTCCAGCCCTTCGGCCGTGATAAAGGCTTCCAGATCGCCGCCGAGTTCCTCGGTGGCCAAGGCATAGCCCGAACGGCCGCGGCGGGCACTGACCTGTTCGAGTGTTCGTTCGCCATCCAGCACGGTCATTACGCCAGCGGCACCAGCCTTGAGCAGAGCGTTCTGCCGCTCGGAGCCATCCGTATCGCCATCAAAGAGCAGCGCGATCCGCCCCGCCAGTTCCGCCCGGCCAACTTCTGCACCGCCCCTCCCGACGAAGACAATCGGCGCGCTGTTGACCAGGGTACGCTTGCCCGAGGTGAAGACTTCGGTCGATCCCGGCGGCACGAACTGCGGGCGGCCGCGGCGGGTAAAGGTCGCCAGGCTTGAAGCAGGCTCGCGCGCCACCAGCTTGACCGGCGCAAACCACGCATTACGCGGATCGTTGGTGCCGGATTCAAGGCCGATCTCGAACCACTGCTGGCCCAGATAGCGCAAGGTCTTTGCCTCACCTTCGGTCCCTGGTTCGCGACCGTCGTAAGCATCGCTGGCCAGTTCAGTGACATGAGCGAGCAGTGCTGCCTCAAGCGCCTTGTCGCGGCGTTGCGCGATGGCCGGCGTGCACAGGATCGTGGCCGCAAGAGTAGCGGCGGCCAATCGGTTCATCGCTCTCCAACAACGCTTCATCGCCCCCAGTCCTACAGCAGACGCGCTTGTGGACAAGCGGCTTTGAAAAACCGCGCTACAGTTAAACCGCAGGGGTGGCATGAAGGTTACACCCCCATGCAACTTTATTCGCTATTCGGCGGTCCAGCCGCCATCCATGGAAATGTTGGCACCCGTCATATTGCCAGCTTCCGGACGACACAGGAAAACCGCCAGCGCGGCCACTTCATCAGGCTGGACGAACTTCTTGGTCGGCTGCTTGGCCAGCAGGACATCGTTGATCACTGCTTCGCGGCTGAGATTGCGGGTCTTCATCGTATCGGGAATCTGGTTCTCGATCAGCGCGGTCCAGACATAACCCGGGCTGATGCAATTGGCGGTCACGCCGCTGGTGGCGAGCTCCAGCGCGAGCGACTTGGTAAAGCCGGCCACGGCATGCTTGGTCGCCACATAGGGCGCCTTGAACGGCGAGGCGACCAGGCTGTGGGCCGATGCGGTCGAGATGATCCGCCCCCACCCGCGCGCCTTCATCCCCGGCACAGCCAGCCGGCAGGCGTGAAAGACCGCCGAAAGGTTGAGCGCGACGATCGCGTCCCATTTGTCGACCGGAAACTCGTCGACCGGGGCAACGTGCTGCATCCCGGCATTGTTGACCAGGATGTCGACCTCACCCGCGCCAGACATCAGCGCCTCTACCCCGGCGGCCGTCATCAGATCGGCCGCGACGTGGCGGGCGTTCATTTCCGCAGACAGCGCCGCGATCTCTTCATCCGAGCCGAAGCCGGACAGGATGACTTCCGCCCCTTCGGCGTACATCGCCCGGGCAATCGCCAGGCCAAT
Organism: Novosphingobium ginsenosidimutans; assembly: GCF_007954425.1. NCBI lineage: Bacteria > Pseudomonadati > Pseudomonadota > Alphaproteobacteria > Sphingomonadales > Sphingomonadaceae > Novosphingobium > Novosphingobium ginsenosidimutans. The sequence goes on along the minus strand of NZ_CP042345.1, from coordinate 2,150,095 downwards.
GCCCGAGGTGGAACCGGTTACCAGCGCGCGCTTGCCCTTCAGAAACATGCTCGACTCCAATTGTCAGTTGCGAGACAGTCCATTGCGGACGGGGAGCGCCCCTGTCCAGTGCGAACAGGCCGACGGAAAGGGACGCGCCATGCGGCTGGATGATTTCGACCCCAATTCGATCAACGTCGAGGACCAGCGGGGCACTGGCGGTGGGTTCCGCATGGGCGGGCGCGGCGGGCAACTGGGTTGCGGGACGATCGTGATCGCGCTGGTTGGCTACTTCGTATTCGGGCTCGATCCGATCCAGACGATCAGCGGCATCCAGCAAATGGACAGCGGCGCGGGCCAGCAGGTTGGACCGGCAGTCGGCGGATCTGATGCAAGCCAAAGCTGCACTGTCGATGCACTCAGCCGCGAAAGCTGCAATGCCCTCTCTTCGCTGGACAAGACTTGGCAGCCGATCGTCACCGCATCGAATATCCGGTTCGAGCAGCCCAAGCTGGTGTTCTATTCGCAAAGCGGCTCATCCGGTTGCGGTGCGGCGCAGAGTGCGATGGGTCCGTTCTACTGCCCGACCGATCAGGGCATCTATATCGACACCGACTTTTACCGCGAGATGGAGCAGCGGTTGGGCGCAGGGGGTGACTTTGCCCGGGCCTATGTGATGGCGCACGAATATGGCCATCATATCCAGACACTGAGCGGCCTGGCTGACCAGATCCGGTCGGCCCAGCAACAGAACCCCAGTCGCGCCAATCAGCTTCAGGTGCGGATGGAATTGCAGGCCGATTGCTATGCCGGGGTCTGGGCCGCCAAGAACCGCGACAGGATCGAACCCGGCGATATCGAGGAAGGCATGACTGCCGCCCACTCGATTGGTGATGACACGCTGATGAGAAGCGCCGGGCGTCGTCCGGTCGAAGCTGCCTTTACCCACGGTTCCAGCGCGCAGCGGATGACCTGGCTGCGCAAGGGGCTGGAAAGCGGCAATGAAGATGCCTGCGATACTTTTGACGATCTTCGACGCAGCGGATGATTGTTGCCCGGGGGAACCTTGGCGCATAGACTGGCTTTATCCAACAGGGGGTTGCTGGAGAATTCGCGCAATGCGCCTTACCCTGATGTCTGCTTGCCTGATCGGCGCTTGCTTGACCTTGCCACCGAGCGCCCTGGCGCAGGAAGCCGCCCCCGTCGCAGCAAAGCCTGCCGAAGCCAAGGAACCCGAAAAGCCGGTTGGCGATCGCGACCCCAGCATGGGCGATGCGGTGGCCACGCCGGCATCCGATCTCAATCTCAAGAAGGACACGATCCCGCCGCTGCTGCTCGCCGCACAGGACCGGCCTTATAACCTAACGGGCATTCGGCGCTGCACCGAGATCGCCGCCGCCGTGGATGACCTTGATGCGGTGCTTGGCCCGGATGTCGACCTGCCCGCGGATTCCAAAGGCCGGGTGACCGCCGGACGGGTGGCGCAGGCTGCCGTCGGCTCTTTCATCCCGTTCCGCGGGCTGATCCGCGAGCTGTCGGGCGCCAATGAGCAAGAGCGCAAGATCCAGGCGGCGGTCCAGGCGGGCTTTGCGCGCCGCGCCTATCTGAAGGGTGTGGGCGAGGCGCGCGGTTGCCGCTACCCGGCGCGCTCGGCCGGTCCGGCCGATATTGCCGCACTGACCGCGCCGCTACCGCAAGCCGAGGCCAAGCCGGAGCCGAATCCGAAGCCTTCGCGCAAGCAGCGCGGCAAAGGCGTGACCTTCGTGACCGAACCCGTGGTCCAGCCAGTCAAGAAGTAGCTTTCGCAGGCTGCGGGCCTGCGCTAGCCCACGGCCATGCGCCTGACTGATTGCCACAACATCGCCGATTTCCGCGAACTCGCCCGCCGCCGCCTGCCCTGGCCGGTGTTCGACTATATCGACGGCGCCGCCGATGACGAGGTGACCAAGGCGCGCAATACCGCTGCCTTCGACCAGGTCGATCTCGTACCCGATGTTCTCGCCGGCGTGGCCGAGATCGATACCGCGATCACGCTGATGGGCCGCAAGAGCGTCCTTCCCCTGATGCTTTCCCCCACCGCGCTGCAACGCGTGTTCCACTGGCAGGGCGAGCGGGCCGTGGCCAAGGCCGCCGAGAAGTTCGGCCTGTGGTTCGGGATCTCCAGCCTGGCGACCGTGAGCATCGAGGAAACCGCCGCCCTCACCACGGGCCCCAAGCTGTTCCAGCTCTATGTCCATAAGGACAAAGGCCTCAATCGCAGCATGATCGAACGCTGCCAGGCGGCGAAGTTCGACTGCATCGCGCTAACCGTCGACACGATCGTTTCCGGCAAGCGGGAACGCTGCGCCCGCTCTGGCTTTACTTCGCCGCCCAGGTTCACCGCCCGCAACCTGCTGGGCTATGCGATGAAGCCGCGCTGGGGGCTGGATTACCTGCTGCGCGAGAAGTTCAGCCTGCCCAACCTTGACACTCATGTCGCTGAAGGAACTGGTGAGGCCGTCTCGATCGCCGGGTACTTCAACACCATGCTCGACCAGTCGATGGACTGGAACACCGCGGCCGATATCCGCGCGCAGTGGGGCGGCACCTTCTGCCTGAAAGGCGTGATGAGCGCCGCTGACGCCCGCCGCGCGGTCGAGATCGGGGCCGATGCGATCATGATCTCCAACCACGGTGGCCGCCAGCTCGATGGCAGCCGCGCGCCGTTCGACCAATTGCGCGAGATCGTCGATGCCGTTGGCGGCGAGATCGAGATCATCTGCGATGGCGGCGTGCGGCGCGGCACCCATGTGCTGAAGAGCCTTTGCGCCGGGGCCACCGCCGCTTCGGGCGGGCGGCTCTACCTCTATGCCCTCGCCGCCGCCGGCCAGGACGGCGTTGAGCGCGCGATCATGCTGCTGAAGGACGAGATCGAGCGCGGCATGAAGCTGATGGGCGTGACCAGCGTCGACCAGCTAACGCCCGACCGGCTGCGCTGGCGCTGAACCGGCGACGGCGGAGACGGATCGCTCCGCCCCCGCCGCTCCGGCAGGACTGCAAGGGGCTAGCTTCAGCCCTGCTTGGAAAGCCGCGCGATCTCGGCGTCGAGTTCCTTGACAATCTCATCGCGGATCGCCGGAGAAAGCTTGTCATCCTTGCTGATCCGGTCGCGCGCGGACTTGAGGCCATCGGCGGCCTTGGCCATGGCCGCGCCGGCCGAGCAAAAGCGCAACATCACCTTCTGCTTCTTGCCATCGGCACTCTTGCCCTCCGCTTCGAAGTTGGAGGTTTTGGCGCCGTCGGCGCAGGCGATGGCGATGTTCGCATCATCCTTGTTGCTCCAGGCCATCACGTGGGGGACGCCTTCGCCGTGGACCCGCTTGACGATCACGCGGCGCTCGCCATTGCCGGGAACGGGCGGGACATCCGGCATATCGGGCAGGTCCGGAAGCGCGGCCAGCGCCTTCTCGACCTTGGCGTCAATCTCGGCCTCGCTCAGCGCCTTGTCGGTTTTGATGACAATGGTCTTGCCATCCTTCTCGATCACCCGGGTCTTGAGGTCGCTTTCGTCCTGCTTGTCGCCATTGCGCTCGACGATGACAATGCGGTGCTCCTTGACGATCTTCGGCGCGGCCGGGGCTTCGGGCGCAGCCGGAGCCGCAGGGGCCGCCGGGGGCGCTGGCGGTGCGACTGTGTCCTGCGCGGCGGCGTAGGAAATCGAAGCTGTCAAAGGCAGGGCCAGGGCGGCACCGGCCAGCAGCAGGCGGCCGATATTGCGGCGCGCAGGGGTGGGATCAGTCATGGTCAGGCTCCTCAAACGATGGATGACAGAGGCCTCACCGACCACCGGGCAGGCGATCGAAGCGGCCAGGGAAACGCGCGGGGCGCGGGCATAGTCGGCGATCAAGGCGCCGTAGGCGGCGCGAATGGCGTGGTCATGGCCGGCAACGACACGGGCATCGCACGCCGCTTCCTGATCGCGCCGCAGCGCGCGCCAGGCCAGCCAGGCCAGCGGGTTGAACCAGTGCAGCGCCAACAGCGGTTGCACAGCGATATTCACCGCCAGGTCGCGGCCGCGATGGTGCTCCAGCTCGTGCGCAATGGCGAGGTCGCGCGCGGCGCGGTTCGGCTGGGCCATGAAGCCAGGCGGCAGGGCGATGACCTTGTCCGTCAGGCCAAAGGCCAGCGGCGTTGGCGCGGCTGGCGTTTCGACCAGCCGGATATCCTCCACCTGGCCCACCGGCCGGGCCTTGGCCAGCAGTTCGGCGCGCAGGGCGCGGTAACCCAGCAGCCGCCAGACCAGAAAGCCCACCGCCCCCGCCAGCCACAGGCCGATCATCAGCGGTTCAACCCAGGCAAAGGACAGGGCCGGTGGCGCAGCGGCAGCAGTCGCATCGGTCACCACCACAACCTCGCTGGCGGCAACTGGCACCGGCGCGGGCGCAGCCGGCAGGACCAGCGGCGGCAGGAACAGCCGAAGCAGCGGCAGGCCCCACAGCGCATAGGCCATGCCCGGCCCAAAATGGCGCGAGACCGGGCGGCGGATCAGCAGGACCAAGGCAATCAAGCCACCGGTCGTAACAAGCGTATCGGTCAGCCAGGTCATTTGCGGAGCTCCTTCAACAGGGCTTCGATCTGGGTCAGGTCCTTGTCGGTCAGCGCTTCGGCTTCGGCCAGATGCGCGAACAGGCCGGCGGCCGAACCGCCAAACAGCCGGTCAACCAGCCGCTTGGATTCGCCCGCGGCAAAATCCACCCGGGCGACGCGCGGCGAATAGAGGAAGCGCTTGCCATCGGGCGCGGTTTCCACTGCCTGCTTGGCCACCAGCCGCGACAGCAACGTCTTGACCGTGGCCAGCGTCCAGCCCCGCGCCGGGGCAACCGCATCGGCCACTTCGTTGGCCGTTAGCGGCGAGCGCGCCCACAGCGCTTCCATCACCGCCTGCTCGGCTTCGCTAATCCGTTCGTTCTGCGGGCCTTCGTCCGCCATGGCGCATCCTCTCGATGTCTACACACGTAATCGACTACGGATGTAATCTTGAACGCCGGATGAATGCAGCGTGACGTTGGACTTGACACAGTTGACACTGCGTCCGCTTCTTCCAACATCAGCAAACCCGCAGAGAAGTGCGGTTTTTCGGCAAATATCCGATGATTTGTTCGCCACCTGAAAGAAAAACATAGTCTGCCTCGATCCAGCCAGAGGCAGTGTGACAGGTTCAGGTGATGTAGGAAAATCGGAAGGTGCAGCGCCCCATCACCTGCCATTCGTCAGCCCGGACTTGATCCGGGCCTGGGCTTCTTCTTTCAGGTGACGGGGAGGAGGTCTGTTTGGTCCCCTCCCCTGAACTTCGGTCCTGGCCTGGGCCGATTGACGCAGATACCAATTTTTGGTAACAGTCTGTCATGGCCAGCAAGAACACCTCGATCGCCCTTGGTGAGCGCTATGTTGCTTACACCCGCAGCAAAGTGGAATCAGGCGAATACGGATCAGCCAGCGAAGTCATCCGCGATGCACTGCGCCTGCATGAAGAGCGGGCAGCGTTCCGCGCCAAGCTGCTTGAGGCGATCGATCAGGGGCTGACCAGCCCGGTCGATGCCGAATTTGATCTCGACCGCTGGTACGGCGAGGAATTCAGAGCGAAGTGAGAACGCTGGAATTCCGCGCCGCCGCCGTGGCCGATCTGCGGCGCACGGCGCGGGAAACACGCGCGCGCTGGGGGCAAGCACAGGCGGCGCATTATGTCGCCACGCTCCGGGATGACATCAAATCGCGGCTGGAGTTCCCACTGCGCTTCCCCGAATACGAACCTCGCCCCGGCTTGCGCCGGATGAACAGTGGCCGCCATGCAGTGTTCTATCTGGTGTTCGAGGACCGGATCGAGATCGTCCGAGTGCTGCACGCAGCGGCAGGCTTCGAGACCTGGTTGGGGTGATTGAGGCGCTAGCGCGGGTAAAAGCACCGCCGCTTGCAGCTTTAGTCTTTCAAAGCCGCTCACTTATTCGTCAGCCCGGACTTGATCCGGGCCTGGGCTTCTTCTTTCAGGCGGTGCGAGCCGGGCAGGCGTCCAGAAGAACAGCCTAGTCCCGGGTCAAGCCCGGGGTGACGGGGTGGGATGACCCACGCCCTGCATTTTTGGTGGCGAGAGCGCAGACATTGCGCTGCAAGTCCCAACGGCTCCGCTGGTCCTTGCCCAATGCTTCTGCCGCAACATCAGCAGAGTTCAGCCCGCGATAATACCTTGGCGGAACGTCACTCCACTCCGCATCAATACACCCGCTTCTTCGGCTTGATGTACTCGACATCGTCGGTCAGCGTGTATTCGTGAACCGGGCGGTAGTCGATCTTGACCGCACCGCCCTTGCCGCCCCAGCCATCGAACCAGGCTGCGGTGTGCTTCATCCACTGGGCGTCGTCGCGATCGGGGAAATCCTCGTGCGCGTGGGCGCCGCGGCTTTCCTTGCGGTTGTGGGCGCTGTGCAGCGTGACCGAGGCCTGGCTGATCAGGTTGTCCAGCTCGAGCGTCTCGATCAGGTCCGAGTTCCAGATCAGCGAACGGTCATGGACCTTGATGTCGGCCATCCGCGCATAGGTGGCGGCGAGCTTTTCCTTGCCTTCGGCCATCAGCTCATCATTGCGGAACACGGCGGCGTGGGCCGACATGGTGCGCTGCATTTCGGTGCGGACCTCGGCGGTGGGTGAGCTGCCGTTGGCGTGGCGGAAATGGTCGAGGCGGCCAAGCGCCATGTCGGCGCTGTCCTTCGGCAGTTCGGCATGGGCCGTGCCCGGCTTGATCGTCTGCTTGAGGTAGTGTCCCGTCGCCCGGCCGAAGACCACCAGGTCGATCAGCGAGTTCGAGCCGAGGCGGTTGGCACCGTGAACCGAAACGCAGGCCGCTTCGCCGACGGCGAACAGGCCCGGCACCGGGGTTTCCGGATCGCCATCCGGCCCGATGGTCATCACGCGGCCGTTATAGTCGCACGGGATGCCGCCCATGTTGTAGTGCACCGTCGGGACGACCGGCAGCGGCTGGCGGGTCAGGTCGACGCCAGCGAAGATCTTGCCACTTTCGGTGATGCCCGGCAGGCGTTCGGCCAGCACCTTGGGATCGATGTGATCAAGGTGCAGGAAGATGTGATCCTTGTTCGGTCCGACGCCGCGGCCTTCGCGGATTTCCAGCGCCATCGAGCGCGAGACGACATCGCGCGATGCGAGGTCCTTGGCCGAAGGGGCATAGCGTTCCATGAACCGCTCACCCTCGGAATTGGTGAGGTAGCCGCCCTCGCCGCGCGCGCCTTCGGTGATCAGCACGCCCGCGCCGTAGATGCCGGTCGGGTGGAACTGCACAAATTCCATGTCCTGCAATGGCAGCCCGGCGCGCAGCACCATGCCGCCGCCGTCGCCGGTGCAGGTATGGGCCGAAGTGGCGGTGTAATAGCAGCGGCCATAGCCGCCGGTCGCCAGGACCACGGCGTGGCTGCGGAAGCGGTGGATCGAACCGTCATCCATGCAGATCGCGATCACCCCGCGGCAGGCGCCGTTTTCCATGATCAGGTCGATCGCGAAGTATTCGATGAAGAAGTCCGAATTGTACTTCAGGCTCTGCTGGTAGAGCGCATGGAGCATGGCGTGGCCGGTACGGTCAGCCGCGGCGCAGGTGCGCTGCACCGGCGGGCCTTCACCCATGTTCTGCATGTGGCCGCCGAACGGGCGCTGGTAGATCGTGCCATCGGGGTTGCGGCTGAAGGGCACGCCGGCGTGTTCCAGCTCGTAAACCGCCTGTGGGGCTTCACGCACCATGTATTCGATCGCGTCCTGGTCACCCAGCCAGTCCGATCCCTTGACGGTATCGTACATGTGCCAGGTCCAGTGATCGGGCGTGTTGTTGCACAGCGAGGCGGCGATCCCGCCCTGCGCGGCAACGGTGTGCGAACGGGTCGGGAAGACCTTGGTGATGCAGGCGGTCCGCAGGCCAGCTTCGGCGCTGCCCATCGTCGCGCGCAGGCCCGAACCGCCCGCGCCGACGACCACCGTATCATAGGTGTGGTCGATGATCTTGTAGGCGGCAGTCATGCGGCAGCTCCCAGAGCGATACGGACAATCGCGAAGACGCCAAAGGCACCCCCAGCGAAGGCAGCGAGATTAAGCAGCGTCAGGCAGGCGTACTTGTTGGCGTGTTCGTGGACATAGTCCTCGATCAGTTCCTGCAGGCCCATCTGCGTGTGCCAGAAGCTGGCGATCACCAGCAGGACCAGGCCCGTGGCGCTGAGCGGCTGGGCCGCCCAGGCCTTGACTGTCTTGAAGGTCAGATCGGGCAGGCCGATCAGCGCGAACAACAGCCAGAAGCCCAGGACGAGCAGCGCAATCGAGGTGAGGCGCATCGCCAGCCAGTGCTTGGTGCCCGAATGGGCCGAGCCCAGTGCGCGAACGCGGCCGATATTGGTTCCGTTACCCATTGTCCGTTCCCTCAGCGCAGCAGGATGTAGGCCCAGGTGGCGCCAGTCAGCGCCAGGGCGATCAGCGGGGTCAGGATCGACCACAGCTGGTTGCTCTTCAGTTCGAAGCCCGCGCCGATATCCAGCACAAGGTGGCGGATGCCCGAGGCCGTGTGATTGAAGAAGGCCCAGGTCAGGCCGATCAGCAGGACCTGCCCGTACCATTCGCCCATGTGGCGGGTGAAGGTAAGATAGCTCTGTTCGCCGCCGGCCAGCGCGCCCAGCCACCACAGGAACACCGCCGAGCCGACAATCGACAGGCCATCGCCCGAAACGCGGTGGAGGATCGAGACCAGCATTGCCGGCCCCCACTTCCAGATTTGCAGGTGTGGCGAAATCGGACGGTTGCTGGCTCCGGCCATGCTTGCGTTCCCCTTTAGTGGTGCGGCGCAGTGTGCCGCCTTTGCGCCATCCCCATAATCAAAACGCGGGGCCGTGCAAGCGGTGGCTTGGCGCACATGCACCAAAGTCCTAGAGCAGGTCCATGACCCAACTTACCGCACTAGTCACCGGCTCTTCCCGCGGGATCGGCGCCGCGATCCGGGCCGCCCTCATCGCGCGCGGCGTCACCGTGATCGGCCATGCCAGCAAGGCCCACGATGCCGATACGATCGGCGCGGACCTCACGGACCCTACGGCAGCCGGGCGAATCTGGGACGCTGCGCTTGAACGATCGCCCAACGGCAAGATCGATGTGCTGGTCAACAACGCCGGGCTGTTTCAGGCCAACCCGCTCAGCCTGTCGGACATCGAATGGCTGGATAACTGGGAAGATTCGCTGCGGATCAACCTGACCGCAGCGGCCGAACTTTCGCGCTATGCCGTGCGGCAATGGCTGAACGATGGTCGCCCGGGCCGGATTGTCCACATCGCTAGCCGGGCCGCCTATCGGGGCGACTCGCCCGATCACTGGCACTATGCCGCTGCCAAGGCCGGGATGATCGGGCTGCACAAGACCATCGCCCGCCATTACCCCGCCAAGGGCATCATGAGCTATGCAATCTGCCCTGGCTTTACCGACACGGCCATGGCCGGCGACTACCTGGCAAGCCGCGGCGGACCTGGGCTGCTGGCCGATATTCCGCTGGGCCGTGTCGCCACCCCGGAAGAGATCGCGACCATGGCCGTGTTCTGCGCACTCGATGCGCCGGAAAGCATGACCGGGGCCGTGCTGGATGCGAATGGAGCCAGCTTTGTCCGCTAAGCGCCTGCTGGTCAGTGTGGCGGCTCTCAGCCTGGCCGCACCGGCATCACCGCAGATGTATATCCCGCGCCCGCAGGCCGAGCGCGATATGGTCAAGGCCTGCGCCGGCCGCGACGGTTGGGGCGATCCGGCCCCGCCCGCCCATGTCTTCGGCAACACCTGGTATGTCGGCACCTGCGGAATCACCACCCTGCTGGTCCAGACCCCGGACGGGCTGGTGCTGCTGGACGGCGGCATTCCCCAGGCTGCCGACCTGGTGCTCGACAATGTCCGCAAGCTGGGCTTTCCGGTGACGGCGATCCGCTGGATCCTGGTCAGCCACGAACACTTCGACCATGCCGGAGCCGTGGCCGAACTGCAGCGTCGCACCGGCGCGAAGGTCATTGCCGGACCGAACCAGGCGGCCATGCTGCGCAGCGGCCAGCCCGATCCAGCCGATCCCCAGGCCCCGCTGCTGCTCAAGGAACCGATGCGGCCGATCAAGGTGGCCAAGACCCAGCCGCACGGCACGGCGCTAGTGGCGGGCGGCGTCCGCTTCACCGCCTGGGCCAACCCGGCCCATTCGCCCGGCTCGACCAGCTGGACCTGGCAGCAGTGCCAGGGCGCGCAGTGCCGCACGATTGCCTATGCCGACAGCACCTCGACCATCTCGGCCGATGGCTATCGCTTCACCGACAATCCAGAGCGGGTGAAAGCGATCCGCCAGGGCCTGGCAGTCATCGCCGCGTTGCCCTGCGAGATCATCGTTACCCCGCACCCCTCTGCCAGCGATCTGTTCCCGCGCCTTGCGGGCCGACAGCCGCTGATCAAGCCAGACGCTTGCGCCGCCTATGCCGCCGCCGCAGGCCAGCGCTTTGCCGAGCGGCTGGCCCGCGAGGCTGTCGTCCCCAAATGACCAGCTGGAAGCTGACCGCCCTCGCCCCGCGTCCCGTGATCGAGGCCGCACTGCTGGCGCATGAGGACGCCTGGGACTGGAATCCCGACATCGTCATTTCCGGCAGCGAGATTGCCGAGGACAGGCCCGACGACTGGCGGCTGGAAGCCTGGCTGCCGCGCAAACCGAGCAAGGCCGACAAGGCCGCCATCCTCTCGCTCTTCCTCGATGCCAGGCCCGAACTGGCGATCGAACAATTGCCGGAGGTTGATTGGCTGACCGCCAGCCAGACCGGGCTCGAGCCGATCCGTGCCGGGGCGTTCCATGTCCACACGCCCGAACATGCGGCGCTGGGCCAGCAGGGCGTGCGCGATTTCTGCATTCCTGCCAGCCAGGCCTTCGGCACCGGCCAGCACGCCACTACGGCCGGATGCCTGTCCATGCTGACCCACATGAAGCGCCAGGGCGTAGTGGTCCGCAACCTGGCCGATATTGGCACCGGCACCGGGCTACTCGCCTTTGCCGCGCTGCACCTGTGGCCGCGCGCGCTCGCCACGGCGAGCGATATCGATGCGGTCTGCCTTGGCGTGGTGGAGGACAATGCCGCCACCAATGCGGTGCCGCTGGGTGCCGGCCAGGGCGCGCTGACCATGCTGGTTGCCGACGGGATGGCGCATCCCTTGCTGGCCGCGCGCGGCCCCTATGACCTGATCATCGCCAATATCCTTGCCGGACCACTGATCGGCCTGGCGCCTGACTTCGCTCGTCATCTCGTGCCGGGCGGGCACCTGGTGCTGGCCGGGCTGCTGGAGACGCAGGAGGCCCAGGTTCGCCGCGCTGCGCGCGCTGCCGGACTGCGCCTGGCAGCACGGCTGGTCAATGGCGACTGGTCGATCCTGTGGCTGAGAAAGCGCGGCGGCGCAGGCGCTCGGGTCTCCCGCCCCGGCCGCCTCCCTGACTGGACAAGGCGCTGATAGCCGCGTGAGCCTGCGCGACTTCCTGATCCTGGTCGGCATCTGTCTGATCTGGGCGACCAACAATGTCGTCAGCAAGATTGTGGTCAGCGACTGGCAGGTGCCGCCGCTGCTCTATGCCGCGATCCGGTTCGCGATTGTTGCGGCGGTGACATTGCCCTGGCTGCGACCCATGCCGCGCCCGGCCTGGCGGATCGTCGCCGTGGGCCTGCTGATGGGCGGCGGCAGCTTTGCGCTGTTGTTCATCGCACTGCAGACTGTCTCACCTTCGGCTGCGGCGGTCGTCAGCCAGGCCGGGGTGCCCATCACCACGCTGCTTTCGATCCTGATCCTGGGCGAACGGATCCACTGGCGCCGCGCGCTGGGCATTACCTTGACGCTGGTCGGCGTGTTGGTGGTGGTGTGGGAACCCGGGCTTGCAATCTCGGCCGGCCTGCTGCTGGTCCTGGCCGGGGCCGCCAGCGGTTCGCTTGGGGCGGTGCTAATGAAGCAGATGGGTGAAATCGCGCCGCTGCGGCTGCAGGCCTGGGTTGGCATGACCAGCACACTCCTGCTGGTTCCGCTCAGCTTGCTGCTTGAAACACCGGACTGGGGCCAGATCGCAAGTGTTGGCTGGCCCTTCGTGGCGGCGCTGGTCTTTTCCGCGTTGGTCGTCTCGGTCGGCGCGCACACGCTCTTCTACGTGCTGATCGCCCGCTATGAAGCAAACCTGATCGCGCCGCTGACGCTAATCACCCCGCTGGCGACGATCGCGCTGGGCGTAGTGATCACCAACGACCAGCTTGATACGCAGATGATCGTGGGTTCAGCGATCGCCCTTACCGGGGTGCTGATCGTTGCGCTCAGGCGAACCCGCGCCCCGATTGCCGAGGCCCAGGAACACTCCTGATTGCGGCAGTCACCTGGTCCAGCGGGCGGCTTCGCTGTACTTCTGCGCGGTGCTAGAGAACGAGTTGGCCGCGCTAGGGATCTCTACCCAGCCGAGCGGACAATTTCTGCCCAAGCGGCTTCATCGATCACTTCGATACCAAGCTCCTGCGCCTTCTTCAGCTTTGACCCGGCGCCCGGCCCGGCCACCACCAGGTCGGTCTTGGCCGAGACCGAACCCGCCGCCTTGGCCCCCAGCCGCTCGGCCTGGGCCTTGGCCTCATCCCGGCTCATGGTCTCTAGCGCACCGGTGAAGACCACGGTCTTGCCGGCCACGGCGCTATCCTTCGTCTCGACCACGTAAGGCGGCGGACTGACTTCAGAGAGCAGGTCTTCCCATACGGCGACATTGTGCGGCTCGTGGAAGAAGTCGCCCAGCGCATCCGCAACGGCGGGGCCGATCCCGTCGATGCCGGTCAATTCGGCCAGTGCTTCGGCATCGCCGCCGTGCGCCGCCTCGGCAACCGAGCGCAGGGCTTCAAGCGTGGTAAAGCGCTTCAGCAGGTCCCGCGCCGTGACCGCGCCGACATGGCGGATGCCCAGGCCGAACAGCAGCCGCGCAGCATCGGGCGCGCGCTTGGCTTCGATCGCTGCCAACAGGTTGTCCACAGACTTATCCTGCCAGCCCTCGCGCCCGACAATCTCGCCGCGGCGCTGGCGCAGGCGGAAGATATCAGCCGGGCTCTCCAACCAGCCAAGGCCAAAGAACTCGATAATCGTCTTCTCGCCCAGCCCCTCGATATCGAGCGCGGCGCGGCTGACGAAATGCTTGAGCCGCTCGACCCGCTGCGCCGGGCAGATCAGGCCGCCAGTGCAGCGCACGTCAACCTCGCCCTCTTCGGCGACGGCTTCGCTGGCGCATTCGGGGCAATGATCGGGGAAGGCATAGGCCGCGCGCGGCGCATCGCGGGTGAGGTTTTCGACCACTTGCGGGATCACGTCGCCGGCGCGTTGCAGCACGACCCGGTCCCCCACGCGCAGGCCCAGCCGGGCGATCTCGTCGCGGTTGTGGAGCGTGACATTGGCCACCACCACCCCGCCGACCGTGACTGGCGTCAACCGCCCGACCGGGGTTAGCTTGCCGGTCCGGCCAACCTGGATATCGATCGCTTCCAGCGTGGTTTCAGCGCGCTCGGCCGGGAACTTGTGGGCGATCCCCCAGCGCGGTGCCTTGGCGGCAAAGCCGAGCCGCTCCTGCCAGTCGAGCCGGTCAACCTTGTAGACCACACCGTCGATATCATAAGGCAGATCAGCGCGTTGATGCTCGATGCTGCGATAGTGGGCCAGCATCGCCTTGACGCTTTCGCACCGCACCAGGAGCGGGGAAACGGGCACGCCCCACGCCGCAATCGCGGCCATGACTGCGCTCTGGGTGTCACCTGGCACTGCCGAAGCCGCACCCCAGCCATGGGCCAGGAAGCGCAGCGGGCGGGCGGCGGTGACTGCGGCATCCTTCTGCCGCAGCGAGCCGGCGGCGGCATTGCGCGGGTTGGCAAAGACCTTGTCCCCGCGCGCTTCCTGCGCAGCATTCAGCGCGACGAAATCGGCCTTGGCCATATAGACCTCGCCGCGGATCTCGAAGACCTCGGGCACTGCGCCCTTCAGCGCCTGCGGAATGTCGGCGATGGTGGCAACGTTGGGCGTCACATCCTCACCCACCTGCCCATCCCCGCGCGTTGCTGCCCGCACCAGCTTGCCATGTTCATAGCGCAGCGAGCAAGACAACCCGTCGATCTTGTCCTCGGCGGTCATCGCCACTTCGGCATCGTCGGGCAGGTTGAGATAGCGCCGCACCCGCGCGGCGAAATCGGTGACGTCCTCGTCCGCAAACGCGTTGTCGAGGCTCATCATCCGCACTTCGTGGGTGACCTTGGCCAGCGGCGAGGCGGCGACTTCGTGCCCGACCTGGCGGCTTGGGCTGTCGGGCCGGATCAGATGCGGAAAGGCTGCTTCCAGCTCAGCATTGCGGCGGACCAGTGCGTCATAGTCCGCGTCGGAGATCTCCGGCGCATCCTCGGCATGATAGCGCTTGTTGTGATAGGCGATCTGCTTCGCCAGTCGCATCAGTTCATTGGCGGCGTCCGCTTCGGAGAGTTCGAATCCCATCGCGCTATCCTAGGCCAGCGCGAGGACCGTCGCCACCATCTCGCGCGCGGGGCGGAAGCCAAGCGATTCATAGAGCCGGATCGCGCTGACGTTTCCGGCATAGGAATGAAGATAGGGCACGTCGCCCCGTGCGACCTGGCCCGCCATCACCTGGCGGATCAGCGCGCCGGCGAGGCCCCGCCCGCGCTGGTCGGGCCAGGTGCAGACACCGCTGACTTCGGCCAGGCCCGGCGCCGGCCGCATCCGTTCGCCCGCCATGGCGAGGAGCCGCCCGTCCTCGCGCAGGCCCCAGAACTGGCCGTACTGGTGCGTCAGCGGTCCCCAGGGGCCTGGCTCGGTTGCGAGCGCGAGGTCAGTCATTTCGGCCACATCGCCAGCGCCGAGCGCCACGAAGGGGCCATCATGCTCCCGCAGCGGCGCGGGACTGTCCGCCACCATCTGCAACAACGGCGCAACCCGCACCACCCGCGTGCCGGCCGGGGCCGGCCATTCTTCGCGCTCCACCAGCCAGATCGTATCTTCTGGTCCGGATAGCGTCGCCGCCAGTGCCGCCTGCGCCTCGTCTGACTCGTCACGCGCCGCCGCAAAGGGGCCATAGCGCGGATCGATCCGCACCGCCGCGCCGGTCGCGACGGCCAGACCGGCCTGCGGCCCGGTCAGCATCGACCAGACCGGGCGTTCGAGCGCCGCTTCGCTCACACCCCCTCCAGCAGCCGATCCGCCTGGGCCCGTGCTTCGGCGGTAACCTCTGCACCGGACAGCATCCGCGCGATTTCCTCCTGCCGTCCGGCGCTATCCAGCAGCACGACCGAGGTCCGCGTCACCGTGCCCTCGCTCGACTTGGCGATCATGTAATGCTGGCTGCCCCGCGCCGCGACCTGCGGGCTGTGGGTGACGGCCAGCAATTGCCCGCCGCTGGCCAGCCGCGCCAGCCGTTCACCGATCGCGCTGGCGACCGCCCCGCCAACGCCGCGGTCAATCTCGTCGAAGATCACGGTTGCCGCCCCGCCCTGCTCGGCCAGCGCGACCTTGAGCGCGAGGATGAAGCGCGAAAGTTCGCCGCCCGAGGCGATCTTGGCCAGCGGGGCAAAGTCCGCGCCGGGGTTGGTGCTGATCAGGAATTCGACCGCGTCGATCCCGGATGGACCCCAGCGGTCCTCTGGCAGCGGGTTGACGCTGGTGCGGAACTTCGCCGCGTCGAGCTTGAGCGGGGCCAGTTCAGCTGCAACGGCCGCATCGAGCTTGCCCGCTGCGGCCTGGCGCGTGGCCGAAAGTGCTTCGGCCTTGGCGCGATAGTCCTCGCCCGCCTTTGCGGCGGCTGCCTCAAGTGCGGCCAGATCGGCGTCGCCGCCCTCGATCGCATCGAGCGCGGCGCGCAGGGACCGCATCTTGGCGGGCAGTTCATCGACGGTGCAATGATGCTTGCGGGCGGCAGCGCGCAGGTCGAACAGACGGGTTTCGATCCGGTCGAGCATCGCGGGATCGTGGCTGAGCGCCTCGGCCGCGCGGGCCAGCCGGTCCTCCGCCTCGCTGGCTTCGATCACGGCACGGTCGAGCGCGGCGAGCGCCTCGGCCAGCAGGGGATGTTCCGGCGCAATCCGGTCCAGCCGCCGCGCCGCGCCGCGCAGCGCCGCCAGCGCCGAATCCGATCCGGCCCAAAGGTGCTGCAGTTCGGCAAGGTCGCCCGAGAGGCGCTCGCCCTTCTGCATATCGGCGCGGGCGCTGGCCAATTCCTCTTCCTCGCCCTCGGCCGGTTCGAGCGCGGCGAGTTCGGCCAGGTGGGCGACAATCAGGTCGCGATCTGCCGCCGCCTGATCAAGGGCAGCATGGGCCGCCGCCAGCGCCTCGACCCGCGTGCGCCATTCGCGCCAGGCCAGGTCCACCCCCGCCGCATCGCCGCCGCAATAGCGATCGAGCAGCGCCCGGTGACCGCGCGGATTGACGAGGCCGCGGTCATCGTGCTGGCCGTGCAGCTCTACCAGTGCCGGTGCCAGTTCGCGCAGCAGGGCGACGCCGACCGGCTGATCGTTGATGAAGGCCTTGGAGCCGCCATCCGCCTTAACCCGGCGCTTGAGGATCAGCGGCTCGCCCGGCTCGACATCAACCTCTGCCTCAGCCAGCGCCGCCTTCACCACATCGGGCAAGCGCGTGAATTCAAAGCTGGCGGTAACGCTGGCCTGGTCTTCCCCGGCGCGGACCAGCCCGGAATCCGCCCGGTCGCCCAGTACCAGCCCAAGGGCATCAAGCAGGATCGATTTGCCCGCCCCGGTCTCTCCGGTCAGCACGCCCAGCCCGCCCGCAAAATCGAGGTCGAGCGCCTCGATCAAAACGACATTGCGGATGGAAAGGCGCGTCAGCATGTTCGCGGACTGTTCTAGCCACTTTTCCGCGCACGGCAAAGCCCGTGCTCCACAATCTCCCCTCCCGCTTGCGGGAGGGGTCGGGGGAGGGTCTGTTACTTCCCAGCTGCCGAGGCACAAGCCCTCCTCTAACCCCTCCCGCATGCGGGAGGGGAACTGGTCAGAGTGAAAGCTTGAGCGTCGCCCCGAAAGTGCGCTGGTCCCCCGGTGTGCCGGCAATCAGCCCGACATTGCCCGGTGCGACCTGGAGCAGCTCAATGTAGTTCACGTCGAAGGCGTTGCGGACCCAGCCGAACAGCTCGACCCCTTCGCTCCTGAAGCCCAGGCGGAAGTTGGTCAAGGCATAGCCATCGACCTTGGTATAGATCGAGGGCGAGGCGTTGGAGTTCCAGTCCGAGCGATAGTTGCCGTCGATCCCGAAATAGACCTGCCCGTCCTTGCCCAGCAGTGTAACCGGGGTGTTGGCCTCTGCCCCATAGGAGAACGACCACTTCGAGACGCCGGGCAGGCCCTGGCCGGAAATGTCGCACTGGCGCGGGCTGAGCGTGCCCGGCCGCCCGGCGTTGGAATAGTCCGGCGTGGCGCCCACCGGCTGCAGTGTACCGCCGGAGAGCTCGGGCGGGCACGGCGCATTGGTGAACTTCACATACTTGGCATCGGTGTAAGCCAGGTTGGTGTAGGCGGTGAACCGATCACTCGTGCGGATCTTGAAGTCCGCCTCAAACCCCTGTGAGCGGACCCGCTCGGCATTGGCAAGATAGCCGCGCACCGTGCCGAACTGGCCGCCGTTCACCGTCGCCTGGAAATCGTCGATCGTGGTGCGGAAGGCGGCGATATTGAAGGTTGCCAGCCGGTTCAGGAACGAAGTCTTGAGACCGATCTCGAAATGGTTGACCGATTCCGGCTTGACCGTACCGGCCGACAGATCGGGCAGGTTGGTCGCGCTGTTGAGCGGCAGGCCGTTCTGGTTGATGCCGACAGTCTTGAAGCTCTTGGCATAGGTCGCATAGGCCAGCACGTCGCGCGCCAGCTTGTAGTTCAGGTTGAGATCGTAACTGAAGTTCCAGTCACTGACCGATGGCGCGGTGCTCTGCGGCTGGTAGACCCCGCACTGCGCGGCCAGCACCGTCCCGGCTGCAGGCACCGGGTTGCAGGCGATCACCGTACCCGCGCCGGTGGTCACCACGCGCTGATAGAAGCCTTCCTTCTTGTCGTAATTGATCCGCACACCGGGCTGGATGGTCAGTTCGGGCGTCACCTTGTAGCTGACCTGGCCATAGAGCGCGGCGCTGTCGCTTTTGAGGTACTGGGTGTTGCTGGCAGTCAGGCCAGCCAGGATCGAGGCGTCGGCGGCCTGGGCGCCGGTCAGGCTCCAGCGGCTAGCATCGCTGCCCTGCTGCTCGGTCCCTTGCGTATCGATCCGCTGCTTGAAGCCGAACAGGCCGACCACGAAGTCAAGCTTGTCGCCGGAATAGTTGTAGCGGAATTCCTGGCTGTACTGATCCTGCTGCGAGGGGTTCTGCGACTTCGACACGATTGACAGGCCGGTAAAGTCGCGATCGTTCTGCGGTTTCCAATCCCAGAACCGCCAGGCCGAGATCGAGGTGAAAGTGCCGCTGCCCAGATCCCACTTCACCCGCAGTGAAGCGCCGCCGATCTTGTTGCCGGCCTGCAGGGTGGCATCGATATCGGTGAGCCGGTCATAGATGTTGCGGCTGGGCACCGCATAGTTGCGGCCCGGATTGGCGGCATTGATCGCTGCAACCAAAGCCTCGTACTGGCGGTTCAAGGCGCGCTGGGTGGTGCCGACGCGAACGAAGGCGGTGCCAAAGCCATAGGGATCCTGCGTGCTGTAATCGCCCGACAGGGTGATGCTTAGATCGTCATTCGGCTTGAACAGCAGCTGACCGCGCAGGCCTAGGTTATCCTGCTCGTTAATCCAGCGCTGGGTGCGGGTGTTGTAGAGCGTCCCGCGCCGGCTGGTGGTGGCGACAGCGATGCGCGCGGCCAGTCTGTCCGAGAGCGGGCCCGAGACTGCTGCCTTGGCCTGGCGATAGGAGAGGTTGCCAACGCTCAGCTCCGCCTGCCCCTCGAACTCGAAGGTCGGCTGGTTGGTGGTGATGTTGATCGCCCCGGCGGTAGTGTTCTTGCCATAGAGCGTGCCCTGCGGCCCGCGCAGCACCTCGACCTGCTCGACATCAAGGAAGTCGAACGTCGCGGCAGCGACGCGGGAGTTGTAGACATCGTCGACATAGATCCCGACGCCTTGTTCGAACCCGTCGCTGGTGAGGCCGAACGGCACCCCAAGGCCGCGGATATTGACCGAGGTGTTGCGCGGGTTGGAGGTATAGACCTGAAGCGTCGGGGCCAGCTGCTGGAGCTTCACCACATTGAAGTTGCCGGTCGATTCAATCGAATCCCCGCGGATTACGGAAATCGCCAGCGGCACCGACTGAGCCGTTTCCTGACGGCGGCGGGCGGTGACGATGATCACGTCGCTGCTGGCGGTCGTGGCGGTCGTTTCATCGCCATCCTGCGCGGCAGGCGCGGCGGCTTCGGCAGCTGCGTCAGTTACGACAGGATCGGCATAGGCAGTGGCGGGCAGCGCAACGGCGCTGGCCAGCAGGACAGAACGGACGAACGGATGCATGACTCGGCTCCAAGGTTTGGGTCGGGTCGCATCCGGTGGTCCGGTCTGCGGGAAATGGGTTGCGGGGCCGGCCATGCGCCGCCGGCCCCGCGAACTGGTCAGGCGAAGCGCTGGCGCTCCGTTACCTCAAGCTGGACCACCCGGCCGTCGTGAACGACCAGCTGGACCACCCCGAATTGCAACCGTCCGATCGCTTCGGCCGCAGCGCGCAGCGCGGCTTCGGTGGCATCACTCGGCGCAGGGTTCGGCTGGCGGGCCGGCAGGGGGCGAGAGCGTTGCATCGGACGATTCCTTTCGCCCGCAAACTATCTCCACCATTTCGATAGACAATGTAGTTTTTATTTGCCGCCGACGAAGCGCCGCTTTCTTGCGGCAGCTTGAAAGCGCGGCAGATCAGGCGTCTGCGAAAGGCGGTTCGAGTGTGATCGGATCGGCCAGGGTCATGCGATCGAGCATGGTCGCCATTTCGTCACGCAGGGTCAGCATCAGCCCGCGCAGGCGGCATTCGGCTTCGGGCAGGCAGTTCTGGCACTGCTCATGCGCATTGCGACTGGCGCAAGGAACCAGCGCCAGGCTGCCCCGCGTCAGGCGGATGATATCGCCATAGCGAATGTCGACCGGGGGCAGCGCCAACTCGTAGCCGCCATCGCGCCCGCGGGTCGAGACGACCAGCCCCTCTCGCCCCATTTCCGAGAGGATCACGGTCAGGAACTTGCGCGGAATGTTCTGCGCCTCGGCAATCGCGTCGAGCCGGATCGGCCCTTCGCGATAGTGGTCAGCCAGGTGCTGGAGCGCACGGATGGTATAGCGGGTCTTCTGCGAAAGCATCTTGGCGCAATTCAGCGCCCGCTGGACCCAAATGTCAACCTGCGGAGTAGAAACCGTTTCACCAGCGACCGGAACGGTGGCCAACTGCGCTGGTCGATGCGATGACGACATTCGCGGGGTTGCCTCTTCACAACCGCCCCAGGTGCGCCGATATCGTTGCCGACGGTTTACGCCACGTTCGGCAAGGGAGCAGCATTGTCTTGGGCCTGTTTGGCAAGACCTTCCGGACATCGCCGATGAACGAATTGCGGCCGGGCGATCGCGATCCGCATCTGTCCCCTGGCGCGTTGCCCCCGCACGAGGGCGGCGAACCAGCGCCGCTGCCGGTTCCGGCACGCGGCAAGTGGTGGTGGCTCAAGCGCTCACTTCAGGCGATGTTGCTGCTCTTTGCGCTGCTGATCGCCTGGTTGGCGCTGACTGCGCCGCTGTCCAAATCGCTGGAGCCGATCGCCCCGCCGCAGATTACCCTGCTCGCCGCCGATGGCACGCCGTTTGCGCGCAACGGGGCGATCGTCGACAAGCCGGTAAAGGCGGCCGAGCTGCCGCCGCACGTCAAGCAGGCCTTCATCGCGATCGAAGACCGGCGGTTCTATTCGCACTGGGGGGTCGATCCGCGCTCGATTGCTCGGGCAGTGGCAAGCAACATCACCTCAAGCCGCACCCAGGGCGGCAGCACGATCACCCAGCAGCTCGCCAAGTTCACCTTCCTTACGCCCGAGCGGAGCCTGACCCGCAAGGCGCGTGAAGCGCTGATCGCATTTTGGCTGGAGGCCTGGCTGAGCAAGGATGAAATCCTCGAGCGCTATCTGTCGAACGCCTATTTCGGCGACAATACCTATGGTCTGCGGGCGGCGTCGCTGCACTACTTCTATCGCCAGCCGGAAAAGCTGACACCCGCACAGGCCGCAATGCTGGCAGGGCTGGTCCAGGCGCCAACCCGCCTGGCTCCGACGCGAAACTATGCCGCAGCAAAAAAGCGTATGGAGCTGGTCAAGGCGGCGATGGTGGCTGAAGGATACCTGACCGCAAGTGCCGCCGCCGGGATGCCTTACCCCCAACTTGATCTGCGCAACCGCAACGACCTTCCCAGCGGAACCTATTTCGCGGACTGGGTGCTGCCGCAAATCCGCGCCGAAAACGAAAGCGGCTATGCGCGTGAGACGTTGCGGACCACGCTCGACACCCGCCTGCAGCGCGCCGCGCGCAATGCCATCGCCCGGGCCGGGCTTGGCCAGGCCCAGGCCGCACTGGTGGCAATGCGTCCGAGCGGCGAAGTTGTGGCGATGGTCGGCGGGCGCGACTATGCGGCATCGCCCTTTAACCGCGCCACCCAGGCGCGGCGCCAGCCTGGCTCAACCTTTAAGCTGTTCGTCTACCTGGCCGCGCTCAAGAATGGTTGGAAGCCGGACGATCGGATCGACAACCGCCCGATCCTGACCGGCGGCTACCGGCCGAAGAACTACGCCGATCGGTATTCGGACACGATCACCCTGCGCGATGCCTTCGCCACTTCTAGCAATGTCGCCACGGTCCGGCTGTTCAGCCAGGTCGGCGATCTCAAGGTGATAGCCCTGGCGCGGGCTATGGGGGTGACCGCGCCGATGGATCCGGGCGATCCCTCTGTGGCGCTAGGTACGTCGGGGATGACTCTGCTCGAACTGACCGCGGCCTATGCCGGGGTGGCAGGCAACAGTTATCCGGTAAAGCCGCGCGCATTTCCGGTTGAGGAACAGGGCTGGTTCGAACGGCTGGTGTTCGGCCCTTCCCGTTTTTCGGGCCAGGTGCACGAGGATATCGAGACCATGCTGCGCCGGACAGTCGAAGCCGGGACCGGCCGCGCCGCCGCCCTGGGCAGACCGGCCTTCGGCAAGACCGGAACCAGCCAGGACAATCGCGATGCCCTGTTTGTGGGCTATTCAGGCGATCTGGTGGTGGGGGTGTGGGTTGGCAATGATGACAACACCCCGCTTCAGGGAGTCACCGGGGGCGGCCTGCCAGCCAAGATCTGGCGCGACTTCATGCGTTCCGCCCGCGGGGCGCAGCCAGCCCCTGCGCGCCCCCAGCCCAATCCCAGCGGGCCAGTCGAGCCGCTCGACGCACCCGAAGCCCTGCCCATCCCCGAGATCCCGCTCGGCGATGCGCGGGTTCGCTTCGAGAACGGTCGCGCGGTGATCAGCACCCAGGTGGGCGGCACACCGGTCGGGGTCGATATCGATCTTGGGAACGAGGCCGCCGAAGCCCAGCGCCGCGCGGCTGCCGCCCTGCGCGAAGCCTCCGCACGGACCAGCGAGGCTGCCCGCGAGACGCAACGAAGGATCGAAGCGGAGGCCAACCGCAGGGCACAAGGCCCCGGCTAAGCTAGATTGCGGCAGTGCCCGGCGCGTACTTCTGCATCAGGTCGAAGGCTTTCTTGTACCATTCGCTGCCCGGGTAGTTGGCACCGAGTACGGCGGCGGCCTTCTGCGCCTCGGCCGGCACGCCGATCGCCAGGTTGCTTTCGACCATGCGATAGAGCGCTTCGGGAGTGTGGCTGGTCGACTGGTAGCCTTCGATCACGTTGCGGAAGCGCAGATTGGCAGCAAGCCACCGGCCCGAACGCTGATAGAACCGCCCGATCTCCATTTCCTTGCCGGCCAGGTGATCGTTGATCAGGTCGATCTTGAGCCGCGCATCAGAGGCATAACGGGTGTTGGGATAGCGCCGCACCACCTCGTTCATCGAATCGAGCGCAAGCCGGGTGATTTTCTGGTCACGGCTGACGTCGCTGATCTGCTCGTAATAGCTCAGGCCGATCAGGTAATAGGCATAGGGCGCATCGCGGTTGCCCGGATGGATCGAAAGGAACCGCTGCGCCGACTGGATCGCCTTGTTGTAATCGCGCGCCACATAGTACGAGAAAGCGCTCATCAGCTGGGCACGGCGGGCCCAGGGCGAATAGGGATGCTGGCGCTCCACCTCGTCAAACAGCGCGGCGGCCAGCCTGGTATCGCCGCGATCAAGCCGGTCCTTCGCGGCCATGTAGAGCGTATCGACATCGCGGGCGACAAAGGCCGTGTCCTTGGCCTGGTTGCCCCGCCCGGCGCACCCGGCGGTAACCAGCAAGGCCGCCGAAGCAGTGGCGAAAAGGGCGAGCTTGAGCGGCGAGCGGCTGGTGGGGGTTCCTGGCATGGCGCCAGCCTATAGCCAGAGCCTGCCTGAACGCCAAGTGAAGTTGCGCAGCCTATCCCCGCCCGCCGCTTGGCTCATCATCAGCTGCGCGGCCCGGTCTGCTCCCTATCTTCCCCCTTGGCCACCCTGTTGGTCTGCCTCGGCACTTATTCGGCCGCGTTTGGATCGTGCCATCCAAGTATTCGGCTTAAGACATATTTCAGGGGCTTTACCTATTGCTGCCGGCATGACGAGGCTGGCGGGCAAGCTGCGGGGCTACTTCGCGCCTCAGGTACCCGACGCGATCCGCGACGAATTCGTGGTGCGCGGCGCGGTGCAGATGCAGCGCAATTCGCGCCTGCTGTTTCTAGCGCTATTCCTCACCACGCCGACCGGCGCACTGGCTGCGGCTGAAGGGGCGACCTGGTGGGTCCGCTTTGGCACCCCGGCCGCGCTGGCCATGTTCTGCCTGGCCGGCGTGTGGAGCCTGGGCCGCGATATGCGTCTCGCCACCTCGGTCCGCCGCTCGCGCCGGTTCGTGCGCGATGCCGCTGTCGGTTCGTCGCTGATCGCGGTCATATGCAGCGCCTGGTGTGTCCATTCTTGGCTTAGTGCGCCGCCGGACGAGCGGATCTATTATCCGATCATCGTTGCGCTGGGGGCCTTCTCCACCGCCTACTGCCTGTCAAGTGCACGTACCGCCGCCGTGCTCAACCTGTTGATCAACTTGGTGCCGATGCTGGCGCTGCTGTACACCTCGGGCAGCAGGATGGACCTGGCCGTAGCGGTCAGCCTGTCTATCGCGGCGCTGTTTCAGCTGCACATGGTCCAATCGCACTTTCACACCGTGATCGATCTCTTGACGCTCCAGCGTCATAGCCGCGAGCTTGCTCGCACCGATCCGCTAACGGGCCTCCTTAACCGCCGTGCGCTGCTCGATCATGCCCTTGAGCTGGGCAGCGAGGGACCGGTTCGTCTGCTGCTGGTCGACATCGATCACTTCAAGACGATCAACGATGACCACGGCCACGACAAAGGTGACGAAGTGCTAAAGGTCGTGGCCGAGCGGCTGGCCCGGATCGCCGAAATCCGCGCCAGCGTCGCCCGGATCGGCGGCGAAGAATTTGCCCTGGTGGGCCACGCCGATGACCTGTCCGAAGCGCTTGCCCTGGCCATCCTGGCCGAGATCCGCACCGCCCCGATGCCGCACAACCGCCAGGTCACGGTCAGCATTGGCCTCGCCGATGGTCCCGCGGCGGATGAAGCTAGCTGGCGCCAACTGTTCAACCGCGCCGACGCGGCGCTCTACGCCGCCAAGGGCAAGGGCCGGAACCGGCTCGAACAGGCCAGCCCGCTGCCCGCCCCGACTGCCGCCCGGACGGCTGCGGCCTGAATGACTGGAACGGAAGCCAACAAAAAGCTTCTACGGGGCGGATGCGTTTACCATAAAGTACTGTAATCGTTTGCTGATTGACAATGATGAAAGTGAACGGCAGGCCTAGTCCACAGGGCCCTGCAAAAAGAGGCGATTCGCGTTCCGCCTATGACAACCGGAAAAACTCTTACGGGTGGAAGCCCTGCACTTGATGCATCCACTTTGGATGTAGTCTCCGACTGCATTGAGTTAGTCGAACAAGCGCAGGATATGCTTGATTCACTCGGAACTTCAATGGCTTCTGTTCATGTCAGTCAAGCCTTGGAAACGCTTCGGACCTTTCACGTTCGCATCGCATCTGGGTTGGACTAAGCCGAACACACCCCCGGCCCTATCCCATCAGTCACTGTCATTACCGGTGTGATATGGTATAAACACACCGCAACAGGGCCAGGGTGACAATGGACGACATTGCTAAAGCGCGCGCAAAGTTAGCGTCGCTGACTGAAAAGCAGCGTGCCGTTCTGGATCTGTTGATCCAGCACAAGTCGTCCAAGGAAATTGCCCGGACGCTCGATATCTCTCCCTATACCGTCGATCAGCGACTGGGCGGCGCGCGACTGAAGCTCGGTGCCGCTAGCCGGGGCGAAGTTGCACGCGCCTACGCCGCCCTGCTTTCGATATGCGATGAATCCGCATATGGATTTCCATATGTGGAACCTGACGCGGTTAGCGATGAAGGCTTGCCCCAGGCCGAAAGCTTGGAGCCAACGTATACTTTCTCGGACGCGGTAACGCTGCAGTATCGCGCACCCTGGGAAGCGACGACGGAACCGGCATTTGGCCTGGAGGCATTCGACAACCGCTTCGGCAAGAGCGGCAGAGTGATTGCGATCCTTGGCCTGGCAGCCGTGTTAGCTCTAACGCTGCTCGCTCTGGTCTCGATGGCAAAAACGCTCTCCGAGATGGTCTAGGCGGCGCCTCCGACAGCACACCTTAACGCCGATCCCAAAGGCGTTGCCGGAGATGAACAATGACCCTGACCCCACAGACTGCCACCAATCGGATTATCCGCGAACTGTGCGAAAGCGAAACGGAGCTTGACCGGACCCTGGCACGCAGTGCGTCGCTTCTCGCCACGATCGCGCAATCGCGGGTCGATGCCGGCGCATCGTTTGCCGATGGACAGGTTGCCATCATGCGTCTCGTGCGCTCCATTTCGTCGCTGACCGACGCCCGGGCCGATCTCGCCCGGACCCACGGCGAACTTCGCCGCATCGGCGAAGAGCGCGCCGACGTTATCCTTCCGCATGAATCAACCGGAAGTCTCGAAGCGATCGATTCTGACCTGGCTGCCCAGGCTGCCTAATCGCGAGTTCCGGGACTGCCATCTACGAGATAGTCAACATGATCGCGTCGTTAGCAGTCCTGGCACTCTTCCTTGGAACAATAGCATATGCATGGAAGTGTGGTGCCGCGCCCGAACGGCGCGGAGCCGCCACGCTCTTGATTGTCCTCTTGCTCAGCATGGTCCGCACCCAACTGGTTGGTTTTAACATCGGTGGTTTGGACTGGACCGGGCTGGCAATCGACACCTTTGCCTTTCTGATTTTTTCCAGAGTGGCAATCCATGCCTGGAGAGTATGGCCAATATGGGCGGCTTCCCTGCAACTACTGGCGGTCTTCTCGCACGCAGTGCGAGTACTAGAGATAGACATGGACCCGCTCGCTTACGGAATAATGCGTTCAGGTCCGACCTATTTCGTGGCGATAACCCTGCTGATCGGGACGATGTCCCACCGGCGCTTGATGCGCGCGGGCGTCAACAGGCCTTGCTGGCGCGACTGGTCGCAACCTTCGCACCGGCAGATGCTGACGCGATAGCCGCGCAGCTTCTGGCTACCTTCGGATCGCTGGGGCAGGTCCTGTCAGCGTCCGGATCGGCGGTGCGCGAGGTGACTGGTCACAGCGAGCTGGCCGATATGATCCTGATGACGAAAAGCATCGTGCTGGAAGCCATGCGCGAGGATTTTCGGCAAAGCGTCTTCGTCCCCGATGATCCCAAGTTCAACCAGTTCGTGATCGCGACCCTGGGCAGCGCCCGTCAGGAAAAGATGCTGGCGATCTTTCTGGATGCGCACTCGCGTTACATCAAGGACGAGATTGTCGCCCAGGGCGGCTGGTCCGAGGTCCAGTTGCGCCTTCGGTCCCTGCTGCGGCGGGCGATCGAGCTGGACAGTGCCCGGATCGTCCTGTGCCACAATCATCCGTCGGGCCGGGCTGAACCAAGCAAGCGCGACATCGAATTTACCGACCGGCTCGCCAAATGCGCCAGTGCCCTGGGGATCGAGCTTGTCGATCACCTGATCGTGGCCGGGCCGCGCGTGTGCAGCATGCGAACCGTGGGAGCGATGCGATGACCGCCACCAAACGGCAGATCCGCCAGCTCCGGGCAAACGCCGCCCAGCTGATCAAGTTGGCTGACGAACTCGAAGCCGCACTGGACCAGCCAGAGCAATCCGACGAAAGCCTGATGTTTGCACCGCCCCGCCTCTCGCCTGCGCTTGAGCGGGAACTGCTGATCGACCGGGTTGAGCTGGAATACGGCAATCGCCGGCGCCGGCGGAACTTCCTCGATGCCGATCTGTTCGGCGAGCCGGCCTGGGACATCCTCCTCGATCTGTTTGCCGCCCGGCTGAAGGACCAGACGATTTCCGTCACCAGCGCCTGCATCGCGGGGGATGTGCCGCCAACCACCAGCCTGCGCTGGCTGCGGCAGCTCGAATGCGTGGGACTGGTTGAGCGCATCGACAACCCGCATGACCAGCGCTCCAGCTGGGTCCGGCTGACGGACAAGGGCTATGGCGCGATCAAGGATTACTTTGAAAGCGCCCTTTCGCAGGCCGACCGGATGCGGCGTTCCTTCGAAGAGAGAATCATCCTGGCCTATGAACGGGCGCGATCGTGATTACACCGCGCCCATCCTGAGCGCCGCCACACCCGCTTCCCGCCGGACCAACCCGTGGCGCCGCGCCTTTGCGGGCACCGGGCGCCTGCGGGCACTCCGCCCCGCCAGCCATCCGGCCTGAGCGCCCGGGATCAGCCATGATCCCGGGCCAGAGCGGCGCATTGGCCCTCTTCGCGCGGGCAGAAACCATTTTCCTACAACCCCTTGGCTCAGGCATAATCCCGGGTTTCCTGCCCCGCTCCACTCGCCCCAGAACCCCCAGGACGCCCCGCCATGACGATCGACAAGCGCCAGCTCCCCGCCGCCCCCGGCCAGATCCCCGATTTCGCCCCCGTGCCGCGCGGCACCAACCGCCACGATGGCTGGACGGAAGACCGCCAGCGCCGCTTTATCGAGGCGCTGTCCGTCACCGGCAGCGTCAAGGCGGCGGCCCACCGCGTCAACATGACCCCCGAAGGCGCCTACCTGCTGCGCCGCCATCCAGAGGCGGAAAGCTTTCGCAAGGCCTGGGAAGCCGCGCTTTCCCTCGGCGTGCAGCAACTGGAGGACGTGGCGCTCGAACGCGCGCTCCATGGCACCGAGGTGCCGGTCTATTCCTACGGCAAGCTGGTCGGCAGCCGGATCAAGCACAATGACCGGCTGCTGATGTTCATGCTCAAGAACCGCGCCCCCACCCGCTTCAACGCGGCTGGCCAGGTGACCGAGCGCCGCAACACCATCGGCAACCCCGGCTATGCGACCGAGCTATCGCGGCTGAAAAAGCAGTGGCGCAAGGAATGGGAGGCCGAACAGGCCCTGGACCGCCGCAAACGCAGCGACGCCACCGCCGCCTCGATCAACGCCCAACTGGAAGCGATGAAAGCGCGCCGCCTGGCCGTGATGAGCCCGCGGACCCGGCGGCTGTACGAGGCCTATCTGGAATCGGGGCGGCTGGATGAGGTAAATGCGCGACGGCGGGGGGAGTGAGGGGGGAGACTTGGAAATTGGAAGACGATGGTCTCAATAATGGCTCGTTTGGGTCGATTGATTCTCGATATGATCAAGGAACAGCTCGCCGATTGCTTGGCCGATTTCTACAGGGACAGCATTGCCAATCAGTCTGCCAAAAGTCGCAAAGCTAGGCTTTGCGCCATCTGGAAGAAACTTGTAGGCGCGAGGGAAGCCTTGGAGCATTGCTGCTTCACGAAGTGAGATTGCTCGATCTTGCTCAGGATGACCGAAACGACCATTTCCATAACCAAAACATTGCGTGGTAATGGTTGGGCTCTGAGCATCCCATCGCATCCGACCATAAACTGACGGATAAGTCTGACCGGATTGTTTCTGATGGCACGCCGCGCGGAGTTCGGTCGGCCAATCACGCCACGTACCACCAGGGCGGGATGCTTGAATCCGTTTCAAGTTCAGATCGCTAAGCTTAGAAGCGCAGTGCATAGGATCGTCCGCATCCGCGTCACCGGCCTTCAAAGGGGGCAGCCCCGAAATTGCGTCGCGAACAGTGGTTTCTCGCTTACTGGGTAACTTCAATGATATTGGACCAAGTCGAGAGGCGACCAAAACAAGGCGCTGCCGGGTCTGTGGCAACCCAAGCTGCTTCGCCTCCACGATGTCCCAGTCAACGTAATATCCGTCTAGCAAGCCAAGCAGTTCACCGAACACCGACGCATCAGCAAGTGGTGGGACATTTTCCATTGTTACAAGCTCTGGCTTTAATGTCCGGACAATCTCGCCAAAGCGTTCAACCAAATACCAGTCAGCACCCCGCGCACGCTTGGCGCTGCGCGAGTAGGTCGAGAACGGCTGACATGGGGCGCACCCGGCAAGAAGCCGGATGCTTCCC
Organism: Novosphingobium ginsenosidimutans; assembly: GCF_007954425.1. Classification (NCBI taxonomy): domain Bacteria; kingdom Pseudomonadati; phylum Pseudomonadota; class Alphaproteobacteria; order Sphingomonadales; family Sphingomonadaceae; genus Novosphingobium; species Novosphingobium ginsenosidimutans. The sequence goes on along the minus strand of NZ_CP042345.1, from coordinate 2,120,389 downwards.
TCACGGAAATACTGATCAAGACTCTCTGGAGCGATGTTTGCTACATCCTCAGCTGAGAACGCAGCCTTTATGTTTTGCTCAAACGGAAAACGGCACAACGGATCGATATCGACGCCAAGCTCAACACCAACTCCTGCCTGCTTGAGGCCCTGACTAAGACCACCAACCCCGCAGAACAGATCAATTGCCGAAATCTTCGATATCTTAGTCATATCGCAGCAACGATGTGCGCCTGATTTGCAACATGTTCCTCAAACGCCTTCGCAACGTATTCCATGTAGTCCAAAACAACATCAGCCAGCTTGCGGATTGCAGGCAAACTTTGATCGCTTGCGCCGTCCTCGAATGAGCGTCTCCCGTGCGCTATTGCATTCCTCCTTAGCGCGAGAAATTGCAACGGGGTTTTATCCCCGTATCCTGGGTCAGACGCGATTCTGGTCCAGATGTCCGCCGGCATCCAGAATGAGACATTCAAGCGCTCAATGCATTTTGCGATAGCCTTATCGTCCCAAGTGCCTGATGGCTTTTTAAGCGCTTGGGGGCCGCTAATTGACGGCGTCAGGAGCAGCGTCGACATCTGAAAAACCGTTGCGAGGCGCCCATCTTCGTTCCCGTCCGTAGTTCGGGCGACTATTGCCTCTCTAAGCCATTCTCTCAAAGAATGCTCTGTCCACTGCCTTGGATCGGACGAGCCAAGCGCACTTCCGACAGCGCTAAGTGCCTCACTCATGATCGCCTCGACGATGTTATAGAGGTGCACGAGAAGACCAGATTTTATCGTGTTTATATGCCGAACGGACAAGCTGACGGGACCCAACGTCGAATCCAGCATCATTCGGTCTTGCAAGGCCTCGGCCAACGCAAAGTGAGCGTCGAATTCTTCACGCCGGTCAGAAAGCGCCGCGCGCAGGCTCATGGTTCAACCAGAATAGATCGCACCAGATCAATTCTGCCCTCTAGCTTACTGCGGACATTCGCACCATCTGATACCACAATCTTGTCAAACGATCTATCTAGCATCCGCTGAGCGACAACTTCCTGAGAATGCTCAATGGCAGGATTCTCTCGGAGCGCCAGCGCAGTTCCGGTTGAAATCGCCTCAAATCGCACTCTCGGAACAGTGTTAGCATTCGATGTTTTTCGAAATCCGAAAGAGAATAAATCGTTTACTTTAAATAGCATACGATGAAATTCTGCGCGCATTTCGTCAATGATTGCTGGATTGTCTAGAGCCTGATCATTCGCCCTTTTCAAATAATCATAAAGATATTTCTTTGGCCTATCTCGATAATTTGGAAACCTACCATCAGGATGATCCCACCCATCAAGATAAGCAAAAAACCTTGTTACCAGCTCTTCACGCTCCCTTTGATCTATGATCTTTTGGGACATCGGGGTAGCCGCTTCAAATTGCGCATCTTCCGCAAGTTGCCGGATAAGGTCGGTCACTGGACCAGGCAAAGATCCCCGTCTAATCTCGGCTTCATTTGCCACCGTACCTGATTTGTTAATTCGAGCGAACATTTCAGCTCGCGTAGCAGCGTCGGTACTGGGATCGAGCACGATGGTTCTGATCGTAACATCTTCAAGTTTGTTCCGGCGATCCTGAGGCAGATCGTTGAACGAAAATCCATTCAGCTCCGGAACAAGCACTAGGTCTGAAAGCCTAAGGTTATCCTTCAGAAATGCGCGCATAGCCCTCATTCTCTGAGAGCCATCGACGATTTCCATCCTGCCATCGGTAGTTTGATAGAAAAATAGAAATGGTATAGGCAACCCAACCAATAAAGATTCAATAAATTCAGATTGCTGCCTAGGATGCCAAGCTAAATTTCTCTGGTACTCAGGTACAAAAAATCGTCCAGTATCGTCATTTTCAAAACGCTCGACATATACTGAGATTGGATACTCCGTCACCGTAAACTTCACTTGGCGCGATACTAGAACAATTGCGTCTTCAGCGTTTGCTATGGCTTCGGCGTTAGGCTTAACTTTCTTTGCCATAACCTCTCTCTTATGCTCAAAATGGCCAGTATTTGCTCTAAGATATGGAGTTTACGAGCAAACAACAGAAGAAAGTAAGAATTTTCCCCAGCTTCAAGCTTGGACTGACGGTCGTCGCATCAGAAGTTATCGGATGCTTTTCGGCACCACGACGTCTCTCTCTCCCACGCGCCGTTCCGCGATTGCTTGGGCAATCGCTCCATGCGCCACGTGACGTCGATCCGCGGCGCTATGCACCGAGGTCGGCCGGGTCGGGTGATGCGCTGGCGCGCACCGGCTTCTAAGCTACCGTTGCTGCGCAACGTCGCTTAGACGCCTTCACTCCTCCCCCATCCGCAACGCCGCAATAAACGCCTCCTGCGGAATCGACACATTGCCATACTCCCGCATCCGCGCCTTCCCCTTCTTCTGCTTTTCCAGCAGCTTCTTCTTGCGGGTGATGTCGCCGCCATAGCACTTGGCGGTGACGTCCTTGCGCATGGCGCTGATGGTTTCGCGGGCCACGACCTTGCCGCCGATCGCGGCCTGGATCGGGATCTTGAACAGGTGGCGGGGGATCAGGTCTTTCAGGCGTTCGCACATGTGGCGGCCGCGGGTTTCCGCGACGGAGCGGTGGACGATCATCGACAGGGCGTCGACCGGCTCGTTGTTGACGAGGATGCCCATCTTGACGAGATCGCCTTCGCGCAGGCCGATCTGTTCATAGTCAAAGCTGGCATAGCCGCGGCTGATCGATTTCAGGCGGTCATAGAAATCGAACACCACTTCGTTGAGCGGCAGCTCGTATGACACCTGGGCGCGGCCGCCGACGTAGGTCAGCCCGGTCTGGATGCCGCGGCGATCCTGGCAGAGCTTGAGGATGCTGCCCAAGTATTCGTCGGGCGTGTAGATCGTCGCCTTGATCCAGGGTTCGTCGATCTGCTCGATCCGGCTGGGATCGGGATAGTCGGCCGGGTTGTGCAGGTAGATCTCGCGCGCGTCGTCGGTCCGGCTGGCGCGCAGCTGGATGCGGTAGACCACGCTGGGGGCCGTGGTGATCAGGTCCAGGTCATATTCGCGGGTCAGGCGTTCCTGGATGATTTCCAGGTGCAGCAGGCCGAGGAAGCCGCAGCGGAAGCCGAAGCCCAGGGCGGCGCTGCTCTCCATCTCGAAGCTGAAGCTGGCATCGTTGAGGCGCAGCTTGCCGATGCTCTCGCGCAGCTTTTCAAAGTCGGCCGCGTCGACCGGGAAGAGGCCGCAGAACACCACGGGCTGGACTTCCTTGAAGCCGGGCAGCGCCTCGGCCGCCCCGCCCTTGACCGTGGTGATCGTGTCACCGACGCGGGCCTGGGCCACTTCCTTGATCTGGGCGGTAATGAAGCCGATTTCGCCGGCGGTCAGCTCGCTCAGCTGCTCGATCTTGGGGGTGAAGCAGCCGACCCGGTCAATCAGGTGTTCGGTGCCGCCGGCCATGAACTTGACCTGCTGACCCTTGCGGATCGTGCCTTCGACCACGCGGACCAGGATCACCACGCCAAGGTAGGGATCGTACCAGCTGTCAACCAGCATGGCCTTGAGCGGGGCATTGGCATCGCCCTTGGGCGGGGGGATGCGGGTGACGACGGCTTCGAGCACGTCCTCGATCCCGATGCCCGACTTGGCCGAGGTGAGGACGGCGTTGGAGGCATTGAGGCCGATCACTTCCTCGATCTCGTGCTTGACCTTTTCGGGCTCGGCGGCGGGCAGGTCGATCTTGTTGATGACGGGAACGATCTCGTGGTCGTGCTCGATCGACTGGTAGACGTTGGCGAGGGTCTGCGCCTCGACCCCCTGCGCGGCGTCGACGACGAGGAGCGCGCCTTCGCAGGCGGCCAGGGAGCGCGACACTTCATAGGCGAAGTCGACGTGGCCGGGGGTGTCCATGAGGTTCAGCTCATAGTCCTTGCCATCCTTGGCGCGGTACTTCAGCCGGACGGTCTGGGCCTTGATCGTGATCCCGCGTTCCCGCTCGATATCCATGTTATCCAGCACCTGCGCCGACATCTCGCGCTCGGACAGGCCCCCGGTGAACTGGATCAGCCGATCCGCCAGGGTGCTCTTGCCGTGGTCAATGTGAGCAATAATACTGAAATTTCTGATACTTGCGAGATCTGTCATGACACTTCCGCTAGGTTTGCCTCGCCCCTAGCAGCAAGTCAGCGCACTGTCACCGGCCCGGAAGGCCATAAGCCGTCTGGCTACCAGCGGGTCAGCTTGACGAACAGCGCCGTCGCCAGGCCCATCGCGATCATCGCGCTGACCGAAAGCGCGAAGACGCTCCAGAGCGGCAGACCTGCGTGGGCCAGCAGCCAGCCGCCGATCACCACCATCCCCAGCCGGATGGCCTGGGCGCCGATCGCTCCGCCCACCCGGCCCGCGCCTTGCGAGCCGAAGTAGAGGCACAGGCCGAGGCCGAAGAACGGGAAGCCGATCCCGGCGATCACGAGATACTGGTATGCCGTCTGGCGGACGACCGGGTCGGCCGTGAACAAATCGACCCACAGCCACGGCATCACTGCGACGACCGCACCGAGCACGCCGAGCGCCGTCGCGGCCATCGCCCCGGCGGTCCAGGCCACGGCCCGTGCGCGCGGCACATCGCCCGCACCCATGGCGGTGCCGACCATCGGCACAGAGGCTACGCCGACCGAGAAGGCGATCGGGATCAGCAGGAATTCCAGCCGTACACCGATCCCGTAGCCAGCCAGTGCCTCGGGTCCGAACTGTGCAACCAGACTGGTCAGGACCAACACGGTCGAAACCGACAGCAGCGGCGAGAGCATCGCGATCCAGCCAATCCGCATGATCTCACGCGCGCGGGCGGCAGAGAGCAAGCTGGCCGCAAAGGTCAGGCGCAGGCGCGAGCGCGGCGACAGGAGATAGACCAGCAAGGCGAGCGCCGCGCCCCAGAAGGCGACCAGCTGGCCTATCGCCACGCCGGCTATCCCGAGCTGCGGAGCTGGGCCCAAGCCCAACGCAAGCGTCCCGCCAATGGCAACCTGGACCAGTCCCGACACGAGCAGGATCACCGCCGGGACCGCCATGGTGCCCGAACCGCGGGCAATCGAGGCCAGCGTGTTCGAAGCCCAGATTCCGGCGATGGCGAAAGCGGCGATATGCGCGAAGGTTACGGCTTCCTCCAGGACCGCCCCATGCCCGCCCATCAGCCGGAAGACCGCGGGGCCGAGTGTCAGAACGATAAGGTTCAGCAGCAAACCAAAGCCCACGCCCAACGCCAGCGCGGTTAGCGCAAGACCGCGCGCCGCCGCAGCATCCCCCGCCCCCAGCGCGCGACTGATCGCGCCCGAGACCGTCCCCCCCATGGCCCCGGCCGAAAGCATTTGCATCAGCATGAAGACCGGAAAGGCCAGCGCAATGCCGCCAAGCGAGGCCACCCCCAAGCGGCCGACATAGGCGGTCTCGGCAATCGAAACGATCGTGGCAGAGCAGAGCGCAATCAGGTTGGGGAGGCTTAGCCTGGTCAGGGTTGGCAGGATCGGCCCGCTGCGCAACATGGCGGTCCGGGCATCGACGGCAACGGAGGCGTTCACAGCCCAAGCTCCTCTTTCAACGCGAGGAGACTGTCGCGCAGCACGGCATCGGATTCCGCCCCCGGCCCCAGTGCCCGGGCAATGGCCACTGCTCCGACCATTCGGCTGACAATTGCCCTGGCAATAGCCTGCGGATCGCTATGCCCTATCCGGTCCAGGGCCGCCACCAGGGTGCCCGTTATGCGCTGCAGTCCCTGACTGAAATGATCGCGCGTTGGCCCGGCGCTGCGGCCGCTATCGCTGGCCATCACCGGCAATGGGCAGCCGGCCTGCTTTCCATCCCGATGGGCGGGCGACAAATAGCCTGACAGAAAACCGCGAAGCGCAGCGCGGACATCGGCCTGCGGATCGGCCAAAGCGAGTTTGAGCTGCGCGCCTGAAAGCCGGGCTTCTCCAAACATTGTCGCAAGCGCTTCTTCGACCAGCGCATCCTTTGAGGGGAAATGCGCATAAAAGCCGCCGTGTGTGAGCCCCACGCTGGCCATGACCTCGCCAATCGCCAGCCGATCCGGCCCCTGTTCACGCAGGACGCGTGCAGCCGCATTCAGGATCTTCGTGCGGGTCTCGTGCTTGTGTTCGGACGTGTAGCGCATGGCCGCTCCTTTATATGATAATCATAATATAAAGAAGTGATCCGGCAAGGGCTTTCGGCCCGCATGGAACAAAGCCCCGCCCAGGAGGCTAAACCCCCATGAGCAAAAGCGATTACGACTGCGTGGTAATCGGTGGCGGACCGGCAGGATTAACGGCGGCGATCTATCTGGCGCGGTTTCACCTGAAAGTGCTGGTGGTAGACGCGGGGCAAAGCCGCGCGGCGCGGATCCCGCGCAGTCACAATTGCCCTGGTTTTCCCGACGGGATCAGCGGGACCGAGCTGCTGGCGCGAATGCGCACCCAGGCCGAAGGGTTCGGGGTCAAGCAGGTCAGCGGGATAGTGATGCGGATTGAGCCGGCGCAGGACGGCTTTTTGGTCGACTGGGGCAGCCAGCCGCTTCAGGCCTCGGCCGTGCTGCTGGCCACTGGGGTCACGAACCGGCGCCCGCCGATGGACCCGGACCAGCACGACCGCGCGCTGGCTGCCGGGCTAATCCGCTATTGTCCGGTTTGCGATGGCTATGAAGTAACCGATAAGCGCATTGGCGTGATCGGCACGGGCAGTCACGGCGTGAACGAAGCCGTGTTCCTGCGCAGTTACACGGCCGACGTGACCCTGATCGCTCCGGACGGGCCGCATCAGCTGGAGACCATCGACCGCACTCGCGTCGCCGAATTTGCCATCACGCTGATCGACGGACCTTGCCAGGCGATCGACCCCAAAGACCAGGTGATTGCAGTGACGACGCCTGGCGGAGTGGTGCACTATGACAGCCTTTATCCGGCGCTGGGATCGGACATCCATATCGAGCTGGCGCGGCAGGCCGGGGCCCGAATTGCCGAGGACGGCTCGCTGCCGGTCGATGCCCACCAGCGCACTTCGGTGCCAGGCCTCTATGCTGCCGGCGATGTCGTGCTGGGGCTGGATCAGATCAGCCACGCCATGGGCGAAGCGGGGGTTGCCGCGACCACGATCCGCAACGATCTGGCTCAGCGCAGGCCGTTGCTGCGCGCCTAGCCCAACTTTACTCCGCGGTGCTTGACTTCGACCGTGGCAAATTTCGGCAGGCTAAGCGGGGCGCCGGGCTGCTGCATCAGCTGCATCGGGTATTGCCCCTTGGGCAGGGCCTGAAGCGGCATGCCGGCCTGAGCCAGGACATAGGGCGAAACGCGGTGGCGGGTGCACAGGCCGCCGGCACCGTCGTCAACCAGCTGCTGTTCGAATTCCAGCCCCTGCATCGCGCCGGCGCTGCGCCGGACGTGCGCCACGGCCAACTGACCTTCGCCGAAATCGACCACGAAAGGCGTGCCAACCGGCACATCGACCAGGCCTTCGACCATGCAGCCACTGCGCGACAGGTTGCGCATCATCACTTCGTAGCGATGATCCTCGTGGATCAGACCGACCTTGCGCAGTACGGTGCGACGGTCCGGGCGATAGCGGCTCGGCCCATCGGGCTCGATCACCCAATCGCCGCTGAGCAAATTCTCGCTGACTTCATCGACCGGAACGGCCGAGGCGTAAATGAAGCCCTGGATCTGACTGACCCCCAGCCTGCGCATGGCCTTTAGCTCGTCGTGGGCTTCGATTCCTTCGGCGGTGGTGTCCATCTTCAGCGCCTTGGCCAGGCTGACGATCGCCGAAATGATCGCGGCGTTGCGGCTGCCAGGCTGGGTCACATCGGTGATGAAGCTCTGATCGATCTTGATTTTGTCGAACGGCGCGTGCTGCAGATAGCTGAGCGACGAATAGCCGGTGCCGAAATCGTCGAGCGCCAACCGCACGCCCAGCATCTTGAGCGCGTTGAACATGTCTTCGGTGCTCGACTTGTCGCCCAGGAAGACAGATTCGGTCAGTTCCAGTTCCAGCCGGTCCGGCGAGAGGCCCGAATGGGCCAGTGCCTGGGCGACCAGCGTCGGAAAACCAAGGTTGCCAAACTGCGCAGCCGAGACATTGACCGAAATCTTGACGCCGCCAGGCCATTCGGCGGCATCGGCGCAGGCTTGTTTGAGCACCCAATCGCCCAATTGCCCGATCAGACTGGCTTCCTCGGCGATCGGGATGAAGATCGATGGGGCAATTTCGCCCAGCTCTGGGTGCTCCCAGCGCGCCAGCGCCTCAAGCGAGACCACCTTGTTGGTCGTGGCATCAACGATCGGCTGGTAAACCACGTGCATCTGGTCGCTGGCCAAGGCATCGCGCAAATCATCCTCGATCTGCTTGCGCCGCTCCGCTTCGTTATGAAGATCACTTGAGTAGAAGCGGAACTGCCCGCGTCCCCCACCCTTCGAGGCATAGAGCGCAAGGTCGGCCGAACGAACCAGCTCTTCGCTGGTAATCCCGTCGTAAGGTGCGATCGCGATCCCAACCGAAGCGCCGATCACGCAGCGGCTGCCGTCAATCTGGTAGGGTTGCGACAGCATCGAAATGACTGTCAGTGCAATCTCGCCAAGGCGGCCGCGATCGTCGATATCGGGCAGAATCACCTGGAATTCATCACCGCCCAGGCGGCCAATCTCAAAGCTCTTGTCGCCCAGCACGCGATGCAGCCGCTGCGCCACCTGCTTGAGCAGTTCGTCTCCCGCCTGATGGCCCAGCGTATCGTTGACCTGCTTGAAGCGGTCGAGATCGAGCATGAAGATCGCACAAGCACGCTTGGCGGTCTTGTAGGCAGTGAGGATCGCGTTGAGCCGCTTGCCGATGCGGTGGCGGTTGGCGAGGCCGGTTAGCGAATCGTACTGCGCCAGGCGCGAGGCATCCTTGTGCGACTGGCGCGATGCGGTCACGTCGATGGCGTTGCCGTAATAGCCCATGAAATGACCAGTGGCATCGAACTGCGGCCGGCCGGCAATCGACCACCACAACTCGACTGAATCGCTGGCCGCCTTGACCGGCAGGTCGGCAAAGGTCTTGCGGGCGCTCAGGATCAGCGGGAGCGTCCGTTCAACCCCATCGTCTTCATCGCGTTCCAGGATGAACAATGATTGGACCGGCTGCCCGACCAGTTCGTCGACCGGGACGCCCAGAACCTGCGCAACACATTCGGACACATAGGTCAGCCGCCCATCGGCGCTGGTCGACCAGAACCAGCCGTGACCGGACTTTTCGTAGTCATGAGCCAGCTCGAGCAGGCGCTCGCGGTCGTTCCGACTGATTTCGGACGTCGATCCGCCATCCCGCCGGCTGCCCAGCAGGTTTCTGAAACGGCCAAGGGGTGAGGCATTGCCTCCGCTCATCGTTCTCGCTCGTTGTTTGACTTGTGCTTTTCTAAGCGAACATGGTTGCGAAAAGCCTAACAGCTGGCCTGAAATGGCAGCATTCCAGCGCTTTTAACCGGCTGCCTGGCGCCGCACTAGCGACAGGTCGGCGTTGCCGAGGGCAGGCTGACCTGCGCCAGGCGAACCCGCCAGCTGGGTGGCGAATTCGACGCCCATCCGGTTCTGCTGCGACCAGCGGGCGGTCGCAGTCATCACCTGGCCATCGCCCCATTCCAGTTGGAAAATGGTCCCCGCCGGGACATTCCACAGCCCTTCGATCAGCGCCCCGGTCGCCGAGAGGTTGCGGATCGTGGCCTGGTAGCGCTGCTCACCATGGACCAGCGTGACCTTGCGCAAGACGGTGTGCCGCGTTGCCCGGGCCGAGCGCGGGCCGCTGGGGATTGCAGTCAACCCTGAGGCCAGCCGTGCGCTCGCTTCGGCGAAAGTCAGCGGCTTGTCATAGATGTAACCTTGAACGTGGCTGCATCCGAGGTGGCGGATCAGATCGAGCTCGTCAAAGGTCTCGACGCCCTCGGCCGTGGTTTCCATGCCCAGCGCTTCGGCCAGGCTCACAATCGAGCTGATGATTGCGCCGTTCGGGCTGCCGGCCTGGGTGGCGCCGCGCACGAATGACTGATCGATCTTGATCTTGTTGAACGGCGCGCGCTGGAGATAGCCAAGCGAGGAATAGCCTGTGCCGAAGTCATCGAGCACCAGCCGCACGCCGATCCGCTTCAGCGCCGCGAACATCTTTTCGACGCCTTCGTCCTCGTTGAGAAACACGCTTTCGGTAATCTCCAGCTCTAACCGGTCAGGGCTGACCTGAGCATTTGCGAGCGCCTGGGTCACCACAGCCGGCAGGCCCGGATTGGCGAACTGCAAGGGCGAGACGTTGACCGCCACGCGGACCGATTCCGGCCACTTGGCCAGTTCCATGCAGGCCGTGCGCAAGGCCCATTCGCCAATCTGAGTGATCATGCCGACATCTTCGGCAATCGGAATGAACTTGGTGGGCGATAGCGGCCCATGGACCGGATGGGTCCAGCGCAGCAGCGCCTCAAACCCGGTAATTCGTTCGGTAGTGGTCTGGACTACTGGCTGGTAGGCCAGTTCAAGCCCACCAATGGCAACAGCCTCGCGCAGGTCCGCCTCAAGCTGGCGGCGTTCCTCGGCATCGCTGTGTAGATCGGCTGCATAGAAGTGGTGCCGCCCGCGCCCGCCATCCTTGGCCGCGTAGAGCGCCAGGTCGGCATTGCGGATCAGCGCGTCAGAAGTCACCCCATCGTCGGGGGACAGGGCGATCCCGATCGAGGCGCCAATGACCACGCGGTGGCCTTCAAGCTGGTAGGGCAGCGACAAGTTGTCGATCACCCGCTCGGCCAGCGCCGCCAGGGCTTCGCGCTTGTGCCGGCCGGGCAGGACGACCTCAAACTCATCACCACCCAGTCGGCCGACCCGGCCAAGCTCGCCAACGGTGTGTCTAAGCCTTTCCGCCACCTGCGTCAGCAAGGCATCGCCGACCGGATGGCCCATCGTGTCGTTGACCTGCTTGAACCGATCGAGGTCGAGCAGGAAGATAGAGCAGGCGCGCTGCCCCGGATTCGGCGCGGCCAGAATGCGTTCCAGCGTTTGAGCCATCTGCAGGCGGTTAGCGAGGCCGGTAAGCGAGTCGTAATGCGCCAGGCGCGAGGCGTGTTCCTGCGACCGGCGTTTCTCGGTCAGGTCATGGCCCGAACCCCGAAAACCCAGGAAGTTGCCGAACTCATCGTACAGCGGCCGGGCCGAAATCGACCACCAGCGCTCCTCGCCAGGAACGGCGGCGCGCAGGGCCAGGTCGTTGAAGGCCGAACGGGCCGTCAGATGGAAAGCCAGCGATCGCTCCCCCTCCTCGGCATCGGGCTGAAAGAGCACGGACAATGGCTCGCCGACAAGTTCGTGCGGCTCGCGGTCGAGCACCTTTCCCACGGTTGGCGAGACATAGAGCAGCGCGCCGTGCCGGTCGGTTTCAAAGAACCAGCCCTGCCCGCTCTCCTCGAACTCGTTGAGCAACTGTTCCGCGCGTGTCTGGTTGCGCCGGCGCTCACGTTCGGCAGCGAATTCGGCGCGGTCTTGGCGGGCCTGCTGAACCGACGCGTGAACCCCGATGGCCGCCCCGCCGATCAGGATCATCAGAGTATCGATATTGCCCGCGACCAGCGCCACACCCAGCCAGGTTGCGATAGTCGCCGCGATGATACTGGCGATGCGACGATTGAGGATCACAGCGGCCAGGGAAGAGGCGATCACGGGGGCGCTTATCGTCTCGCGCCAGTCCATCGATGGAATGCTCTCGGTCCAGAACCCGATCGCAAGGCCGAACAGCAGCATCGGCCCGCTGATGTGCAAGCCCAACAGGAGCTGACGGCGGGTCTGATCGTGGCAGCGCAGCTTTTCGCGCCGGTTGACGCGGGCGATGGGCCAGGTCAGCCACATCGCCGCAGCGATCAGGCTCAGCGCCGGGATGCCCGGTAGGGTGTCGGTCGCAGTGGCGATGACGATCGTGATCACCGCCATGATCGGTGCCATCAACCACCAGTTGTCACCAACCAGCTCCTGCGCTCGAGCCGTGTCACGCAGGCGAGCGCCAACTGGCGCGTCGCGCGCCGCAGCTTGAATCGTTCTCGCGTGCCTCGCGGACATGGCTGCGCTTTTGCCCGAGGCACTTTGAAAAACAGTTAACTTTCATAAGCAAAAGCGAGCGTGCGAGCAGCCCTGCGACTTTTGCCAGCCGGGTTGCAAAGCCCTTGTCTGCAAGGCATCCTGCCCAGGCAGAAAACGCGAGCGGAGTGGCTGAAAGTGGTCCTCCGCAGCGACCGGGGGAGGCCACGCAGGACATGCGCCACATCGCCATCATCGGATCAGGTCCCGCTGGCTATTACACCGCCGAAGCCGCACAAAAGCAGTGGGGCGAGGATGTCCGGGTCGATATCTTCGATATGCTGCCAGTCCCCTATGGCCTGATCCGCACCGGCGTTGCCCCGGACCATCAGTCGATCAAGGGCGTCTCGCGCCGCTATGAGGGAACGGCGCTGTCCGACAATGTCCGTTTTGTCGGCAACGTCATGATCGGCGAGGATGTGACCATCGCCGAACTGCAAGAGCTTTACGACGCCGTTGTCCTGGCGACAGGAGCCCCCAACGACAAGCCCGCAGGGATCCCTGGCGAGGGGTTGGAAAACGTCTTCGGCAGTGCTGCCTTCGTCGGCTGGTACAATGGCCATCCCCAGTTCGCAAAGCTCAATCCGGACCTGTCGGGCAGCACCGCCGTCGTCATCGGCAACGGCAATGTCGCCCTCGACGTGGCTCGGATCATGTCCAAGACCGCAAGCGAGTTTACCGGCAGCGACATCGTCGGTCATGCGCTCCATACGCTTGAAAGATCAAAGATTTATCGGATCGTCATCCTGGGTCGGCGCGGCCCGCACCAGATCGCGATGACCCCCAAGGAACTGGGCGAACTGGCCCACCTGGAACGCGCCTGCCCGCGGGTCGATCCAGCCGACCTGCCGGCCGAAGACGAGGACCTGTTCCTGGAACCCGGACAGCGCAAGTCGGTCGGCCACCTGCGCGGGTTCGCCGCGATCCCCGAGGAGTTTCGCGCCGACAAGCCGGTCGAGATCGACTTCGATTTCTTCGCCAGTCCGCGTGCGATCCTGGGCGATGACAAGGTGACTGGGATCGAGATCGAGCGCACCGTGCTCGACACCAATGGTCGGGCCAGCGGCACGGGCGAAACCTACACGATCCCCTGCAGCCTCATCGTCACCTGCATCGGCTACAAGACCAGCCCGATCCCCGGCGTGCCGTTTGAAGAGAGTGCCGGCCGCTTTGCCAATGACGAAGGGCGGATTCTCCCTGGCCTCTATTGCGTCGGTTGGGCGCGGCGCGGGCCTTCTGGCACCATCGGCACTAACCGCCCCGATGGTTTTTCCGTGGTCGAACTGATTGCCGAGGATATCGGCAACGGCGCAGGCAAGGCTGGCCGCCCCGGGTTCGACGCTTTGGCCGAGGCGCGCGGCCTCGATGTCGTCACTTTCCGCGACTGGAAGAAGATCGAGGCCGCCGAGGAAAAGCGCGCCCGCGACGGCGCCCCGCGCGAGAAGTTCGTCGATGTCGGAGACATGATCCGGGCCCTTGGGGAATAGGCCCCGCTTCTTCGCTTGCCCCCATCCCCGACCCGTGATTTAATCGCCCGGTTAAAGGCGCGACCCAAGAGAGTCGCGACCAGCGGAGAGAGCCCATGGCAACCTACGATCTGATCATTCGCGGCGGCACAATTGTCGACGGCACCGGCAATCCGCGCTTTACGGGCGACATTGCGGTCAAGGACGGGCTGATCGCCGCAGTGGGCAAGATCCAGGGCGACGCCACGGACGAGATCGACGCGGCGGGCAAGATCGTCGCGCCGGGCTGGGTCGATGTGCACACGCATTATGATGGCCAGGCCACCTGGGACCAGGAAATGGCGCCGTCATCGTGGCACGGCGTCACCACGGCGGTGATGGGCAATTGCGGTGTTGGCTTTGCCCCGGCTGCGCCGGATCGCCACAACTGGCTGATCGGACTGATGGAAGGGGTGGAGGATATCCCCGGTACTGCCCTGGCCGAAGGGATGAAGTGGGACTGGGAAACCTTCCCAGAATACCTTGATGCGCTGGAGCGGTTGCCGCGCGCCATCGACGTAGGCACCCATGTGCCGCACGGCGCGGTGCGTGCCTATGTGCTGGGTGACCGCGAAATGCCGGGCGCCGTCCCGACTGCCGATGATATCCAGAAAATGGCCGATATCGTCGAGGAAGGCGTGCGCGCCGGGGCGCTGGGCTTTTCCACCAGCCGCACCGTGCTGCACCGCTCGATCGATGGCGAACTGGTCCCCGGCACCACCGCGACCGAAGAGGAACTGGTCGAGATCGGCCGGGCGATGGGCCGGGTTGGCTATGGCGTGTTCGAAATGGCCAGCGACCTGCGCCGCGAATGGAATGAGTTTGGCTGGATGGGCCAGATCAGCCGCGAAACCGGCCTGCCGGTGACTTTCGCAGCGCTCCAGTCGATTGCCAAGGAGCAGCCGCTCGACGAGCAGATCGCCAATATGCGCGCTGAAAACGACAATGGCGCGAACATCGTCGCCCAGATCGCGCTCCGCGGCAACGGCATCATCATGGCCTGGCAGGGCACGGTCCACCCGTTCCGCCTGCGCCCCAGTTGGCAAGCGATTGCCGAACTGCCGTGGGAACAGCAGCGCGCCAAGCTGCTTGACCCGGCATTCAAGGCGCAGCTCTTGTCTGAAGCCTGCGATTACAGCCAGGTGCCGGAAGACATCATCGGCATTTCAATGGTGGTCAGCGGCGGCTGGGGCATGCAGTTCGAGATGGACCCCGATTTCGATTACGAGCCGCAGGCCGATGCCTCGATAGCCGCCCGCGCTGCTGCGGCCGGCGTCTCGGGTGACGAATATGCCTATGACCTGCTGTGCCGCGATGGCGGCACGGGCTTCATTTACCTCCCGATCCTCAACTATGCCGATGGCAACCTCGATTTCCTCGAGGCGTTGCAGCAGAGCGATGACACGGTCAACTCGCTGTCCGATGGCGGCGCGCACTGCGGCACGATCTGCGATGCGGCGAGCCCGACCTTCATGCTCCAGCACTGGGTGCGTGATCGCAAGCGTGGCAATCGCATCAGTCTGGAGAATGCTGTGAAGCGCCAGTGCCGCGATACGGCGCGGCTCTATGGGCTGGATGATCGCGGCATCCTGGCGCCGGGCTATCTCGCAGATATCAACGTGATCGACCTGGACAAGGTCAAGCTGGGCAAGCCCTGGCTCGCTTTTGACCTCCCAGCCGGCGGCAAGCGCCTGCTGCAAAAGGCCGAAGGCTATGTCTGCACGATCAAGACCGGCGTAGTCACCTTCCGTGACGGCAAGTGGACAGGTGCCACCCCCGGTGGCCTGATCCGTGGTCCGCAGCGCGCCGAGATGCTGGAAGCGGCGGAGTAACCTTCGCCGCTTAGGGCCGGATCACGATCCCCACAGCAGGATCGGCCCGGCCCGCCAGCGTCGCGAGGTAAGCCTCGCGCGCAGCCTCAAGCCCATGGCGTTCGTCAATCGTCAGCGCCCCGCCCGCTTCGGCGATGAAGCGCAGCCAACTCACCCCCACAGCCTCGCCAAAGGCTTTGGGGCCCTGTTCCTTTATCGCTGCGACGGCATGATCGGGGGCAAAGAACAGCACCGGAGTGGGCCCCGGCGGCGGGCCGTTGTTCTGTCCAAAGCCCGCACCGACATGTGTCGCACCGACGGTGCAGGAATACTTGAGGTTATCGCCCAGAGTGGTGTGCACGCCATGGATCAACCCAGCATTGCCGGCAAAATCGACCAGCACCGAGGAGACCTGCGGCAGACCGGTGAGATCGTCGTAAGCCAGCACCAGGTCATAGAACCCGCCCCGCTTCACGAAATCGACATTGCCGGCCGAGGTCAGCCCGATCCGCCTGATCCCTGGCGAGCGGTGCTTGGCCACCGAGGCCAGCCCCATCGCCGTCTTGGACGAGGCCGAGGTCAGCACCACCGCCTCAGCCCCGAACCAGCCCTCGCGGCGCATGAAGCTTTCGATCAGGAACCCGGTCTTGAACAACGGGCCAAAGATCATCCGCTCACCCTCGCGCGCCGGATCGTGTTCCGGATCGGCAGCGAGCCGGCTGTACTGGTTATAGATCGGGCTCATCGGCTGGCGGTGCGCGGCGGCATCGGTGAACCCGCCAGCGCTTACGCCGGTCGGCAGCACGTCAAGGCTGTCAGCCATCGGTAGGTAGCCATAGACCCGTTCGCCCTCGGCAATCTCCGGGTGGCGGCTTTCGGTGACCACGGCATGGCCCCACATCGGCACCACGCCCCACTCGCCCTCGCCCGGGAAGAAGTTCCAATAGCCAAAGGCATCACCAGCTACGGCATAGGTCACGTTGTTGGCGGTGACCGAGAAGCTCTCCACCTTCAGCCGCACCTCACCATCGCCCAGCGGCGCATCGGCGTATTGGGCAATCCGCGTTTCACCGAGTGCGCCGCGCTTTACCTGGACGGTCTGGGTCATGATCGCTCTCCCGCTTGAATCCTCCCAGTATTCCTAGGGGTTGACGGCGTAAGGTCAATTGGAGCGCGCTTGTATATTAACGGTGGCCAAGAGCACCGCTCCGGCCTATCCTCGTGCCATAAACACGGGTCGCTGCCACGCTTTCTGGAGAGGGTAGACGACAATGCCACAATTCGTAATCGAACGGGAAATGCCCGGGGCCGGCTCGCTGGATAGCGATGCGCTGAAGGGCGCTTCGCAAGCCTCATGCTCGGTGCTGCGAGACCTGGGGCCGCAGATCCAGTGGGTCCACTCCTACGTGACCGACAACAAGATCTACTGCATCTATCGCGCACCGGATGAAGCGATGATCCGCCAACACGCGGAGACTGCCGGGTTCCCGGCCAACAGTATTCAGGAAGTGCGCAATATCATCGATCCGACGACCGCCGAATAGCGGACCGTCCGGCTTGCCCGGGCCAGTGGACCGGCCCGGGCATAACCGCAATCAGACGCGCATCGGCATCAGCACGTAAAGCGCCGGGCTCTTGTCGTCCTGGCGGATCAGCGTCGGCGCGCCGGCATCGGCTAGGTGCAGTTCGACCGTGTCGCCTTCAATCTGGCCCAGGATGTCCTTGAGATAGGTGGCGTTGAAGCCGATCTCGAACCCGCTAGACTTGTAATCGGCCGGGACTTCTTCAGATGCCGTGCCGTTGTCGGGTGAGGTGACCGAGAGGGTCACCCGGTCATTGTCCAGCGCCATCTTGACCGCGCGGGTCTTTTCCGTGGCGATCGTGGCAACGCGGTCCACGCCCTGCCAGAAACTCTTAGGATCAAGCCGCAGCAGCTTGTCGTTGCCGGTCGGAATGACGCGGCTGTAGTCCGGGAAAGTACCGTCGATCAGCTTGCTGGTCAGCACGACGCCGTTTTCGCCGCCCAGGGTGAAGCGGATCTTGCTGGCCGAGAGGTCGATCAGGACATTGGCGTCCTGCGCCTCTTCCAGCAGCTTGCGGAGCTCAGCCACGCATTTGCGCGGCACGATCACGTCGGGCATGCCTTCCGAGCCATCCGGGCGCTTTAGCGTGAAGCGGGCAAGGCGGTGGCCATCGGTCGCGGCGGCCTTCAGCTCGTCATCGGTGACGTGCAGGAAGATGCCGTTGAGGTAATAGCGCGTTTCCTCGGTGCTGATGGCAAAGCGGGTGCGATCGATCAGCTGGGCAAGCGTTGCCGCCGGCAGTTCGAAGCTGGTTGGTAGATCGCCCTCGACGATGACCGGGAAATCGTCGCGCGGCAGAGTCGGCAGCGAGAAACGGCTGCGCCCGGCCTTGACTGTCATGCGGTTGTCGGCGGTTTCCAGGCTGACCTGGCTCCCATCAGGCAGCTTGCGGGCGATATCGAACAGCAGGTGGGCCGAAACGGTAATTGCACCCGCATTTTCGACCGAGACCGCACCGAGCGTTTCCACCACTTGCAGGTCAAGATCGGTTGCCATGATCTTGACCGTGCCGTCAGAGGCGGCCTCGATCAGCACGTTCGAGAGGATCGGGATCGTGTTGCGCCGTTCGACGACGGACTGGACGTGCGACAGGCACTTCAGGAGCGTCGCGCGTTCGATAGTGGCCTTCATGGTCGGTCTTTCGTCCCCAGGGAAGCGCACGGCCGGAATCGGCCGCAGCGCCGGAAATTCGGTCATTCGTTCTTAGCGCCGGGGGTGCGGCGGGCAAGTTTACTGCCTGCGATTCCCGGCTAAACTGGGGATAAATCGCAGTCCTCCTCCCCCTTGATGGGGGAGGGATAGCGGAGACTGGCAGCTTGCTGCCTGGCATAGCTTGGGTGGGGGTGGTGTCTCGGGCGCCCCCAAGCAATGCCGCACCAGCACCCCGATCCAACTGCGCCTAAGCGCTCTCACGAGCGCAAGGCTTCGTATCCTTCCCCCATCAAGGGGGAAGAACTCAAGTCAGAGCATCGCCATCCCGCCATTGACGTGCAGGGTCTGCCCAGTGATGTAACCGGCCTCCTTGCTGGCCAGATAGGCCACGGCAGCGCCGATATCCTCGCCCTCGCCCATCCGGCCCATCGGAATGCGCGCGTTGAGCGCGTCTTTCTGGGCATCGGGCAGCACGTCGGTCATCGCCGTGCGGATGAAACCGGGGGCCACGCAGTTGACCGTCACCCCGCGGCTGGCGATTTCCTGCCCCAGCGACTTTGACATGCCGACCAGACCGGCCTTGGCTGCGGCATAGTTCATCTGCCCGGGGTTGCCGGTCGCGCCGACCACGCTGGTGATCGTGATGATCCGGCCAAACCGGGCCTTCATCATCGGCTTGGTCGCGGCGCGCATCAGGCGGAAGGCGGCTTCAAGATTGATCTTGATGACCTGCTCCCACTCCTCATCCTTCATCCGCATGGCCAGGTTGTCGCGGGTAATCCCGGCATTGTTCACCAGGATGTCGATCTTGCCCAGCGTATCAACCGTCGCCGGGACCAGGCGTTCGACCTGTTCGGTGTTCGAGAGATCGCAGGTGATCTCAACATGGTCGTGACCATAGGTGTCGTTCAGCTCTTCGCGGAACGAGCGCAGCTTGGACGGGTTGGTCCCCGACAGCGCCAACCGTGCGCCCTGGCGGGCCAGGGCATGACTGATTGCCGAGCCAATCCCCCCCGCGGCGCCGGTGACGAGGGCGGTCATTCCGGAAAGGTCGAACATACGGTCCATGATCAAAGCTCCTTTGCCAGCGCCTCAATGTCGGCCATGCCGACCACGCTGGTCACGGTCACATCGTTGACGCTGCGGCCGATCATCGGCCCCAGCACCTTGCCGCCCAGCTCGACGAACGTGTCGACCCCGGCAGCCTGCATGGCAATCACACTTTCGCGCCAGCGGACGCGGCCGCAGACCTGTTCGACCAGCAGGCGCTGGACCTCGGCCGGATCGCTGACGACAGCAGCGGTGACGTTGGCAAACAGTGGCACGCGCAAGGCACCCGGCGGGGTTTTGCCCAGTGCCTCCGCCATGGCATCGGCCGCAGGCTGCATCAGCGGGCAATGGAACGGGGCCGAAACCGGCAGGGCAATCCCGCGCTTGATCTCGAAGTCCTTGACCATGGCGATGGCCCGCTCGATCGCCCCCTTGTGACCGGACAAGACGACCTGGGTGGGATCGTTGTCGTTGGCGACAGTGCAGACTTCGCCTTCTGCCGCCGCTTCGGCCAGCTTCTGGGCCTTGTCGATATCGGCGCCCAGCAGTGCGCACATCGCGCCAACACCCACGGGCACAGCTGCCTGCATCGCCTGTCCGCGCAGTTTCAGCAGGCGAGCCGTATCGGCCAGGCTGAACGCCCCAGCGGCGCAGAGTGCGGTATACTCGCCAAGGCTGTGCCCTGCCACGAAGTCCGCCTTGTCGGCCAGTGTGATGCCGCCTTCCTGCTCCAGCACCCGTAGCACAGCAATGGCATTGGCCATGATCGCCGGCTGGGCATTTTCGGTGAGGGTCAGGGCATCTTCCGGCCCTTCGCGCATGATCGCGGACAGCTTCTGGCCCAGCGCGTCGTCAACCTCTTCGAACACCGCGCGCGCGGCGGCGCTGGCTGCGGCCAGATCGGCGCCCATGCCGACCTTCTGGCTACCCTGACCGGGGAAAACAAATGCTCGCATGGTCCCTCTCCATTGCTCAGGCGCCTGCGCCTATTGGCTGGCGCGTCAGCGGGCAAGCCCGAAGGGCACAATCTTGTTGTCGATATCGTGGCCAATGTCGGCGCCACCAAGGAACGGAATAGCGTGGCGCTGGCACCAGTGCCGAACGATCTCTTCAGGCGCTGCGCCAAACGGTCGGTCATTCTCGGGCACTTCGCTGATCCGGCCCAGCCGCAGCCCGGCAATCCCGCCAAGGTGCGCGGTCAGATGGAAGAACAGCCGGTCAACCGCGTAGAGATACTCGCAGACCTCCTCGACCAGCACGACATGGCCGGCCAGCCCTGGCATCAAGGGCGTGCCGCAGAGCATGGCCAAGGTCATCAGGTTGAAGGCCACAGTTGGGTGATGATCGCGTGACGGCTCTTCGCCGGACTTGTCACCCCCCAACCAGGCCAGCGTGCGCCGTACCGCGGCCTCGCCGCCAGCGCGGCGGATATCGGCGGGCATTGGCGCGTGAACCGGCTGGCCGATCCGTTGGCGATAGAGGCCGCCAAGCAGCGTGCCGCCATCGGAGTAGCCCAGATACAACTTGCCCTGCGCCGCATGGTCGAAGCGGGCGAGCGCATCCTCGGCAATTCGCGCCGCGCCGTAGCCGCCGCGGGCAAACCACACGGCGTCGAATGCGGCATCATTGGCGCATTCGACGAGCGCGTCACAGCGCGCCGCGTCGGACCCGGCAAAGTGCCCTTCGCTGAGGAAGCACTGGGGATGGAAGTGGAGTTTGACCCCCGGAAACTCGGCCTCAGCCAGAGCCAGCACGCGATCCGCATCCTCTTTGGCAAAGGCAGCCGACGGCGCGCAGATCGCTACATTGGGCATGGCTCCCTCTCTAGTCCGGCTTTGTCATGAACGTCACCCCAGACTTGATCCGGGGTCCCGCTTTTGTTTGCAGCGTGGGTGAAGGCAGCGGGACCCCGGGTCAAGCCTTCGCTAGCCACTGGTCTCGCGAAGCGGGTGACGAAGAGGAGGTTGAGTTCATCGCGTTAGGTGCGTAGCGCAACGGAATGAGCGAGCTTAGCGATCCGGGCCTTTCTGGGCACCCCTGGTTCTTCTGCGGCATCGGCGGGTCCGGCATGCTGCCGCTGGCGTTGATCCTGAAAGGGCACGGCGCGAATGTCGCCGGATCGGACCGCAGCCGCGACCAAGGCCGCACGCCGGAGAAATTCGCCTGGCTCGAGCGTGAGGGGTTTACTCTCTATCCGCAGGACGGCAGCGGGATTACTTCGGCCGACCAGGTGCTGGTTGCCTCGGCCGCGGTTGAAGATACCGTGCCGGAAATGGTCCGCGCCCGGGAACTTGGCTGCCCGAAGATGAGCCGGGCCGAACTGCTCGCTCGCCTTTTCAACGCCGCGCCGCGCGGGGTGGCGATCGGCGGGACCAGCGGCAAGAGCACGGTCACCGGCATGACCGGCTGGATCCTGACCAGTGCCGGCCGTGATCCGACGATCATGAATGGCGCCGTGATGAAGAACTTCGCGCACGCCGACGCCCCTTTCGCATCGGCCCGGGTGGGCCAGGGCGACACCTTTGTCAGCGAGGTCGACGAAAGCGATGGCTCGATCGCACTTTATCGCCCGGCCGTCTCCGTGCTCCTCAACGTCAGCCTGGATCACAAGTCGATGGAAGAGCTGCGGGTGCTGTTCGGGGATTTCCTCGCCGCCGCAGCGGTCGCTGCGCTCAACGCTGATGATCCAGAGTGCCTCGCCCTCGCCCCGCGCGCCCAAGCCGTGATCCGCTTCGGGATCGACAGCGCCGAGGCAGAGATCGGGGTGGAGCCGGGTTCGATTGTCGAAGGGCCGACTTCGCTCAACGCAACCGTGCTCGATCGGCGCGACGGTTCGCACCATGCGCTGACACTGCGCGTGCCGGGCCGCCACAACCTTGCCAATGCCCTGGCCGCCATTGCTGCGGCCAATGCCGCTGGCGTTTCAGTGGCCGAAGCGGTTGCCGCGCTGGGCTCCTACGCCGGTCTGGCCCGCCGGTTCGAGATCGTCGGCACCAGTCCATCGGGCGTGACGGTGATCGACGATTTCGGTCACAACCCGGAAAAGTGCGCGGCCACGCTGCGGACGCTCAAAGCCCACCCCGGCCGCGTGATCGCCTTCTTCCAGCCGCACGGCTATGGCCCGCTGCGCCAGATGGGTCGTGAACTGGCCGAGGTCTTCGCCCGGCTGCTCGGACCGGACGACCTGACCCTGCTGTGCGATCCGGTCTATTTCGGCGGCACAGTCGATCGCAGCGAAGGCAGCGAACGCATCATTGGCCTGATCCGCGAGCATGGCGGCACAGCCGAATACATTCCGACCCGCGCCGATTGCGGCCGCTACATGGCCGAACTGGCCCGCCCCGGGGACCGGATCGTCATCATGGGCGCCCGCGACGATACGCTGAGCCTGTTTGCGCGCGAGGTCCTCGCCTTAGTGGGCTGACTTGCCAAACAGCGCCGGCACCTTGTGCAGCGCCAAGGCGACAATCGTGCCCAGGATCAGGCCGACTACGCCCGACAGCGCAGAATTGGTCAGCCAGCCCAGCACCCCGCCCAGCGCGCCGGTCGCCTCATGCACGACATGTTCCACCGCGTGGATCGCTTCGTAAGGCGGTTTGAAGCCCAACTTCTTGGCACCATCCACCATGATGTGCCCGCCCACCCACAGCATAGCAAGCGTGCCGACCACCGACAGGAAGGTCAGCAGCCTGGGCATGGCATGCAGCAAACCGCGTCCGAAGGCCTTGGCCGTCGCGCTGGTACGTTCCTGCACCATATGCAGGCCGATATCGTCCATCTTCACGATCAGCGCGACCACGCCGTAGACCGCCGCAGTAATGACGATCCCGACCAGCGCCAGGATTATCCCACGGCTAAGCAGCGGCTCGCTCGCCACTTCGGCGAGCGAGATCGCCATGATTTCGGCTGACAAGATGAAGTCGGTGCGGACAGCGCCAGAAATTCGCTCCTTCTCGAAGGTCGCCATGTCCTCGATCGGGTCTTCCAGCGTCTCACCGTGCTTGGCCCCACCCAGCTTCTCCAGCACCTTTTCGGCGCCTTCATAGCACAGGAACAGCCCGCCCATCATCAGGAGCGGGGTCATCGCCTGAGGCAAGAACTCGCTCAGCAGCAGGGCCGCGGGCAGCAGGATCAGTAGTTTGTTCTTGAGACTGCCTTTGGCGATCTGCCAGATGATCGGCAGCTCGCGATCGGGCGTAAACTCGGTGACATAGCTGGGCGTCACGGCGGCATCGTCGATCACCACGCCCGCCGCCTTAGTTCCCGCCTTGGCTGCAGCCACGCCAACATCGTCAATGCTCGCTGCCGCTGCCTTGGCGATCACGGAAATGTCGTCGAGCAGGGCAACTAGGCCGGTGGGCATGCGAATGTCTCCAATAGTTTGGCGCTACCTAGCCGGATGGAAGGCAATTCGACAAGCGAGCAAGCTTGACCCGCATCAAGGAAACAGCGCGGCCAGCAGGGTAGCTCCGTGCCATGTTAAGCCGCGATCATGTCGAATTTGTTCAGGCCCAGATGCTGCCCTGGCGGCGTATCGGCCATGGCCTGGCCCGTCCCGATGTCGAATACAAGCTGCTCAGCCGCGATTCCAGCGATGGGGCCTGCTCAATGCTGATGCGCTATCCACCAGGATGGTCGCGTGGAGGCCCTGAACATATTCTATCCGACGAGGAATTCTTCGTGATTGAGGGCGGGTTGGAGATGGACGGGCGCCGCTATGGCCCCGATTACTATGGCTTCTTGCCAGCTGGCTGGACCCGCGGGCACATGGCTTCGCCCGAAGGCTGCGTGGTGCTCGCGTTCTACAACCGCGAGCCAACGCTGATTGCGCAGGCCGGCGATGGCAGCGCCGAGCCGAGTTCCCGTGCCGTCCCGCTGCTCGATACAGCGGCCATGCCATGGGATCTGACGCTCAACGATCCCAACCTCAAGCACCTGGGGATCGGACGCAAGAACCTGAGGACCGATCCCGAAACCGGCGAGCGGACTTTTCTGTCGCTGATCCTGCCGCAGGCCATACCTCCGGGGAGTTCCGGTCCGCAGGAGATCCATCCGGTGGTTGAAGAAGCCTATCTTATCGGCGGGGACCTTACCGGGCCGCATGGAACCATGCGGCCAGGCGCTTATTTCTGGCGACCCCCAGGGATCGCCCACGGCCCGTTTGGGGCCCGCTGGGGGGCCATTTCGCTGATCCGCTTTGTGGGTGGGCGGCACGTGAATGTCTGGACCCCGGAAGAGGCTGCATTCAGCTTTGACGCACCCTATGCACCGGTTCTCCCCCCCGAGCTGGCCCACCTTGCCGCCCTTCCCTGGCAGCCGGCACCAGCCTGGTAAGTGCATCTAGGCTTGCTTTCCTGCTGGCTTGCGCTAATGGCCCGCGCTTCCGGAAGCGATTCCGGAGCAAAGAAAGCCGGAGGGGCCCCGCAATCCCGCGGATCAGCCAGCGATCGGTTAGATTGATGAAAGGCATAGTATGCCGCTCTACGAGCATACCTTCCTGGCGCGCCAGGATCTGAGCCAGGCGCAGGTTGATGCGCTGGCCGCCGCTGCCACGGAAATCGTTGAAGCCCACCAGGGCAAGGTCACCAAGACCGAAACCTGGGGCCTCAAGAACCTGGCCTACAAAATTAAGCGTAACCGCAAGGCTCACTTCGTGATGCTGAACATCGATGCCCCCGCCGGCACCGTTGCCGAGCTGGAGCGTCAGACCGCGATCAACGAAGACGTGATCCGCTGGCTGACCGTGCGCGTCGACGAGCTGGAAGCCGGCCCGTCGGTGCAGATGCGCAAGCAGGACCGTGAGCGCAGCAAGCGCCGCGAACGCGAGGAGTTCTAAGCCATGGCCCGCGCATTCTTTCGCCGCCGCAAGTCGTGCCCGTTCTCGGGCAAGAACGCCCCGAAGATCGATTACAAGGACACGCGCCTGCTCCAGACCTATATGTCTGAGCGTGGCAAGATCGTGCCGAGCCGCATCACCGCCGTTTCTGCCAAGAAGCAGCGCGAACTGGGCCAGGCGATCAAGCGTGCCCGTCACCTGGGCTTGCTGCCCTACCTCGTGAAGTAAGGGGAGAGAGACCATGGAAATCATCCTCCTCGAACGCATCGAGAAGCTGGGCACCATCGGCGATGTTGTGACCGTCAAGGACGGCTATGCTCGCAACTTCCTGCTGCCCAACAAGAAGGCGCTGCGCGCCAACGAAGCCAATCGCAAGGTCTTTGAAGCCAACCGCTCGAAGATCGAAGCCGACAACGCTGCGCGTCGTTCGGAAGCCGAAGGGCACGCCGGCAACGTCGAAGGCAAGTCGGTCGTGCTGATCCGCGCTTCGTCGAACTCGGGCCAGCTCTATGGTTCGGTTTCGGTACGTGACATCGTCGACGCACTCAACGCCGATGGCGCAGGCGTGTCGAAGTCGATGATCGTGCTGGAGCGCCCGATCAAGACCATCGGCGTGTTTGACGTCAAGGTTGCGCTGCACCCGGAAGTGACTGTGATGGTCAAGGTCAACGTCGCGCGCTCGCCTGACGAAGCCGACCAGCAGGCCAAGGGCGTCGACGTTATTGCCGCGATGTTCGAAGACGAAGCCGCCGAGGCTGCTGCCGCTGCGGGTGACTTCGAAGCCGGCAACGGTGAAGAGCCGGAAGCCGAGGCTCCGGCCCCTGCTGCCTCAGCTGCCGACGCCAACGCCGATGAGGGCGAAGAAGCCTAAGCTTCGCGCCATCGCCAACCGATCAAGGGGGTGCCTCGGCACCCCCTTTTTCGTTGGCGGAAAGGTTTCAATGGCAACGTAATTGAAATGTCATCGCGATCTGTCTAAAGGCCCGCGATGCTAAACACAGAAAAGACCATCGCGGAATTGGTCCGCGTTTACGACGAAGCCGTCGCCACCCTCCGCTCCGATATCGCCAAGTTTGCTGCCGACGGAAGCCTTCCTCCCGCCGAACGTCGCACCAGCCGCGCCTGGTGCTATCCTGAACTGCGGATCACCTACGGCGGCGCCGAGACCCGGCCGGACCTGGCCCGCGCCTTTGGCCGCTTGGCCCATCCGGGTACTTTCGTTACCACCGTCACGCGCCCCGCCCTGTTCGCCGATTACCTGGCCGAACAGCTGAGCCTGCTGGCCGATGACTATGACATCGAGGTCACCGTCGGCCGCTCGGCCCAGGAAATCCCGTTTCCCTACGTGATCGATGCCAGCTCGGGGCTTGGCGGGCTCAACCCGCCTGACCTCGCCCGGCACTTCCCGGCCACAGAGCTTGCCATGATCGGCGATGAGCTGGCCGACGGGATCGAACTCAGCGATCCGGACGGCACCCTCCCGCTCGCCCTGTTCGATGGCCTGCGCACCGATTTCAGCCTGGCCCGCCTGGCGCACTATACCGGCACGCCGATCGAGGACTTCCAGCGCTTCATCCTGTTCACCAACTATCACCGCTATGTCGATGAATTCGTTGACTGGGCCGGTAAGCAGCTTGGCAAGGATGAGTATGTGCGGCTGTCGGGCGCTGGCGGACTGCGGGTAGAGGAAACGGTGCCGAACGCCCGCGACATGCTGTCCGACACGGCCTGGCGGCGCCACCAGATGCCAGCCTATCACCTGGTCCGCGAGGACAAGATGGGCATCACCCTGGTCAACATCGGGGTCGGGCCGTCCAATGCCAAGACGATCTGCGACCATCTGGCGGTGCTCCGTCCCGAAGCCTGGCTGATGATCGGCCACTGCGGCGGCCTGCGCGATACGCAGCGGATTGGGGACTATGTCCTGGCCCACGCCTATCTGCGGGATGACCACGTGCTTGATCCGGTCCTGCCGCCGGAAATCCCGATCCCGGCGATTGCCGAAGTGCAGATTGCGCTGGCCCAGGCGGCTGAGCAGGTCAGCGGCGATACCGGCGCCAACCTGAAAAAGCGGATGCGCACCGGCACGGTCGCCACGACCGACGATCGCAACTGGGAGCTGCGCTACACCCAGTCCGCGCGCCGCCTCAGCCAGAGCCGCGCGATCGGGATCGACATGGAAAGCGCTACGATCGCGGCGCAGGGCTATCGCTTCCGCGTCCCTTACGGGACGCTGCTCTGCGTCTCGGACAAGCCTCTGCATGGCGAAATCAAGCTGCCGGGCCAGGCTAACCGCTTCTACGAGGAAGCGATTGCCGCGCACCTGTTGATCGGCACGACGGCCTGCGATCTGCTGCGCGCCGAAGGTGCCCGGCTTCATTCGCGCAAACTGCGGGCCTTCAAGGAACCGCCGTTCCGGTAATGCAAGAAGGGCGGCAGCACCGCAGTGCCGCCGCCCCTTTCAGCGTCCGGGATGCCGAGCCTTACCAGCCCGACTTCATCCCCTTGTTCTGCTTGTCGAGCCACTTCTTGAGCGGCGCGAAGTAGGCCATCATCGCCTTGCCGCTCATCTCGCGGCTGCCGGTGAAGGCCTGGAGCGCGTCGGGCCAGGGCTTCGATGCGCCCATTTCCAGCATAGCGTTCAGCTTGGTGCCGACATCCTTGTTGCCATAGAAGCTGCAACGGTGGAGCGGACCTTTCCAGCCAGCCGCCTTGCACGCCGCTTCATAGAACTGGAACTGCAGGATCCGGGCCAGGAAGTAGCGGGTGTACGGCACAACCGCCGGCACGTGATACTTGGCCCCGGCGTCAAAGGCGTCAGCCCCGCGCGGGCTCGGCGGGACGATCCCCTGGTACTTCAGGCGCAGGTCGGTCCAGGCCTGCTGATAGCCTTCGGGCTTCACCTGGCCTGAGAAGATCTGCCAGCGGTAGCGGTCAACCAGCAAGCCGAACGGCAGGAAGGCGACCTTGTCCATCGCCTGGCGCAGCAGCAGGCCGATGTCCTTATCCGCCGAGGGGACCTTGCTACGATCAAGCAGGCCAATCTGAACGAGGTATTCCGGGGTGATCGACAGCGCGATGGCATCGCCGATCGCTTCGTGGAAACCATCGTTGGCCCCGTCGAGATAGAGCGGCGGCTGCTTGTTGTAGGCGCGCTGGTAATAGTTGTGGCCCAGCTCGTGATGGATCGTGGTGAAATCGTCGCCGTTGACCTTGATGCACATCTTGATGCGCAGGTCCTCGACATTGTCGATGTCCCAGGCCGAAGCGTGGCAGACCACTTCGCGGTCCTGCGGCTTCACGAACTGCGAGCGCTCCCAGAAGGTCTTGGGCAGCGGCGCAAAGCCCAGCGAGGAGAAGAAGCCCTCGCCCGTCTTGACCATCTTGAGCGGGTCATAACCCTTTTCCTTGAGCAGTTCGGTGACGTCATAGCCGACATCACCGGCTCCGGCGGGGGCGACGATGTCGTAGATATTGCCCCATTCCTGAGCCCACATGTTGCCAAGCAGGTCAGCGCGGATTGGGCCGGTCTTGGCCTGCACCGCATCGCCATACTTGGCGTTGAGTTTGCCGCGCACATAGGTGTGCAGGCTGTCGTAGAGCGGCTTCACTTCCTGCCACAGCTTCTCGGTCAGCGCTGCGAACTCTTCGGGGCTCATGTCATAGTTGGAGCGCCACTGCGCCCCGACATCAGCAAAGCCGAGGCCTTGAGCGCCTTCGTTGCCCAGCGCGACGAGCTGCGCGTAGTCAGCCTTCATCGGCTTGCCGACATTGTCATGCCAGCTGGTCCACATTTCCTTTAGCTCATCGGGGTTGCGGCTGGTGCCCATCCGCTCCTCGATATCGCTGCCATTGATCGGCTGGCCGTTCAGCGTGCCCTTGCCCTTACCGTAGATGCCCTGCATCCGGGCCTTGATCGTGGCCATTTCCTGCGCAGCGCCCTCGCGGGTCGGCGCTGGCAGAGTGATTGCGGTGCGCATGCGGTCAAGCTTGCGGTCGGTGTCGTAGGACAGGTTGGGCGTCTGGGCATACTTCGCCGCCTGGAGCGCATTGCTGACCGCCAATGTCGTCACTGCCGCATCGGCCCGGGCGGTTAGCGCCTCGGTATCCTGGTTGATATAGGTCTCATAGACCCAGCCGGCCTGTCCGGCTTCGATAACGGCCTGGTTGAGTTCTTTCTCCGCCTTGGCAACGAAGGCGTCAGCCTCCGCCTGCGGGGTCTTGGCATCCTGCGCCAGGGCAGGCGCAGCCACCAGCGCCGTGGCCAGCGCGGCGAGCGAAACGATCCTCTTCATGGGGTCCATCCTCATTGCAAAACTTCCGGCCAAGCGGCCTTGTGATGACGCTGGCGAGGCCATTGGCGACGGTCAAGCGTCTATCGGCAAACGGCTTCAGCCGAGCAGGAAATCGCGAATGGCCTCGCCCAGTTCCGGCTTCGTGACGCAGCTCATGTGCGTGCCCGGCACAGTCACCAGCGTCGCGTTCGGCAGCGCCTCGGCCAAGCGGTCGGGCGAGCCGTTATCGCGGTCCTTGTCGCCATTTACCACCAGCGTCGGCATGGTTAGCGCGGCCAGCGCCTCTGGTGGAGTATCGCTGAAAGTCTGCAGCAGCAGCCGCGCCGCAACCCGATCGACTTTCATCGTCTTCATGAAGGAAACGGCGGCAAAGGCCGGATCGCCGTGTTTGACCTCGTCAAACCGATCAATCGCATCGGTGAAAAAGGCGCTGCGTCCGGTCCAGCCTGCCAGCCCTTCCAGCCCCATCCCGCCGAGCGCCAGCCTCCGCGGCCTCAGGCCGTTGATCACCGCGCGCACCGAAGTCCGCGCACCCAGCGAGAAGCCGACCAGGTCGAAATCGGTAAGCCCCAGCGCCTTGACCAGCGCTAGCGCATCACGCGCCAGCACGTCAGGCGGATAGGCGGCGGGGTCATGCGGCTTGCCGCTATCGCCGTGCGCACGCAGGTCCGGCATCAGGCATTCGAACCCAGCATCGGCCAGCAATTGCGCCTGACCCCAGTTCATCCAGTTCATTTGCGCGCTGGAAAACAGGCCGTGCAGCAGGATAACCGGACGACCAGCCCCAAGCCGATGCAACGCCAGCAGCGTCCCATCAAATGACGGAATCATTTCCATGATTGGAAAACCTCAACCTTTCTTGAGGTGGCGCCGCCCGAGCAGTTCAGCAATCTGGACGGCATTGAGCGCGGCCCCCTTGCGCAGGTTGTCCGAAACGCACCACAGCGACAGGCCATTTTCGACAGTCGAATCCTCGCGCACCCGCGAAACGAAGGTCGCGCCATCGCCGACGCATTCGACCGGCGTTACGTATCCACCGTCCTCGCGCTTGTCGACCAGCATCACGCCCGGCGCCTCGCGCAGCAGGTTCTGGGCCTGCTTGGCGCTGATCTCTTCCTCGAATTCCAGGTTGATCGCTTCGGAGTGGCCAACAAACACCGGCACGCGCACGCAGGTTGCGGTGACCTTGATCTTGGGGTCGAGGATCTTCTTGGTCTCGACCACCATCTTCCATTCCTCCTTGGTCGAGCCATCGTCCAGAAAACTGTCGATGTGCGGGATCACATTGAAGGCGATCTGCTTGGTGAACTTCACCGGCGTGCTGCTGTCACCCACAAAGATGTTGCGGCTCTGCTCGAACAGTTCGTCCATACCTTGCTTGCCCGCGCCCGAGACCGATTGGTAGGTTGCCACGACCACGCGCTTGATCTTCGCGGCATCATGAAGCGGCTTGAGCGCAACGACCATCTGCGCGGTCGAGCAGTTGGGGTTGGCGATGATGTTGCGTTTTTTGTACCCGTCGATCGCTTCAGGATTGACCTCTGGAACGACCAGCGGAACGTCTGGGTCCATCCGGTAGAACGAGCTGTTGTCAATCACCACGCAACCAGCAGCGGCGGCCTTGGGCGCATAGACCTTCGACACATCGGAACCTGCGGCGAACAGCGCGATGTCCCAGCCAGCGAAATCGAAGTGCTCGATATTGCGGACCTTGAGCATCTTGCCCGTCTCGCCGAACTCGATCTCGTCGCCGGTCGAGCGCGAGGATGCGACCGCAGCCAGTTCCTCGATCGGAAACTCCCGCTCGGCCAGAATATTGAGCATTTCGCGGCCGACGTTGCCCGTCGCGCCGACCACTACCACCCGGTAACCCATGGCTTACTCCTGTTGAATGGCGCTGCGGCTAGACCGGCTGACCGCTGTTGTCCACCGGCAGCGAATCAAAGGCTACCGTCACGCGTGGCGCGGCGCTTTCGAACGGCGTGGTGCCGTGCCAGAGGTAGGACGGGAAGAGCACCAGGTACCCCTCCTGCGGCAACACCACCCGCCGCGGGGCGAGGTCGAGCCCCAGCGCTGCATCGGGCACGCCAAAGGCGAGCGCGCCCGCCCCGTCGCCCGCGGCCACTTCCGGCGGCAGGCTGACATAATAGGCGCTGCTCAGCCAGCCTGCGGGATGGATGTGGCTGATGTGGAAGCCGGACGAAGCCAGCCGCACCGACCACGAGGTCGGGAAGCTGACCCGGCCGCTCAGCCGCCCCAGGAAGGGGTGTGAGGGATCCGGACGCAGGCTGGCAATGCGCTGTTCAATCGCGGCCTTGGTGGCACGGGCCAGCCCACCGATCACTGGATCGTCAGCCTCGAACAGGTTGCCGCGCGTCTGCGTGCCGCCGCGCAGCGACTGGTCGGCCGGGTGCGCCGCCAGCTGGTGGCGTGCCTCCAGAACGCCGAGCAGGCGCGGATCGAGCCCGAGGTCGATTGGCATGACCAGGTTGTCGTAATCGCACAGCCAGTGCTCGCGCTCGTCATCTAGCAGACGCCAAGCGACGCCGAGCAGCGCCCAGCTCGACTGGTCTTTGGGCAGCAGCCGTGCCGCAGTCTCCGCCGCGCCCGCAGCAGCCGCAGGATCGCCCTTGCGCAGCAGGATATGGGCGCGGATGGTGTGTCCGGGCGGATAGGTCGGTTCCTGCTCAAGCGCCATGTCGATCTTCGCGAGCGCTTCGTCATCGCGGCCAAGCGCAGTCAGCGCGTTGGCGACGAACGAGCTGATCATTGTATCCGTGCCAAACCGCTTCTCGGCCTGGGCGGCAATGTCCAGCAGCTGGTCCCAGGCCAAGTGTCCGCGAGCGATCGACATAGCTTCGACCCATAGCGCACCGACATGCGGTGCGCGCAGCAGCGCCTGGCGCAGACTGTCGAGCGCCTCGCCGCCCCGGCCAAGCTGCGGCAATAGGCTGGCCATGGTGCTGTGGGGCTCGACCAGTTCGGGCTTGACCCGCACTGCCTCGCGATAGGCCTCCAGCGCCTCGTCAAAACGACCCGCATCGGCGAGCAAATGCCCGCGCATCGTCGCCGTTTCAGCCAGCTTCAGCCCTTCGTTCCAAACCCGTTCGATCTCTACCAGCGCCTCGTCCGGCCGGCCGCACTTGCGCAGCTCTACCGCCAGGTTGTGCCGCGCGATCCGGTCGGACGGATTGGCTGCAAGCTGCTGCTGCAGCGCGGCAACCTGGGCCGGCGATCCGGTCGGGCCGATACCAAGATTCATGGTTTCACTCCGTGGCGCTCAAGGAAGGCAAAGATCGATTCCCACAGGTGAACGCCAACCTTTGGCCCGCCAACGCGGTGGGTATAGCCCGGATATAGCATCATCTCGAATGGCACCGCCTGCCCCTGCAATTTCGCGATCAGGGCCGAAGAGTGTTCGAACACCACGTTGTCGTCGGCCATGCCGTGGATTAGCAGCAGCGGATCCGTGATCTTGGCCGCATCGGCCATGGCGTTGGCCTTGGCATAGGCCGCGGCATCGGCCTTGGGATCGCCCATGTAGCGTTCGGTGTAATGGGTGTCGTAGAGCTCCCACTTGGTCACCGGCGCACCCGCGATCCCAGCGGCATAGACCCCCGGATTGGCCTGGAGCATCTTCAGCGTCATGTAGCCGCCATAGGACCAGCCATAGGTCGCGATCTTGTCACCCGCGACGAAGGGCAGCGTCTTCAGAAACTCCGCCCCGGCAAGCTGATCCGCAACCTCAACCCCGCCCATGGCGCGGTAGATCTGCTTGGCAAAATCGACGCCCCGGTTATCCGAGCCGCGATTGTCGAGCTCGAACCAGATATAGCCCTTGTCGACCACCGCCTGGGCCAGCGGGCTGCCCCAGTCACGCAGCACCTGCTGGTTGCTGGGCCCGCCATAGTGCGAGAAGAAGACCGGATAGCGCTTGCCCGGCTCGAGCGGCGGGGTGATCATGTTCCAGTGCAGCACGGTGCCATCAGACGCCTTGATCGTGCCGTACTCGGTCGGGCGGTGGCTGGCGAGATAGGGCGCATAGGGGTGCTTGGCGTCGAGCTTGTTCTCTTCAACCCAGGCGATCCGCTTGCCGCTCTGATCGGCCA
The DNA here is from genome assembly GCF_007954425.1 of Novosphingobium ginsenosidimutans. Lineage (NCBI taxonomy): Bacteria > Pseudomonadati > Pseudomonadota > Alphaproteobacteria > Sphingomonadales > Sphingomonadaceae > Novosphingobium > Novosphingobium ginsenosidimutans. Next base: position 2,086,926 of record NZ_CP042345.1, on the reverse strand, counting down.
GATAGACCTGCGGCGGCTGGTTCAGCGCCGACCGTGAGATCAGCAAAGACTTGCCGGAACGGTCCATGCTCGCGCTGTTGTGGAAGCCGGTTTCGGTGAGGCGCGTGATCTTGCCCGGGGTCTTGAGGTCCAGCGCATAGACCTGGTGCGCCAGCGGATCGTCCTTCGTGGCGGTGAAGAACACCTTGCCGCTGGCCTGGTCGACCCCAGCGAGCGCGGTGACGACCCAATCGCCCTTGGTTAGCTGCCGCCACTTGCCTTGCTTGAAGTGCCACAGATGACCAAAGCCATCGCGCTGCGACCACCAGACGAGGCTGCCATCCATGAGGAAGCGGTAGCTGTTTGAAAGATCAATCCAGTGCCCCGTGGCGGCCGTTTCGCTGAATAGCACGCGGCTCTTGCCGGTGGCGGGATCGACGGCCAGCATATCCAGTCGGGTCTGCCCGCGATCCTGTCGCTGGACATAAAGCGTCTTGCCATCCGGCGCCCAGTCGACCCGGGCGAGGTAGATGTCCTTGTCAGGTCCGAGGTCCACTTCGACCCGCTCGCTGCCATCGGGCTTCTGGACGAACAGCGAGACCACGGCGTTGGGCGTCCCGGCCAGCGGATAGCGCTGGGCAAAGGTCTTGGTGCCTTCCGCACCGATCGCGGCGCGTGTGACCACGGCAACCGGCGCCTCGTCAAACCGCTGCACAGCGATCCGGCTGTCATCGGGCGCCCACCAATAGCCGGTGTGGCGGTCCATCTCTTCCTGGGCGACGAATTCCGCCTCACCCCAGTATACGGTTTCTGACTGCTCTTCCGGCGTCACCGGCTGGGCAGCTTCGCCGATCTTGCCGGTCCACAGCCGCCGTCCGCGCACGAATGAGACATAGCTGCCCTTGGGGCTCAGCGCGGGGTTGAGCTCGTCTTCCTGGGTATCCGAGAGGCGCTGGATAGTCCCGTCGAGCTTGGCCAGGTAAAGGTCGCCATCAAGCGGCACGAGGATCGCCTTGCTGTCGGCCGCCCACTCATAGGTCACGATGCCCTTGAGGTCGCCGATCCGCAGCCGCTCACGCTGCATCTTCTCGGCCTCGGACAGGTCCTTGCCCGAACCCAGTTTCAGCGAATCGACCAGCATGGTCCATTGGCCAGTGGTGCGATCAAACCCCCACAGATCATAGCGCTCGCGGTCATCGGCCCGGTTGCGCAGCAGGGTCAGGTAGCGGCCATCTGGCGATAGCTTGACCCCGCGCGGGACCGTCCCGTTCAGACTGGGGCTGGCAAAGACGCGTTCGATGGTCAGCGGCTGGACGGCAGGCACGGGGCTCTCCGAAGAAGTCTGGGCAAGAAGCGGGGCGGCAGGAACGAGCGCGGCGAGCGCGCAGGCGGCAAGCAATCGGGCAATCGGCGACACAGCAAACTCACGCAGCGAAAAGGGCGCCCCGGCCAGCCGGGACGCCCCTCTCTAACCAGCTTTGCGGCCAGCGCCAGAGGCTGGATCAATCCACCACCGGCAGGCGCCGGAAGGGCTGCTTCTTGCAATAGGCCAGGCTGCGCCACAGCCACTCAAGCGGGCCGCTGGCAAACCAGCGCATCCACAGATTAGCCAGGATCAGCTGGAACAACACCACCGCGCTGGCAAGGCCCGCCAGCCAGGCCCAGCCCGGCGCCATTGGCCAGTGCAGGCCAGCCGGCGAGTAGAGGATATGGACCCCGATCACCTGCTGCATCAGGTAGAGCGTAAACGCCATCTGCCCGGCCGCCAGGAACGGCCACATGATCTTGCGACCGATGGCGCCGCGCATCAGCAGGTTGATCAGCGCAACATGACCCACGGATACTGCAATCCGCGCCAGTTCGCTGGTCATCCAGATCGTTTTCGGGATTGGCATGAAGGTCATCCGTTCCAGCCCGCCGACATAGCGCGCGGTCAGGCCGAAGCCATAGGCAACAATCAGCGCAATCCAGTAATCGCGGGTGGAGCGCTGCCCCTGGATGAAGCCCAGCTTCCAGGCGGCGATCCCCAGCAGCATCACGCTGAAAGCCTCAGCCACTCCGCCCAGCAGCGATCCCTTGCCGACGATCATGATATAGGTCGAGATCAGGAAGCCGGCATAGTCCATGAACGAGCCGGACCGGGCCTTGACCTCATCCTTCGTCAGCTTCTCGACGACCGGCTCCTTGCCGTTGATCCGGTCGATTTTCTCCTGCCATTCCTTGACGGCTTCGCTTTCCGCCTTGGTCAGCTTTTCGCCCTTGGCCTGCTTTTCGGCGGCCACGGCCTGGGTCTGCTGCATTTCGGTGCGGCTGGCATATTCGAACGCCCCACCGACCACCTGGACCGAGGCAAGCAGCAGCCCCAGCGGGATCAGCCAGCGCACGCCGAGTTTGCGGAACGGAAACAGCGCCAGCGCGCAAAGCGCATAGACGTGCAGGATATCGCCCGGCCAAAGCAGGACGAAGATGTTGATCAGGCCAAAGGCCAGCAGCCACAGGTTGCGGCGGATATAGAGATCGGCCACGGCCACCGGACCATCGGGCTCCATCGCCTTGGCTGCGGTGACCATCAGCCCGGCCCCGAACAGCATTTCCAGCATCCCGCGCTGGGTGCCTTCCAGGAAGGTGGTTGTGAACAGCCAGACCTGCTGGTCCAGCGGGGCCCAGCCCATCGCCCGGATATCGCCGAGGAAAGCCGAGATCGGCCCCGACATCGCCGGCACGTTCATGTAAAAAATGCCCAGAATGGCAAATCCGCGCAGTGCATCGAGCACGGCGATGCGGTCCCTGCCGCGCACGGGCGCCAGGGCCGGTACGGCCCCCTGTTGGCCTGTCATCATAGTTCTCCCCATCCCAAAGGATGGAGTGAACCTAGCACGGTGTATGATATATGCAATACACTTCGGCAGTCACCATGCAGAAGGGGCCCCAACCGCAGTTGGAGCCCCTTCGCAATTCAGCGCTGGTCCGACGCTTAGGCGTCGTTGCGCACGTCGCGGCGCTCGGCGATGCGAGCGCGCTTGCCGGTGCGGCCGCGCAGGTAATAGAGCTTGGCCCGACGCACCACGCCCTTGCGGACAACGGTGATGCTGTCGATGGTCGGCGAGTAGAGCGGGAACACGCGTTCCACGCCTTCACCGAAGCTCATCTTGCGAACGGTGAAGTTGCTGCCGATGCCCTTGTTGGCGCGCGCGATGCAGACGCCTTCAAAGGCCTGCACACGGCTGCGATCGCCTTCGATCACCTTCACGCCGACGCGGACGGTGTCACCGGGGCGAAACTCCGGAATATCCTTGGCGGCCTTGGCAATTTCCTCGGCCTCGATCTGCTGGATCAGGTTCATGATCCTCAGTCCTTCTTTTCACGCCGCGCGCCAGAGGCAGACAGGACCCGAGCGCCCTCATGACGCTCCCAAAGATCCGGCCTGCGTAACCGTGTATCGATCTCGGCCTGTTGCTTTCGCCAGGCCGCGATCTTCGCATGATCCCCCGATCGCAGCACTTCAGGGATCGTGCGCCCTTCCCACGCAGCGGGTCGGGTATAGTGGGGATATTCCAACAAACCGTTCTCGAACGATTCCTCGGACCCACTGGAAGGCGCGCCCATTACGCCGGGAAGCAGGCGAATGCAAGCGTCGAGCAGCATCAGTGCCGCCGGCTCTCCGCCCGATAGGACGATATCGCCGATCGAGACTTCCTCAACCTGGCGTCCGGCGAAAATCCGCTCGTCAAATCCCTCAAATCGGCCGCACAGCGCGGTAACGCCCGGCCCTGCCGCCAGCTCGCGCACCCGGGCCTGGGTCAGCGGCTTGCCGCGCGGGGTCATGGCGATCACCGGGGCGTTCGGACTGAGGCTGCGGGCATGGTCGATTGCGGCAGCCAGCACATCGGCGCGCAGCACCATCCCGGCCCCGCCGCCAGCCGGCGTGTCATCAACGGTACGGTGCTTGTCGATCGCAAAGTCGCGGATCTGCACGGTAGCGAGCGACCACTTCCCCTCCTCGCGCGCGCGTCCCGCCAGGCTGACGCCAAGCGGGCCGGGGAACATCTCCGGGTAAAGGGTCAGGACGGTGGCGGCGAAAGTCATGGCCTGCGCCTTTCCCAGATCGCCGCGCCTCGTGCAATTGGACTCTTGCCTGCGCAGCGCTGGCGGGGAACACTGCGGCAATGAAGCTGCTGCTGGCCCTCCCTCTGCTCCTCCTTGCCACCCCAGCCCAGGCCGAGGAAATCGGCGAATGCCGGTTCAGCCGCGAGACGCTGACTTTTGCGGGTAGCCGCGTCGAACAGGCGGAGTGCCTGCTGCGCAAGATCGAGCTGCTAGCGGTGCGAAAGCCCCAGCCCTTGCCCAAGGTGATCCGCCACTTGATGGAGCGCGAGGACGGACCAAGCGCCGCGCAGAAGGCCGCCGCGCTGGCCGCCTTCCCCGAACCCTATCAGACTTTCGCAGAGCAATGGGCCGACACCCCGCTATCGCGCACCGAGGAAGGCCTGCCCGCGCTCTATTTCGTGATCCACGATACCTCGACGCCGTTTTACGCGAACGATCCGTTCCCCAAGCGGCTTAACCAGGACCTCAGGGTCAACGACTTTGCGCCCTACATGGACGGCACCCTCGCACGTGAGCCGGTGGCGCATATCTTTCTCAACCGGGTTGGGCAGATCTGGGCCGGACACGATTTCCAGGAAGGCTGGCGCGCGACCAAGCTGGAGAGCCGGGTGGTCGGTCCGCGCGCGCGGGGGCGGATGGTCCATATCGAAACGGTCCAGCCGCGCCGCTTCCTGCCCGGTGCCACCAGCCGCGGGCAGACGGAAGGACCCAAGCCCGGCTTTACCAAGGAGCAATACCGGATGCTGGCCGCGCTCTATGTTTATGCCAGTGCGCGGGCCGGGTACTGGCTGATCCCGGCGCAGCACAACACCGTCGATGCCGGCATTCCCGATGCCCACGACGATCCCCAGAACTTCGAGCTTAAGCAGTTTGCCAAGGAGCTGGAAAAGCTGGTGGGCAAGCCGCGCTAGGCGGGAAAATCGCACCGCGTGGCGCGGATCGCGACCGGCAGGCCGACCAGCAAGGCAATCAGCACGCCAATCAGCAGGATCGCGACCACGGCGATCAGGCCTTCGGGGTATTCCACGTCAAGCACGGAGATGAGCGGAACGGTAACCGGCAAGAGGCCTGCCAGGACGGCGGCAAGCGCCACCCGGCGGCGCCGGCTGCTTGATGGGCTCAGCACCCGCATCCCGCTGCAGATCCCCCAGGATAGCGCGGCCGGCAGCAGCACACAGACGATCAGACCGAGGACAATTCCCATAGCCTCAGCCTAACGCATTAATCCGCTTCGGCAAACTGTGCGGCAATAACCACCCGTGCCGCATCCCACTCCGGCACGGCCTCGATCCGCATCGGCACCATGAAGCGCTTGCCGGTCGGTCGCTTGATCTCCAGCACGTCGCCCGCGCCGTAGTTCTCAACCGCGATGACTTCTCCCAGGTCCGTGCCATCAGTCGAAACGGCGGGCAGTCCAAGCAGGTCGGCGTGGTAATACTCACCCTCGTCAAGCGGCGGCAGGGCCGAGCGCGGCACAGTCAGCAGCGTGCCCCGCAAAGCTTCTGCGGCATTGCGATCGGTCACTTCGGCAAAGCGGGCAACCGCCCCGCCTTTGCCATCATCGCGCAGCTTCGAAAGCGTCAGCGCGGAATCGTTGAAGGCGCGGAACCGCTGGAGCGATTCCACGCCTTCACCGAACAGTTTCAGGCGGACTTCGCCCGTCACCCCATGCGCGCCGACAATGGCGGCGAGAGTGACAGGCTTGTCGCTGGCCAAGGCGGCTTAGCCTTCGGCCTGTTCTTCGCTGGCTTCGGCAGCCGGAGCTTCCTCGGCAGCAGCTTCTTCAGCCGGAGCGGCATCTTCAGCGGCCGGGGCTTCGACAGCAGCTTCTTCGGCAGCCGGGGCTTCCGGAGCGGCTTCTTCGGCCACTTCTTCAACCACCGGAGCGGCGGCAGCGGCAGCAGCAGCTTCTTCAGCTTCGCGGGCCTTTTCGGCCTTTTCTTCGGCGCGCTCCTTGGCCTTCTTGCCCGGCTCACCCTTGTTCGGGTTCACGGTCGGGGCGCGTTCCTTGATCCCGGCCTTGTCGAGCAGACGGGCAACGCGGTCGGTCGGCTGGGCGCCAACGCCGATCCAGTACTTCACGCGGTCTTCGACCAGACGGACGCGGTTTTCGTCGTCCTTGGCGAGCAGCGGGTTGTAGGTGCCAACCTGCTCCAGGAACTTGCCGTCACGCGGAGCGCGGCTGTTGGCAACGACGATCTTGTAGTACGGGCGCTTCTTCGAACCACCACGCGAAAGACGAAGGGAAACAGACATTTGAACTACCTTTCAAACAAATTAGATTAAAATTCGAAAATCACTTTTTCTTGAGCAAATCGTTGAGGTTGGATGGCAGGCCGCCGCCCGCTCCAGGTCCGCCCAGCCCCGGCATGGCAGCGCCCAGGCCGCCCCCGCCGAACAGCTTGCCCAGACCGGCCAGGCCGCCCATCTTCTTGATCTGCTTCATCGCGCGCTCCATTTCCTGGTGCATCTTGAGCAGCTTGTTGACGTCCTGAACCTGGACGCCCGAACCCTTGGCAATGCGGATCTTGCGCTTGGCATTGAGCAAGTCGGGACGGATCCGTTCCTTGGGCGTCATCGAACCGATGATTGCATCCATCCGCAGCAGCACGCGGTCGTCCATGCCGGACTGTTCCATCGCCTGCTTGGCCTTCTTCATGCCCGGCATCATGCCAGCGAGCGCGCCGAGGCCGCCCATCTTCTGCATCTGGCGCAGTTGTTGGCGCAGGTCGTTCATGTCGAACTGACCCTTGGCCATCCGCGCGGCCATACGCTCGGCCTCTTCCTCTTCGATCGCAGCGGCGGCGCGCTCGACGATCGAGACGACATCGCCCATGCCGAGGATCCGGCCAGCAACGCGGCTGGGCTGGAACACCTCCAGCGCATCAAGCTTTTCGCCGGTGCCGGCAAACTTGATCGGCTTGCCGGTGACCGCGCGCATCGACAGTGCCGCACCGCCGCGGGCATCGCCGTCCATCCGGGTCAGCACCACGCCGGTCAGCGGGACCTGCGCGGTAAAGCTCTGCGCCACGTTAACGGCATCCTGGCCGGTCAGCGAATCGACAACCAGCAGCACTTCCTTGGGGGTCGAGATCGCGGCCACGGCCTGCATCTCGTCCATCAGCTGCTGATCGACATGGAGCCGGCCAGCGGTATCGAGCAGCAGGACGTCGATGGCCTGCAGCTTCGCCGCCTGGAGCGCGCGAGTAGCGATATCGACCGGCTGCTGGCCGGCAATGATCGGCAGGGTGGCAACGTCCACCTGCTCGCCCAGCACCTTGAGCTGCTCCTGCGCGGCCGGACGGTTGACGTCGAGCGAGGCCATCATGGCCTTCTTGCCGTGCTTTTCCTTGAGCAGCTTGGCGAGCTTGGCGGTCGTGGTGGTCTTGCCCGAGCCTTGCAGGCCGACCATCATGATCACGACCGGCGGCGCGGCGGCAAGATCGAGACCCGGGACATCGTCCCCGCCCAGCATCTCTACAAGAGCGTCGTTGACGATCTTGACGACCTGCTGGCCCGGCGTGACCGACTTCAGGACCGACTGGCCAACCGCCTGCTCGGTCACCGAATCGATGAAGCGGCGAACTACCGGGAGCGCAACGTCAGCTTCGAGCAGGGCGATTCGCACTTCGCGCATCGCCTCGCGCACGTCCGCCTCGTTCAGCGCACCGCGCCCGCGCAGCTTGTCAAAGACGCTGCCTAGCCGGTCTGAAAGACTGTCGAACATACGGTCCTAAACCTCGAAACGCGAAAAAAGCCGGTGGGCGAAACCTCGCCGACCAGCTTGCCGCTCAGATACTCAAACTCTTCAATGATGGTGGAGCCTAGCGGGATCGAACCGCTGACCTCCTGCATGCCATGCAGGCGCTCTCCCAGCTGAGCTAAGGCCCCTTATCCATCATCCAGCAAGCCCCGGGAGACTTGCCTTTCCCGCCCGACCAGCGAGCGAGGCCGCCCCTCTAGTGGCGGCTCCCGCTCTTGGCAAGAGCGTTTTTGCGTCGCTTAGTTCTCGTCGCCGTCGTCGTCGCCAACGCCCACGCCAAGGTCATCGTCGCCGCCCAGATCGACGTCGTTGTCAGGCGAATCGCCATCTTCGTCGATATCCAGATCCGGATCGGCCAGATCGACATCCTCGACCTCTTCGACCTTGGCCTTCTGGACTTCTTCATAAGGGATCGGCTGCTTTGACTTCAGCACCGGATCGGCATGCCAGGCATAGCCGCATTCGATGCAGGTGATCGGGTCATCCTTGCCCAGATCGTAAAAGCGGGTGCCGCACTTTGGGCAACCGTGCTTGGCGCCCCATTCAGCCTTGACCATGTCAATTCCTCAATGCTGCCCTTCGCCGCGGCGACGGGCTGAAAACTCTTCATACGTATTGGAGACGGCTTGCGCCTGTCCCAGCGCGGCGCGCGCCTTGCCATAGCCCGCGCCCGCTGTCAAAAGCCGCGCGCAATTGCCGCTCTATCCGTGAAAGTGCCGCCGTGTCCAACGCCGATCCCGCTGCGATGAAGCCGCGCCGCTTCATGCCATCCGGCCCGCTGCGGGGCACGATCCGCGTGCCGGGCGATAAATCGATCAGCCACCGCTCGATCATGCTGGGGGCACTGGCCGTGGGTGAGACGCGCGTGACCGGTCTGCTGGAAGGTGAAGACGTGCTCTCCACCGCCGCCGCGATGCGGGCGATGGGGGCATCGGTAGAGCGCCTGGGCAATGGCGAATGGTCGGTCCACGGCGTGGGCGTCGGCGCGCTGCTGCAGCCACAGAACCCGCTCGACATGGGCAATTCCGGCACTTCTACGCGGTTGCTGATGGGCCTGGTGGCCAGCCATCCGATCACCGCCACCTTCATCGGCGATGCCAGTCTCTCCAAGCGCCCGATGGGCCGGGTGATCGAACCGCTGAGCCAGATGGGCGCGGCGTTCGAGGCATCCGAAGGTGGCCGTCTGCCGCTTACTGTGCGCGGTGCCCTCCCCGCCGTGCCAATCGAATACCGCCTGCCGGTCGCCAGCGCCCAGGTCAAAAGCGCCTTACTGCTGGCCGGTCTGAACGCCCCCGGCATAACGACCGTGATTGAGCCCGTTCCTACCCGCGACCATTCCGAACGGATGCTGCGTGGTTTCGGCGCTGACCTCTCAGTCGAAATCGCCGCCGATGGCGCGCGGGTGATTCGCCTGGTTGGCGAGGCCGAGTTGAAGCCCCAGACGATCGAGGTACCGGGCGACCCTTCTTCCGCTGCCTTCTTCATTGTCGCCGCGCTGGTTGTGCCGGGGAGCGAGCTGACCATCCAGAATGTCGGCCTGAACCCGACCCGCGCCGGGCTGATCGAAGTGCTGCGCCAGATGGGCGGGCAGATTGACGAAGTGGACCGCCGCGAAGTGGGCGGTGAGCCGGTGGCCGATCTGGTGGTGCACCATTCCGCGCTGAACGGCATCGAAATCGACCCGGCGGTGGTCCCCAGCATGGTCGACGAGTTCCCGGTGCTGTTTGTTGCCGCCGCCCTCGCCGAAGGGACTACGGTGACCACAGGGCTTGAGGAACTGCGGGTGAAGGAAAGCGACCGGATCTCGGTCATGGCAGCGGCCCTCGCTGGGGCCGGAGCGCGCGTTACCGAAACCGAGGACGGTCTGACCATTGAAGGCTCTGGCGGCGGGCCGCTGCGCGGGACCAGCAACTCGCGAACCAAGACCCACCTCGATCACCGCATTGCAATGAGCATGGCGGTCGCCGGCCTTGCCAGCCGCGACGGGGTGGAAGTCGATGACACGCGTCCCATTGCGACCAGCTTCCCGATGTTTGAGGCCCTGCTCGACGGGCTGTCCCGGTGACGGTCACGCTGATCGATGCGGTTGGCTTTGCCGGGATGGCCTGCATCATCTTCGCCTATGGTTACGTCACCCAGGTTGAACGCCCCAACCCCTTCCTCCAGCACGGCGTGAATCTGGCCGGCGCTGTCCTGCTGACAATCTCGCTCTTGGTGAATACAAACCTCGCATCGCTGGTGCTCGAAGGATTCTGGGCAGCCATAGCGATCTGGGGGTTGGCCAAGGCCATCAGGGCAAGGAAGCAGGCGCAATGATCATCGCCGTCGATGGTCCGACCGCATCGGGCAAGGGCACGATTGCCAAGGCACTGGCCGCGCATTTCGGCCTGCCGCACCTCGATACCGGACTGCTCTATCGTGCGGTCGGACGGCAAGTGGCGCTGAATGGCGGCAATCCGGACGATCCGGCTGATGCCCTTGCGGCCTGCACCTTCCACGAACACCTGCTTGACGATCCCGAATTGCGCAGCGAAGCGACTGGTGGCCTGGCCAGCCGTGTCTCGGTCCATCCTGGCGTGCGCCAGGCGCTTTACGAACGCCAGCGCGCCTTTGCGGCGCAGCCCGGTGGCGCCGTGCTCGACGGGCGCGACATCGGCACGGTGATCGCGCCAGAAGCCGAGGTGAAGCTGTTTGTCGTCGCCTCGGTCCCAGCCAGAGCCGAGCGGCGCTTTAGGGAAATGCAGAACCAGGGTCGCGCTGTTGCGCTGGCGGAAATCGCCGCCGATTTGGAGGCCCGTGACGAACGCGACCGCACCCGGGCCGAAGCGCCGCTGGTGGCTGCCGCTGATGCGGTACTGCTCGACACCAGCGACCTTGGCCGCGACGCAGCGATTGCCGCAGCGATTGCCATTGCCGAGGAGCGGCGCTGATCATGCCAAGGCTTTACCTTGTCGCCCTCGCCGCACTGGCCGTTGCCACGGCTGCATTCAGCCAGCCCAAGCCTGTCGAGGAACGCCGGATGGCCGAAGCCGAGCGCGGCCGGGTCGTGGCGGAAGCCCGCTGCGCGGCCTGTCACGCCGTGACTGTCAACAGCAGCTCACCCAATCCGGAAAGCCCGGGGTTCGAGGATATCGCCAACCGCAAGGGCCTGACCAGCGCCACCCTGCGCCAGTATCTGCGCAATGCGCACAACTATCCTGATGCGATGCAGTTCAAGCTCGACCGTGGGCAGGTGCGCGATCTTTCGGCTTACATCGTCACGCTCAAGCGGAGCGGCTATAAACCGGCGATCTGAACCCGCATCCGGTCGCAAATTCCTTGCTTTAGCGGTCTCTTGCGCCTAAGCGCCGCCGGTCCCGGAGGGCTCAAGCCCAAGGGGATGTTGTGGACGGCATTCGGCCCCCATGACGCTCGGCCCACTTTTGGCCCGCCAAGGCAATGGTGCTGCGGCGGAGAAAAGACCAGCGGATACAACCGCTTGGCCGGAAACATCGATAGACAGGAAACTGTACATATGGCTTCTGCAGCCAACCCCACGCGCGACGATTTTGCCGCGCTGCTCGACGAATCCCTCGGTGGCGCCGCTGATGGCGGCTTTGAAGGCCGGGTCGTCAAGGGCACCATTACCGCGATCGAAGGCGACAAGGCCGTGATCGACGTCGGCCTCAAGAGCGAAGGCCGCGTTCCCCTCAAGGAATTCGCCATGCCGGGCCAGCCGCATGGCCTCAAGGTCGGTGACGAAGTCGAAGTCTTCGTTGACCGCGTCGAAAACGCCGATGGCGATGCCATGCTCAGCCGCGACCGCGCCCGCCGCGAAGCCGCCTGGGACAAGCTCGAAGAAGAATTCGGTGAAGGCAAGCGCGTCGAAGGTGTGATCTTCGGCCGCGTCAAGGGCGGCTTCACGGTCGACCTCAACGGCGCCGTTGCCTTCCTCCCCGGCAGCCAAGTCGATATCCGCCCCGTGCGCGACGTGCAGCCGCTGATGGACGTGCCGCAGCCGTTCCAGATCCTGAAGATGGACCGCCGCCGCGGCAACATCGTCGTTTCGCGCCGCGCCGTGCTGGAAGAAACCCGCGCCGAACAGCGTTCGGGCCTGATCATGAACCTGGCCGAAGGCCAGATCATCGACGGCGTCGTGAAGAACATCACCGATTACGGTGCCTTCGTCGACCTCGGCGGCATCGACGGCCTGCTCCATGTCACCGACATGAGCTACAAGCGCGTCAACCATCCGAACGAAGTCATCAATATCGGTGACACCGTGAAGGTGCAGATCATCCGCATCAACCAGGATACCCAGCGCATCAGCCTGGGCATGAAGCAGCTGGAAAGCGATCCGTGGGAAGGCGTTGCCGCCAAGTACCCGGTTGGCGCCAAGCTGCGCGGGACCGTCACCAACATCACCGAATACGGCGCTTTCGTGGAGCTGGAAGCCGGAATCGAAGGCCTGGTCCACGTTTCGGAAATGTCCTGGACCAAGAAGAACGTCCACCCCGGCAAGATCGTCTCGACCTCGCAGGAAGTCGACGTGCTGGTGCTGGAAGTCGACAGCGACAAGCGCCGCATCAGCCTGGGCCTCAAGCAGGCCCAGCAGAACCCCTGGGAAGCCTTCGCCGAGAAGCACCCGGTCGGTTCGACCGTGGAAGGCGAAGTCAAGAACGCGACCGAGTTCGGCCTGTTCATCGGCCTCGATGGCGACGTCGACGGCATGGTCCACATGTCGGACATCGCCTGGGGCATCTCGGGCGAAGACGCGCTGGCCCTGCACCGCAAGGGCGAGCAGGTTTCGGCCATCGTGCTCGACGTCGATGTGGAGAAGGAGCGCATCTCGCTCGGCATGAAGCAGCTTGAAAAGGGCGCTCCGGCCGCTGGCGTGGCTGCTGCCTCTTCGGGCCTGAAGAAGAACGAAGTCGTCACCGTCACTGTCCTCGAAGTCCGCGATGGCGGCCTCGAAGTGCAGGCCGGCGAAGATGGCGCCACCGGCTTCATCAAGCGTTCGGACCTGGGCCGCGACCGCGACGAGCAGCGGACCGACCGCTTCCAGGTTGGCCAGAAGCTCGACGCCATGGTGATCGGTTTCGATCGTTCGAAGAAGCCGAACTTCTCGGTCAAGGCACGTCAGCTGCACGAAGAAAAGGAAGCCGTGGAACAGTACGGTTCCTCGGATGCCGGCGCTTCGCTGGGCGACATCCTGGGCGCCGCGCTGAAGGCCAAGAAGGACTAATCCTCCTTCGCCAGCCTCAGGCTAAACCAACAAAGGCCCGTCCGGAGCAATCCGGGCGGGCTTTTGCTTTGCCCATTTTGCTTTGGGGGGCGAATAGGTTTATCCTCGGTCGATGCTCGAAATTCATCAGTTCGCCTGCCTGTCCGACAACTATGGTTACCTGCTCCACGATCCGGACAGCGGGGAAACCACCTGCATCGATACCCCTGATGCCGATGCCTATCTGCGCGAAGCCGGGCGCAAAGGCTGGCAGATCACCCATATCTGGAACACGCACTGGCACCCGGATCATGCCGGCGGAAACGCCGCGATCAAGGCGGCGACGGGTTGCACTGTGATCGCACCCGCGGAAGTTGAGCGGATCGCTGCGCCGGACCAAGTGGTGACGCATGGCAGCAAGGTGACCCTGGGTGCCTATACTGCCGAGGTGATCGACGTATCAGGCCATACCAACGGCCATATCGCCTTCCATCTCGCCGAAGCTGGCGCTGCCTTCGTTGGCGATGCCGTCTTTGCGCTGGGCTGCGGGCGGATGTTCGAAGGCCAGCCGGACCAGTTCTGGGCCAGCCTCTCGCGGATCAAGGCGCTGCCGCCGGAAACCCTGCTCTACTGCGCGCACGAATACACGGCATCGAATGCCCGCTTCGCCCTCCATGCCGATCCGGACAATGCTGCACTGCAGGACTACGCCGCCCAGATCGAGAAGGCGCGCGCGGCCGGCAAGCCAACGGTGCCGACGCCGCTATCGCGTGAGCTGGCCACCAATCCATTCCTGCGGGCCGACGATCCCGCTTTGGCAGCCCGTTGGGGCGGCGGCGATGCCGTGTCCACCTTTGCCGCGCTGCGTGCCGCCAAGGACACCTTCTGACCGCAATGCAGGCGCTCCAGATTCAGACGCTTTCGACCGACCTATCTGGCTGTGCGCTGGTCGATCTGCCCATTCCGAAGCGCGAGCCGGGCGAGGTGCTGGTCAAGGTCCACGCCGCCTCGCTCAATTTCCCTGACCTGCTGATGACGCGCGGGGAATACCAGTTCAAACCGGAAGTGCCGTTCATCGCTGGCCTCGAATTTGCGGGCGAGGTGGTCGACGCTGATCCCGACAGCGGCTTCAAACCCGGCGACGGGGTCTATGGCGGCAACAAGACCGGTGCCTTTGCCGAATATGCGGTGGTGCCGGCCCGCGCGCTCTCGGCCATGCCGTCGGGGATTGGCATGGTCTCCGCCGCCGCCCTCGGCGCGGCCTATGGCACGGCCTATACCGCCCTCGTCGAAATCGGCGCACTGAAGGCCGGGCAATGGGTGCTGGTCCACGGTGCCAGCGGCGGCGTGGGCCTGGCCGCAGTGGAGCTGGCCAAGCGGCTGGGTGCCCATGTCATTGCCACTACCGGCTCGCCTGCCAAGCTCGCCGCCCTGCGCGCAGCCTGCGATGCCGAGGCCGTGATCCTGGCCGAGGGCCGGTTCCGCGAGCAGGTGGCCGAACTGACCGGCGGGCGCCTGTGCGATCTGGTCTATGATCCGGTCGGCGGTGACGTGTTCGATGAGAGCACCCGCTGCGTCGCCTTTGGCGGCAAGCTGCTGGTGATCGGCTTTGCCAGTGGCCGAATTGCCGAAATCTCGACCAATATCCCGCTGATCAAAGGCTTCTCGGTGGTCGGCGTGCGCGCGGGTGAATATGCCCGCCGCTTTCCCGAGCGCGGCAAGGCCATCCGCGAGGCCGTGGCGACACTTGCCGCCGATGGCCGGCTCAATCCGCACATCGACCGGATCCTGCCGCTCAGCCGCTGGGAAGAGGCCTATGCAGCGATGGCGACGCGCGGGATAGTCGGCAAGGTCGTGCTCGAACCCGGCAAATGAAAAGGGCGGCTGTTAGGCCGCCCTTTGCAAGTGCAAGTCTGAGAGCCGGGATCAGATCCCGCCAATCGCCTCGTCGACCAGGCTCTTGTCGGCCTTGGCGTTATGGTTGGCAGCAATCAGCTGGCGCGCGGCGCTGGCCGCGGCATTGGCCGCCTTGGCGCGCAGTTCGGCAATTGCACCGCGTTCGGCAGCGGCGATCTTGTCTTCGGCCATCTTCTCGCGGCGCTTGATCAGCGCCTTGGTATCGACCTCAGCCTTGGCGACGATCGCGTCGGCTTCCGACTTGGCGTGCTCGATCATCGCGGCGGCATCCTTTTCGGCGCCCGCGATCTTGTCAGCATATTCCTGGCGCAAGGCTTCTGCCTCGGCACGCAGGGCCTTGGCTTCGTCGAGCTGCTTGCGGATCTCGGCAATGTTGTTGTCGAGACCCGAAGTGATCATCGCCGGGACCTTCTTCCAGATCGCGACAAGGATCAGCACGGTCATCGCCAGAGCGACCCAGGTGACCGGGCCCAGGCCAAAGGCCTCTGGGGCAGCGTGGGCTGCGCCGTGCTCGGCCGCTTCGGCAGCTTCGGCCGCAAGAACGAAGAGATTAGCCATTGAGCGCTTCCTTCACCGCAGCCGTGGCGGCCTTGGCATCGACCTTAAGGCCGCCAGCCACGCGGGCAACGATATCCCCGGCAGCTTCGGCGGCGACCTTTTCGATTTCCTTCAAGGCACCGCTGCGCGCAGCGGCAATCGCAGCTTCGGCTTCGGCCAGCTTGGTATCCAGCTTGGCATTGGCCTTGGCCAGACGGGTTTCGCTGGCCTTGGCCGCTTCGAGCTTGGCCTTGGCGATCAAGGCCTGGGCTTCGGCACGCTGGCGGTTGGCCTGGGCGCGCCAGGCCTCTTCCTCGGCATCGGCTGCCGCGCGGGCAGCTTCGGCCGCGGCCAGATCGCTGGCGATCTGCCGGTCACGCGTCTCGACGGTCGCCATGACCTTGGGGACCATGCCCCGGCCAATGACGAAGAAGATGAAGCCGAAGAAGATCAGCATCCAGAAGATCTGGCTGGACCAGGTTTCGGCAAGTTGCGCGATTTGAGGCATTGGGGCGTCCGCAGTCTGCCCGGCCAGCCCCGTCCAAAGGACGGAAGCCAGCCGGTCGGTCAGTCAATCGTAGGTCTTAGGCGACGAAGATCAGGATCATCGCGACGACGAACGAAAGCAGGCCCAGAAGTTCCGCGGCGGCGAAGCCGATGAACAGGCGGCCCTGCTGGCCGTCAGCCGCGCCCGGGTTGCGCAGCGCGCTTTCCAGGAACGAACCAAAGACGTTGCCCACGCCGATGGCGGCCATGCCGGCGCCGATGGCAGCGAGACCAGCACCGATCAGCTTGGCGCTTGCAGGTTCCATTTCGATAACTCCTTTTACGAATATTCGTGTGGTTGGATTGGACTTAGTGAAGGTTTTCGGCGTCGTTGAGATACAGCGAAGTCAACAGCGCAAAGACGTAGGCCTGGATCCCGGCAACCAGGATTTCCAGGGCGCAGATCGCGATCATCAGCGCGAAGCTGAGGATCGAGACCACCGGGCCGATGCCGAGGCCGGCATTGACACCGTTGATCACGAAGCCCGACAGCACTTCCAGCAACACGTGCCCAGCCATCATGGCCACAAACAGTCGCAGGCCGAGGCTGAAGGGCCGCACCAGGAAGGATACCAGCTCGATCGCGAAGATCAGCGGGATCATTACCAGCGGGGTGCCATGCGGCACGAACAGCGAGAAAAAGTGCAGCTTGTGCTTCCAGAAGCCGACGATCAACACGATCGCGAAGCTCATCACCGCCAGCACGCCGGTGGCGGTGAAATGGCTGGTGAAGGTGAAGGGGTGCACGCCAACCAGGCCCAGCGGCATCAGGCCGAGGATGTTGGCAAACAGGATGAACATGAACAGCGAGAAGATGTAGGGCACATACTTCTTGCCGGCCGGGCCGATATTGGCGGCCAGCAGGTTGTCGATGAAGCCGGTGAAGCCTTCGACCGCCATCTGCCAGCGGCCGGGAACCAGCTCCCGCTTCATCCCGCCGGCGACGAAGATCAGCAGCGCAACGGCCGCGATCGCCATCCACAGCGAGGAATTGGTGAAGGCAATATTGTAGCCCGCGATCTGCCAGTGATCGGTGCCGAACATCGGCTCGATCGTGAACTGGTGCATCGGATCGACTTTAGCCGCTTCGGCCACGCGACGTACCCTTCTTGCTCAATTCATATGCAACCAGCGCCCCTCTGGCCTAAAGCAAGGTCAATCAGGGCGCCGGGACGAAATCCGGATGATGTTCCTGAAGGCGACGAAGATCCCGAGGGACATCACCGCCAACAGACCCCAGGGGGTGGTTCCGGCAAACTGGTCAATGACCCAGCCGATAAACGCACCGCCACCGATTCCCCCGATCAACTCAGCCAGGACACGGTTGCCAAGGCGATAATTCGCATCGGTTTCCGTGCCCAGACCTGGCTTGTTGCGCTGCTCTTCCCGCTCGCGTGCAGCCTTGAGCCGCGCTTCGAGCGCGTTGACCCGCGCATCTTCACCAATGGGGTCTCGGGCAGGTGGCTCGTCGTTCATGCCAGTCTCCTAATGCGGGAGCGATGGACAAGGGCAACGGCTGCCCGCCGAGGGCACCGGCCCCTTAGGTGGGGGCAAGCCCTGAGTCAACCGCCGCCGAAGGCGGTATAACCGGCTCCGGCGGCTTAAAGTTTAGCCCTGTGGCGAGGCCGAGACAGAATCAGGGACAGCGGGGGTCGCGCAAGGGCGCTGCAGCGGTACGGGTCTGCCAGGATCCGTCCGGTGCCTGGTACTTTTCACCCGCGACGGTGCGAGCAATCGCCTGGCAGCCGGCCGAGAAGGCATATTCCTCGATCGTGGCGCCGTTAGCCTGAGCGCGCTCGGCATAGACGGCCTTGCGCTTGATGTTGATATCGTCGGCCAAGCGGCGCACTTCTGCGCTTGGCGCGCTGGGGAAGCCAAGATAGCCATCGACCTTCTCACCCACCTGGCCGCTGGCGCGTGCCGCGGCATAGGCCGGGTCGCGCTGCTGTGCAGAAGCGGGCGCGACCAGCGCCAGTGCGGCAAGCGCGGCCCAGCCCGCCCCGGCCAGGGCGCTGCGTTCGATACGGGCTGCAATCTTGATCATCATAAGGTCCTTAGAAGATATTGGGATTGTCCTTGATCGTGTTCCCGGCATCGGCCGCGAGACGATAGACAACCTCCTGCTTGATATTGATATTCAGCTCGATGACGATCGGCTTGTCCGGCGCATTTACCGAAATGCAGCCCGCCAGCGTCATCGCTCCGCTAATCAGCATCAATCCTTTCATTCCGGCAGTCCGGACCATTCCGAACAGCCCTGACCGCCCCTGCCGTGATGCCCCTTGTTCCATCGCGGAACTTGTCGCAGCCCGGACCGGCTTGGTCAATTGTTGTGGCTTCATGGCACTTTCCTGCTGTCTGGGGGCTGAATATCGGGAGGTAACGGTGGGGGAATTACAGGCTGGGTTATCGGCTTGCCATCCTTGTCAACCAGCCCCAACTCGCGCGGATCGCGGACATAGGTCGGGTCGTAAAGCGAGCGGAACGAATGCAGCAGCCGCTGGAACGGCGCGCGGATGTTGATGTTGAAGCGGATCGGCAAGCGCCCCACCTCCCGCGTGACGAAGTTGCGCTTGGCTCCCTCGCCCTGCGTCACCCCGTCAATTCGCAGGCGCGTGAAGATTTCGCCATCAAGTTCGCCGTCGAGCCCGATCGTCATGCCCTTGAAATCGAGCGAGCGCAGCGACTGGAAGGCGAAATTGGCCATCGCGCCCATGTCCTTGTAGGTCAGCGCACCAATGTAAGACAGGTTCCCGCCCGGCGCGCGGGCAACCAGCAGTCCGCCTTCGATCCGCCCGCCATCCTCGTCGAACACCAGCGGCAGCTCGCCATCGAAGACTCCTCGAGCCGCCATGTTCGACATTTCAAGCTGCTGGACGAACTGGGCGGCATCGGCCCCCACCACCTTCAGCGTAAAGCGCCGCTGTTCGGCAGCGCCCAGCGTCAACCGGGTTGGCAAAAGGTGCAGCTCGCCATCAACGAATGGCCATTCGGCGCCATTGACCACCAACAGGCCATCAGGTTCCAGCTGGAAACTCAGCTCGCCTTCGAAAACCTCGATCCCGGGATTGATCGAGGCGATTTTGAGCCGTTGGTTGGGCGCGGTCACCAGTCCCAGCAGATCGGTGAATTCAACCGTGCCGCTGACCCCGTCAACCGGGCCAAACGCGGCCGCGAAATTGAACTTGTCGGTCGTGAAGCGCCCGGTCGAGGTCACGCCGTCGCTGGTCCAGTCGATCCGGCCAGCCCCGTTGACCAGGCCCTCGGCATTGGCAATCACACCCAGCGCCAGGTAGGTTAGCGTGTCGGGTTGGAGCTTTTCGTCAAAGACCAAGTTGCGAACCGCGAGATCGGCATGGCCGCGCCCGCTCGTAAGGTCATGGGCAATGATCGCCTCGGTCACCACTCGGTCGGACTGAGGTTCGCGCAGCGCGGCGAAGGCGGCGATGCGGTTGTTCTCAAGCGTCAGCGTGGCGTCCCGAGCGATGACGGGGCGGAAGCGGTCATCGACCTGCCGATCCTCAAGCCGGAACAGTCCCTCGCCCAGGCTGAGCCTGCCATCGGCATAGCGCCAGGTTCCACTGGCAGCGAGAATGTCGAGCGGCACGGCGGCCAGGCGGGCCTCAGCCCCGGCGAACGTGCCTGACTGGACATCGCCGAGGCGACCCGTGAGCGACGCGATGGTGAACCGGTTCGCAGCGCTGATCTGGCCTAACGCAACATCGACATTGCGCGCCACCAGCGCACCCGGCCAGGCGAACCCGACCGCGGCGGAATTGAGCAGGATCGGGGTCTGGCCAAGCCGGCCCGACAGCGCCAGCCGTGGGACCCCGGCGGCGAAGCGGGTGCCGGCCGCATTGCTGGTCAGGATTGCGCGACCGGGCGCCGGGCACAGCGTCAGCGCCTTGGCGTCAAGCGTCAGACTGGCATAACGCAAAGTGTCAAACCGCAGCGGCGTGCAGCCACGCCACAGGGCCAGGCCCCGACGCGACGACCAGTTGCCGTCGACCGGCAGGATCAGCCCATCAACCCTGCCCCCCGGCAGCGCGCCGGAAACTGTGGCCCGGCCCGCCAGCCCGGTCCCGCCGTCGGCGCGGCGGACCACGATCAGTTGCGGCAAGGCGACGGCAGCATCGCCGTCGCGGTATTCCGCCATTGCCAGCCGCGCCTCAATCACGCCGCCGGGTCGACGTTCGACCTGGCCCGACAAGCGCGGCAAGCCCTGCCCGCCCGTGCGCAGGTTGCCGGTCATCCGCAGGCCGCCCCGCCCGCCCAAGGAAAGTTGCCCGCGCGATAGGACCAGCAGATCCTGCCCGCTGGTGCCGGTTAGCTCCAACTCGGGCACGATCAGGCTGGTCAGATCGCCGTTGCGGCGGAGCGTGAACTCAGCAGCGAGCCGGCTGTCAGCCCCTTCACGGCGCAGCCCGGCACGAAGCCTGGCCAATAGCGGCGCGCCCAAGGTTCCTGCGGCGGACTGCTCCAGCTCGACAAGCATGCGTTCCAGTGCCGGTCCCGGTCGCAGCCCCTGGCCGCCAAACTGCCCCTCGCCCTCGAAGCGCCCCAGTGTGCCGCGACTGCGGGCTGAACCAGCAAGCGTCAGCCTGCGCGCTGCGAGCTGCCCGCTCAGGTCGCTCGCCTGCAGGTCGTATCTTGCCGCTAGCGCCGTGGCACTGGCCGAGAGTGCAAGGTCTCCGCCGAGCCGGGCGACCCGTTGCCCTGCCCAGTCAAGCGGGCCGCCCGCCAGTTTGCCACTGGCGGTCAGGCTGGAAAGATCGGCTGGCGCCTTGAGCTCCGCCTGCAGTGCCAGTTGGCCAATTGCCAGATCGCTGCACCGGGCCCCGCCCAGCCGCAGCGGACCGCTGAACTGCGGCACGCCGGCATCGCTCATCACCTTGCCAAAGGCGCTGACATTCGTGAGCCGACAGCCGTCCAGCCGCAATTCGGGCGCGATTGCCGCCAGCTCCCCGGCAAAGGCCTTGCGCAGGTTCCCGCGCCCCTCTGCCTTGATCCCTATGGGGCCATAGTCGGAGTCGATCCGCGCGCGGCCATCTTCCAGCCGCAAGTCGAAGTCCGGCAGCCCCGGCGCGCGTTGGGGGCCAGGCGCGAACAGCACCTTGTCGAGACTGCCGAAGCTGAGTTTCCCGGCCTTGTAAGATCCGTAGAGCCGTGGCTTGACGAGCCGGACCGAGCCGATGGTGGGCAGGCCCAATGTTGGGACGATATGGATCTCCACTCGCTCGGCGGTGAAGTCCGGCTGAGCTGGATCGCCGACGACTACGCCGCTGATCACCTGGGTTAGCGGCCCTACCTTCTCCAGCTTATAGGTGGCCGGGAGACTATACTGTTCAAGCTGCTTGCCGATGATTCGGTGGGCCAGGTTCTCGCGCTGCAGCCAGAGCGCGACGAGGCCAAGGGCAAGCACGGCAAGAACAATTGTCAGGATCAGGGGCCGGCGCCGGGTTCTGGACGCCGGGGCAGCTTCCGCCGCATTTTCCGGTAGTTCGTCCTCGGCCGTCGGCATCGTTCCTGCTTGCGCGTTCGGGCAGCGAAAGGCAATGCAGCATCGACAAAGGGAGATGGCGTGAGCGACGAAGAGTCCGCCGAACCGCATCACGGTACCGGCCACCGGGCCCGGCTGCGCGCGCGGCTGCTGGGTGGCGGGGCCGAGGCGCTCGCCGATCACGAGGTCATCGAATACCTGCTCATGCTGGCGATCCCGCGCAAGGATGTGAAGCCGCTGGCCAAAAGCCTGCTTGCGCGGTTCGGCAGCCTGGCCGGCGTGCTCAATGCCGATGCCAAGGCCTTGGCACTGCATCCCGGCATGGGTGAAACCAGCGCGGCGGCGCTGAAGATCGTGGCGCTCGGCGCCCGCCGCCTCGCCCGCGCCGAGCTGTCCGAGGCGCCGGTGCTGGCCAGCTGGCAGACCCTGATCGACTACCTGACGATCGACATGGCGCACCTCACGCATGAGCGGGTGCGGGTGCTCTATCTCGACACCCGCAACAGGCTGATACTCGATCATCTGGAAAGCGAGGGCGCGCTCGATGAGGCGGCGATCCACCCGCGCAATGTGGTCAAGCGAGCGCTTGATGTCGGGGCAGCGGCGCTGATCCTGGTCCACAACCACCCGTCCGGCTCACCCGAGCCGAGCCGCGCAGATATCCAAATCACCAATCGCATCGCCGAAGCCGGGCGGCTACTCGGGATCGTGGTCCATGACCACGTGATCGTCGGCCGTCACGGCCATACCAGTCTGCGCGCCAAGGGACTTGTTTGAAGCGATGCCTGAGAATGCTGCTCTACCGATGCTGACGGGCGTCAAGGTCGTCGATCTGACCACCGTGGTCTTCGGCCCCTATTGCACCCAGATCCTGGCCGATCTGGGGGCCGAGGTGATCAAGGTGGAAACCCCCAGCGGCGACGTGCTGCGCTGGGCGGCAAAGAGCGCCAAGACCAAAGGCATGGCGCCGATCTTCTTTGGCTTCAATCACGGCAAGCAGTCGATCACGCTCGACCTGAAGCAGCCGGAAGACAATGCCGTGATCAAGGCGCTGCTGGCCGATGCCGACGTGTTTGTCGCCAATGTCCGTGGCAAGGCGCTGGAGCGGCTTGGGTTGGACTACGAGGCCGTCAAGGCGATCCGGCCGGACATCGTCTATGTTCACTGCGTCGGCTTTGGCCAGGACGGCCCCTATGCTGATCTGCAGGCCTATGACGATGTGATCCAAGCGGCAGGCGGGGTCACCAGCTTGCTGCCACTGGTCGATGGCAATCCGCAGCCGCGCTTCATGCCATCGCTGATTGCCGACAAGGTCTCCGGCCTCCACGCGGCTTATGCGACAATGGCCGCATTGTTCCACCGCGAGCGGACTGGCGAAGGGCAGAAGGTTGAAGTGCCAATGCTCGAATCCTTTGCCAGCTTCATGATGAACGAGCATCTGGGCGGACTGACCTTCGATCCGCCGGTCGGCCCGCCCGGCTATGCCCGCCAGCTCGACCCGGAACGCCAGCCGTTCCGGACCGCGGACGGATATATCGTGATCGTCGCCTATACCTATGAGTCCTGGGACGTGATCTTCGCGATCCTGGGTGAGCCAGACTATATCATGGACCCGCGCTTTGAAGGGCCGGCCAATCGTGCTGCCGCCATGCCCGAACTCTATCGTCATATGGCCGAACTGACCCCGAATTTCACCACGGCCCATCTGCTCAAGGCCTGTCATGCCGCGCAGATTCCAGCCCAGCCGGTCAACGACATTGCCGGCGTGCTGGCAGACGAACATCTTAACGCGGTTGGCCTGTTCCGGCAGCGCGAGCACCCCACTGAAGGTACCTATCACGAGATCGGCCAACCGGTCCGGTTTGGCGCGATGCCCAAAACCAAGCGCCGTGCGCCGCCGCGGCTCGACCAAGACGGTCAGGCGATCCGCCGAAAGCTGGACGGCAAGGCCGACTGACCATGTGCGTCGCCGCTCTTTCCTGGGCCGCGCATCCGCGTTGGCGGTTGGTCGTGACAGCCAACCGCGACGAGTTTCACGCGCGCCCAACCGCGCCGCTGGCTCGCTGGGACAATGGGGTAATCGCCGGGCGCGATCTGGAGGCAGGCGGGACCTGGCTCGGACTGAACGAGGCCGGGCGGCTTGCACTGGTTACGAACTTCCGGCTGCCGGGTTACCCCAAGCCAGGCCTGGCCTCGCGCGGCGGGTTGGTAGTGGACTGGCTGCTGGACCGGCCGGATCCCGATGGTGCAAGGCTGAACCCGTTCCACTTGCTGCGGATAGGACCGGGCGGGGCCAGTCATGTCACCAACCAGCCGCAAGCCGGCTCCCAGGCCCTTGCGCAGGGCCTGCACGGGGTTTCCAACGGGCACTTCGATCAGCCTTGGCAGAAAACCCAGCGGTTGACTGGTGCGCTGGGCGATTGGCTGACAGCGGGGAGCGATGATCCTGCCGGTCTTTTCGCCGCACTGGCCGACGAGACCGAGCTCCCGCCCGAGGTCGACAGCGAAGGCCCAACATCGCCCTTTAGCCCGGTGTTCATCCGCAACGCAACTTACGGAACGCGCTGCTCAACCGTCGTTCTGGTTGATGCTGCCGGGCATGGCACGATCATTGAGCGCCGCTTCAGTGCCGATGGCGAAAAATGCGGTGAAACCGCGCTCGAATTTCTCTGGCCCTAGGCGAAGTGCAAGCGGCGGTACTTGCCGCGGAAGTACAGCAAAGGATCGCGGCGCGGTTCGAACTGGGCGCGGACCACTTCGCCAACCAGGATGAAGTGATCGCCGCCATCGTGGATCGCATGGCGCTTGCACTCGAAGGCGCCCAGCGCCCCGTCGATCAGCGGCATGCCGGTTTCGCCTTCGGTCCAGGCAGTGGCGGCGAAGCGGTCCTCGCCCTTGCCGGCAAAGCGGTTGGAGGTGGCCTGCTGGCTGACTTGCAGCATGTTGACCGCAAAGTGCTCGGCCTCGCGCAGCACGGGCGCCGAACCGGCCGTATTGGCCACGCAGACCAGCAGCAGCGGCGGATCGAGCGAAAGCGAGGTGAAGCTGTTGGCGGTGAGGCCGATCGGCGTGCCATCCCCGTCGCGCGAGGTGATGATAGTGATGCCGGTGGCAAAACAGCCCATCGCATCGCGCAGGGTGCGGGCATCCGATCCGGCGCGGAATTCCGGCGCGGCGCGCGGTTGCTTGCGGTCCAGGAAATCGAGCAGGTGCGAGAGGAACGCCTCGGTCCGGTCGGTCACGACCAGCAGGTCGGCATCGGCCACCTCGACGCTTTCGGCATTGGGCAGCGCCGCGTCGAAGGCCGCGCTAGCGGGGGAGCGCTCCATCCACGGCAGGCCGCCACGCACGACCAGGGTCGGCAGGTTGAGCTTGGGTGCGGCCTCGGCCAGGCGGTTCTCCAGATCGTCAAGGTCGATCTGGCCAAGCACCCGCTCATCCCACAGCTTCTGGTCATGCCCGCGCAGCGCCGCCAGCCGCTCCGCAATCGCCTTGGCCAACCCCGGATCGCGCCGCGCTGGCATGTCCACCAGCACCAGACCGGCCGCGAGGTTCGCCGCATCGGTTGCAAGCGCGACCGTTGCGATCCAGCCGCTGCTGGTTGAGGTGACGACCACCGGCCGCGTGCCGAGCTGGGCGAGGACAGCGCGCAGGTCCTCGATATGGGATTCCAGGTCATAGCGCCCGCTCTCCGGCCACTCGCTGCCGCCATGGCCGCGCAGATCGAGCGAAACGACGCGGCGCCCCGCCTGGACCAGGGCTTCGGCCACGGTGCTCCATTCGCTGCGGGTCTGGCCGGCGCCGTGGACTAGCAGGATGGTCGGATCATTCTCGTCGCCGATCGCTTCGGCCTCAAGCCGGACGCCGCCGAAGCCCTTGAAGGTCAGGATTGTCATTGCGGGTCTCCGGTTCGGCCCTGCCAACGGGGCGGGCGTTTTTCGGCAAAGGCGCGCGGGCCTTCGCGGGCATCGTCGCTGCTGCGCCAGGCGGCAAAGGCGGGATAGTGTTCCTGGCCAGACATGGCCGCGGCCAGGCTTGGCTCTTCAAGCCCGCGCAGCACGGTTTCCTTCGAAGCGCGGACCGACATCGGCGAGCACTTGAGGATCTCACCGCACCAGCGGCGCGTAACATCCAGCAGCTCTGCATCGGGCACGACTTCGTTGACGAAGCCCAGCGCCAAGCCTTCCGCCGCCGAAGCACGCTTACCGGTCAGGATCATGCCCATCGCCGGCTTCATCCCGATCTGCCGCGCCAGCCGGTGCAGCCCGCCGCCCAGCGCCACGGCGCCGACGAGCGGCTCCGGCAAGGCAAAGCTGGCGCTCTCGGCAGCGATGATCAGATCGCAGGCCAGCGCAATCTCGAACCCGCCGCCCATGGCCACGCCGTTGACGGCCGCGATGAACGGCTTGGGGCAATCGAACCGTTCGATCAGCCCGGCATAGCCATGCGCCGGGTAGGAACGGTGCCCGCTCGCTGCGACGGCCTTAAGGTCGGACCCGGCGCAAAAGCCCCGCCCCTCCCCCGTGATCACGCAGATCTCCTGCGCGGGATCGGCGGCAAAGGCGTTGAAGGCCGCCTCCAGCTCATCATGCATGTCGGGCGTGATCGCATTGAGCGATGCCGGGCGCGCCAGGGTGACCGTAGTCACGCCGCCTGCCCTGTCGATCCGGATGTTCTCCATGTCCGCTCCGATGCAGCGCCGTTTGACCGGGAGCAAGCCCGGACAAGGGCGGTCCTCTCAATTATCTCTGTCCAGCGGTGGACATATGCCCGCAATTATCGACAAGGGCAATCTCCTGCGGCTATCGCACCACAAACTTCAGGAGCTTGCCGCATGACCTCTGTCCCCCAGTTCGATCTGACCGGCCGCGTAGCGCTGGTGACCGGCGCGTCCTCGGGCTTTGGCGCACATTTCTCGCGCCTGCTGGCAGCTGCTGGCGCGGCCGTAGTGATGGGCGCGCGCCGGGCAGACCGGCTGGCCGCGCTGGAGGCCGAGATCAAGGCTGCGGGCGGCAAGGCCCTCGCCGTATCGCTCGACGTCGCCGACGAAGCCGCCACTATCGCCGCCTATGACGCTGCCGAAGCGGCCTTTGGCACGGTCGATACGATCGTCGCCAATGCGGGCGTCGCGGATGACCAGATCGCGCTGAAGGTCGACATGGATTCGTTCGATAATGTGGTCGCCACCAACCTGCGCGGCCCCTTCCTGACCGTGCGCGAAGGGGCCAAGCGGCTGATCGCGGCGGGCAGCGCCGAAAAGGAACACGGCCGGGTAGTGATCATCGGCTCGATCACTTCCAAGAAGGCTTTCCCCGGCTCTACCCCCTATTCGGCGACCAAGGCCGGGGTGACCCAGATGGGCAAGCTGATGGCGCGCGAATGGGCGCGCAAGGGGATCAACGTCAACGTGATCGAGCCCGGCTATTTCCCGACCGAGATCACCGGCGATCTGATGGAGAGCGATATGGGCGGACTGCTGCTCAACACTTTCGTCCGCCGCCGCTGGTGCGAGATTCCGGCGCTGGACGTGCCGCTGCTCTACCTCTGCTCGGACCACTCGCGCTACGTCACCGGCAGCACGTTCACGGTCGACGACGGGCAGCTGCTCTAGATTTTCGCCAGCGCTTCAAAGACCGGCTGGGCCCATTCCTGCCGGCAGATCAGCAGATCGGGCAGGTAGGGGTTGGCCTGGTTATAGACCAACGGACTGCCATCCAGCCGCGAGACGTGGAGACCATGCGCCTGGGCCACGGCGGCTGGCGCGCAATTGTCCCACTCGTACTGGCCGCCGTTGTGGAGATAGATTTCGGCCTGGCCCAACACCACGGCCATGGCCTTGGCCCCGGCGCTGCCCATTGGCACCAGTTCCGCCCCCAGCAGTTCGGCAACGGCCAGCGCCTCGCGTGGCGGGCGGGTGCGGCTGACCAACATCCGCGGCGGGTCCTGCAGCGGTGGCAGCGGCAGCGGCGCGCCGCTCGACAGGGTCACCCCCTGCCCCGGCAGCGCCACTGCGCCGACCGTCGCCACGCCATCGACCGCCAGCGCGACATGGACCGCCCAGTCAGTGCGGTTCTCGCCATATTCGCGGGTGCCGTCGAGCGGATCGACGATCCAGACGCGCGACCTGGCAAGTCGCTCCGGATTGTCCTTTTCCTCTTCGGACAGCAGTCCATCATCCGGCCGCTCGCGCCGCAGCGCCTCGACCAGCAGCGCATTGGCCAGCCGGTCGCCTTCGGCCCCGATCTTGAAGCCCAGTTCAGCCCGGTCCAGCCCCATCAGCAATTCACCGGCCTGCGTGGCAAGCGCGGTTGCGAGTTCGGCGTCGGTCATTTGAGCGGCAGGATCGCGCGGATGATCGCATCCGCGGCTTCATCAACTGTCATCTCGACCGTGTTCACGCGGATCTCCGGATGCTCAGGCGGCTCATAGGGGCTGTCGACCCCGGTGAAGTTCTTGAGCGCGCCGCTGCGGGCCTTCTTGTAGAGCCCCTTCACGTCGCGGGCCTCCGCCACTTCGAGCGGCGTGTCGACGAAGATCTCGATGAACTCACCCTCAGGCAGCATGGCGCGGACCATGTCGCGTTCGGCGCGGAACGGGCTGATGAAGGCAGTCAGCACGATCAGTCCAGCATCGGCCATCAGCTTGGCCACTTCGCCGACGCGGCGGATGTTCTCGATCCGGTCCGCCTCGGTAAAGCCCAGGTCCTTGTTGAGGCCATGACGAACATTGTCGCCATCAAGCAGGAAGGTGTGGCGGTTCATCAGGTTCAAGCGCTTCTCGACCGCATTGGCGATCGTGCTCTTGCCCGATCCCGACAGCCCGGTGAACCACAGCACGCGCGGCTTCTGGTTCTTCAGCGCGGCGTGATCCTCACGCGTAATGTCGGTCGGCTGCCAGTGAACATTCTGGGCGCGGCGCAAGCTGAAATTCAGCATGCCGGCCGCAACCGTGCGGTTGGTCAGCTTGTCGATCAGGATGAAGCCGCCCAGCGCCTTGGACTGGACATAGGCTTCGAACACGATCGGCTTGTCCGTCGCCAGTTCGGCCACGCCGATGCCGTTGAGTTCAAGCGTCTTGGCCGCAAGGTGCTCCAACGTATTGACGTTGATCGTATATTTTGGCTGCTGCACCGTCGTAGAGACAGTCTGCGTCCCAAGCTTGAGCCAATAGCCGCGGCCGGGGATTAAGGCCTGGTCATCCATCCAGACCAGCGTCGCCTCGAACTGGTCGGCCACTTCGGGCGGCGCATCGGCTGCCGCGATCACATCGCCGCGCGAACAGTCGATCTCGTCGGCGAAAGTTAAGGTAACGGATTCGCCAGCGACTGCCTGGTCTAGGTCCCCGCCAAGGGTCACGACCCGGCTGACCGTAGTCGTCCGGCCCGAGGGCAGCACCCGCACCGCATCGCCCGGCCGCACTGTGCCGCTGGCGATCTGGCCGGCAAAGCCCCGGAAATCGAGGTTGGGCCGATTGACCCACTGCACCGGCAGCCGCAGCGGCGCAGCCTGCTCAGCCGCACGGTCAAGTGACACGGTTTCGAGCTGATCGATCAGCACGGGTCCCTTGAACCAAGGCGTATTCGCCGACAGGGCCGTGATATTGTCGCCCTTGAATCCGGAGATCGGGATCGCCGCAAAATGATCGATGCCGATCGAAGCGGCGAAGCGCTGATAGTCAGCCACGATCTCGTCGAACCGGTCCTGGCTGTAATCGACCAGGTCCATCTTGTTCACTGCCAGCACGAAGTGGCGGATGCCCAGCAGCTTGCACAGGTACGAATGCCGCCGGGTCTGGACCAGCACGCCTTTGCGCGCATCGATCAGGATCACGGCAAGGTCGGCGGTGCTCGCGCCGGTGACCATGTTGCGGGTGTACTGTTCGTGCCCCGGACAGTCGGCGACGATGAACTTGCGCTTTTCGGTCGTGAAGAAGCGGTAGGCCACGTCGATCGTAATGCCCTGCTCACGCTCGGCGGCCAGGCCATCGACGAGGAGGGCAAAATCGATCTCCTGCCCTTGCGTGCCGACCCGCTTCGAATCCGCTTCAAGCGCGGAAAGCTGATCGTCGAAGATCATCTTGCTGTCGTAAAGCAGCCGTCCGATCAGCGTGGACTTACCGTCATCAACCGAGCCGCAGGTGATGAAGCGCAGCAGCTCCTTGTCGCGGTGGCTGGCGAGGTAGCCCTCGATATCCTCGGCAATTGCGGCTTCGGGGGTGTAGGCAGGACGGGTCATCAGAAGTACCCCTCCTGCTTCTTCTTCTCCATCGAGGCGTCACCGCCGTCCTTGTCGATCACCCGGCCCTGCCGTTCGGACGTGGTGGTCAGCAGCGTTTCGCGGATTACGTCGCTCAGGGTCGCCGCCTCGCTCTCCACCGCGCCGGTCAGCGGGAAGCAGCCAAGCGTGCGGAAGCGGATCGAGCGTTCGGTGGTGGGCAGCTTGCGGCCGAGCACCCGTTCAAGCCGCTCAAGGTCATCGGCCATGAACAGCTGCCCATCCCATTCATAGGTCGGGCGCGGCGCGGCGAAATAGAGCGGGACGATCTCTATCCCCTCCTGCTGGATGTATTGCCAGATATCGAGCTCAGTCCAGTTGGAGATCGGGAAGACCCGGATGCTCTCCCCCTTGTGCTTGCGCGCGTTGTAGAGGTTCCACAGCTCGGGCCGCTGGTTCTTAGGGTCCCAGGCATGGCTGGCCGTGCGGAACGAGAAGATCCGTTCCTTGGCCCGGCTCTTTTCCTCATCGCGCCGCGCGCCGCCAAAAGCCGCGTCGAAACCATAGTGGTCCAGCGCCTGCTTCAGCCCTTCGGTCTTCCACATGTCAGTATGAAGCGGACCGTGGTCGAACGGGTTGATCCCGCGCTCCCTGGCTTCCGGGTTCTGCCAGACATGCAGTTCCATGCCCGCTTCATCCGCCGCCTTCTGGCGCAGGCCGTACATGTCGCGGAACTTCCAGGTAGTGTCGACGTGCAGCAGCGGGAACGGCGGCGGCGCGGGATAGAAGGCCTTCTTCGCGAGATGCAGCATCACCGCGGAGTCCTTGCCGATCGAATAGAGCATTACCGGCCGCTCGGCCTCGGCCACCACTTCGCGCATGATGTGGATCGCCTCGGCCTCCAGCCGATCGAGGTGAGTCAGGGACTTGGTCATGCCGGCTCCCCTGTCAGAGCCCCTGGGCCCTAGCAACGAAGATCATCTTTGCCCCTGCCTATCGCCATTTGCCAGCCCGGTTGCATGGCGCTCCACAACCGGGCAGTCTTTCCGATCAAGGGAGAGAGAAGCCAGATGATGGATCCACTGTTCGATTTCACCGGCAAGGTCGTGCTCGTTACCGGGGGCAGCCGGGGCCTAGGCTACCACATGGTCAAGGCCTTTGCCCAGCGGGGCGCCGATGTGATCATTGCCAGCCGCAAGCTGGAGAACTGCGAAAAGGTGGCGGAGGAATGCCGCGCGCTGGGTCGCCGGGCCATGGCCTTTGCCATGCATGCGGGGCGCTGGGCCGATTGCGATGCCCTGGTCGAGGCAGTCTATGCCGAATTCGGGCGGATCGACATTCTGGTCAACAATGCCGGGATGTCACCCGCCTGCCCCAGCCACGAAATGTCCGAAAGCCTGTTCGATTCGGTGCTGAACCTCAACTTCAAGGGGCCGTTCCGGCTTGCCAGCCAGGTCGCGCACCGGATGAACCAGGGCGAAGGTGGCTGCATCATCAACATCAGCTCGATCGCTTCGCTCCAGCCCGCGCCGCAAGTGGTGCCTTATGGCGGCGCTAAGGCCGCGCTAAATCAGATGTCGGTATCACTGGCGCGCGAATATGCGCCCAAGGTGCGGGTCAACACGATCGCCCCCGGCCCCTTCCTGACCGACATCGCCGAAGCCTGGGCCGAGGAAAAGCGCGTGAAGCAGCCTGTCGCGATGGGCCGCCCGGGCTATCCGGAGGAAATCGTCACCGCCGCACTGATGCTGGCCAGCCCGCATAGTTCCTATACCACCGCCGCGCTGGTCCGCGTTGACGGGGGGCAATAGCGCATGAGCGAAGCCGCCCTGCCCAAGCACCACGCCGCCACCCAAAGCGAACGCAAGGTGATCCTCGCCTCGTCGCTCGGCACCGTGTTCGAATGGTATGATTTCTACCTCTATGGGCTGCTGGCGACGGTTATCTCCGCCCAGTTCTTCTCGGGCGTCAATGAAACGACCGGATTCATCTTCGCCTTGGCCGCCTTTGCCGCCGGCTTTGCCGTGCGGCCGTTCGGGGCGCTGGTGTTCGGGCGGATCGGCGATCTGGTGGGGCGCAAGAATACCTTCCTGGTGACCATGGGGCTGATGGGTCTGTCCACATTCGTGGTTGGCCTGCTTCCGTCCTATGCCGCGATCGGCGTGGCCGCTCCGGTGCTGCTGATCGTGATGCGACTGATCCAGGGGCTGGCGCTGGGTGGCGAATACGGCGGCGCGGCAACCTATGTGGCCGAACATGCCCCCAACGAGAAGCGCGGGCTCTATACCAGCTTCATCCAGACCACGGCCACGCTCGGCTTGTTCGCGGCGTTGCTGGTGGTGATCGGCACCCGGATGCTGGTGGGCGAAGAAGCGTTCAAGGACTGGGGCTGGCGGGTGCCGTTCCTGGTCTCGATCCTGCTGCTGGCCGTTTCGATGTGGATCCGGATGCAGCTGGCGGAAAGCCCGGTCTTCCAGAAGATGAAGGATGAAGGCACCACCTCCAAGGCTCCGCTGACCGAGGCTTTCGGGCAGTGGCGGAACGGGAGATGGGTGCTGATCGCGCTGCTGGGCGCCGTCGCTGGCCAGGCGGTGGTCTGGTACACCGGCCAGTTCTACGCGCTGTTCTTCCTTGAAAAGACGCTGAAGGTTGATGGTGCCACGGCCAATATCCTGATCGCTATCGCGCTGGCGATCGGCACGCCGTTCTTTATCTTCTTTGGCTGGCTGTCGGACCGGATTGGTCGCAAGCCCATTGTTCTGGTCGGCTGCGCACTGGCCGCGCTGACCTATTTTCCGGCGTTCCATGCGCTGTCCGAGGCCGCCAACCCGGCGCTGACAGAGGCCCAAGCGCGCGCACCGGTGACGGTTAGCGCCGTGCCGGAGACCTGCTCATTCCAGTTCGATCCCGTCGGCAAGCAGAAGTTCGACCAGACCGGGTGCGATATCGCCAAGTCGGCGCTGGCCAAGGCCGGCATTCCCTATTCCAGCGTCGAACTGGCGGACGCTGGAACCCAGGCCGTGGTCAAGATAGGCGCTGAGGAGCTGGTAATCCACCCCGGCGCCGAAGACATCGCCAAGATCGGCCCGGCGCTTGAACAGGCCGGCTATCCGGGCAAGGCTGATCCGGCGAGG
This sequence comes from Novosphingobium ginsenosidimutans, assembly GCF_007954425.1. Taxonomy (NCBI): domain Bacteria; kingdom Pseudomonadati; phylum Pseudomonadota; class Alphaproteobacteria; order Sphingomonadales; family Sphingomonadaceae; genus Novosphingobium; species Novosphingobium ginsenosidimutans. The sequence continues at coordinate 2,054,027 of NZ_CP042345.1, read as the reverse complement.
ATCGACAAGCCCAGGGTAGTCATGATCCTGACCTACCTCGTCTTGCTCGTGACTATGGTCTACGGCCCGATCGCAGCACTGCTGGTGGAGCTGTTCCCCAGCCGGATCCGCTATACCTCGATGAGCCTGCCCTATCACATCGGCAATGGCTGGTTCGGCGGCTTCCTGCCAACCACCGCCTTTGCCATGGTAGCGGCGACGGGCGATATCTACTACGGGCTATGGTACCCGATCGTGGTCGCCGCGGCGACTGTCGTGATCGGGCTGCTCTTCCTGCCGGAAACTTTCCGGCGCAATATCGACCAGTAAGCCGGCCTCGGCCGCAACCCGAGGACAACCCGCGAATGCGTCTGCGCCAGATCACTGATTCGATCGTCCAGAAGTTCAACGAGGCGCTGCGCTTCCTGTTTGTCGATCTGCTGAAGTCGAAGGCCTTCGTCGACTTTTACCTCCATGAATACCGGTCCTACGAGGATTACCGCGAGGTCCAAATTTATCACAATTACCGCAAGCTTGGCCGGGTCTGGGCCGATGCCGGGACGATGGACCTGCTCGCCGCGTCGCTTCGCGAACTGTTGGGTGCGGGCCCGATCACAGGCATCTGCCATGGCACGCGCAACGGATTCGAACAGAACCACCTCAATGACCAGCACGCCGGGTTCGCGGTTATCGGCACCGACATTTCCCCCAGCGCGCGGGACTTTCCCAACTCGGTCGAATGGGACTTTCACGATGTGAATCCCGAATGGCAGGGCCAGTTCGATTTCGTCTATTCGAACTCGCTCGACCAGTCGTGGCAGCCCAAGGTGGCGCTTGAGGCCTGGCTTGATCAGGTCCGACCCGGCGGGGTGGTCGTGATCGAATACAGCGAAGAGCAGAGCCCACTTGCCGCTGGCGAGATGGACCCGTTCGGAGTGCGCCCGGTTGCCGTGCCCTATGTCCTCGCTGACTGGTTCGGGCACAATGTCTCGGTCTCGTTCCGCCAGAGCTACAAGGCAAACATCAAGAAGCCAAACTGGCTATTCTTCATCCGCCGCAATACCGCCACGGTCGCTCCCGCCTGACGGAACCGCGCCTGCAGATCCAGGTTGGCTGCTCCTGCTTCAACCAGGAGAGCACACATGCCCGCATCCGCCATTTTCGATAGCCACGCCGAAGCCGAGCGCGCCGTCAGCGAACTGCGCCGCCTCGGCGTTGACGACGCCCGCCTTTCCGTAATTGCGCACCACGGCGGCACGACTACTACCACCAACGCTGATGGCGACGTCACCGACGAGGAACACCGCAATGTCCTGCGCGGCATCCTGGGCGGTGGCGCTCTGGGAGCGGGCCTGGGCGTTGCAGCCTTGGCTATTCCGGGGGTAGGCCCGCTGGCCGCCGCCGGCGCGATTGCCGCCTCAGCCGTGCCTGAAGCAATGGGCATCGGTGCGGCAATTGGCGCGATCGGCGGAACGCTTAACGAGACCCTGACCAAGCACGGGATCAGCGACGAGGACGCCCATTACTATAGCGGCCGGATGAAGGATGGCGCGGTTGTGGTCACCGTTGAGGACGAGCTGGCCGACCAGGCTCTGCAAGACTTGCTCTACAAGGCCGGCGGTCACAACGCCGCCAGCCCGCGCGACGGCATCGGCTAACCGTTCCGGCACGGGAAAACCCTTGTTGCTATGGGGGGCGGCGTATAGTCTCCCCCCATGACATCAGGCCAGGCAACCGGGGCGGGGGGCAAACCGAGCACCGTTTTCGTCAGCTACTCGCGTGCCGACCAAAAACGCGCGCTACCGGTTATCGAGTTGCTGGAGCAAGCCGGGTTTGCCGTCTGGTGGGATGGCCTGATCGGAGGTGGAGAGCGGTTCTCCCGCACCACCGCAACGGCGCTTGAAACGGCCCGGGCCGTGGTGGTGCTTTGGTCCCAGACATCAGCAGAATCGCACTGGGTTCACGATGAGGCGACCAGCGGCCGCGACCGGGGTGTGCTGGTGCCGCTCTCGCTTGATGGAACCGAGCCGCCCCTTGGTTTTCGCCAGTTCCAATTCATCGACATTTCCAAGGGCCGACTGCGGGCCGAAAGCGAGCGGATCATCCGGGCGGTCGCCGCACTCCACGATGCGCCTCCACCGACGCCAGAGGCCAAACCGCGACAGGTCGACCGCCGCATGGTGCTGGTTGGCGGCGGCGGACTGGTACTGGCCGGAGCGGGGGCTGCCTGGTGGAGCGGACTGATCGGGGGCTCCAGCGCGGAAGCGAACAGCGTCGCGGTGCTACCCTTTACCAATATGAGTGGCGATCCTGAACAGACCTATTTTTCCGATGGTCTGGCCGCTGAAGTGCGCGCCGAGTTGGCCCGCAATTCCCTGCTGCAAGTGGCCGCGCAAGCCTCGTCCAACCAGTTCCGTGAGCGGACCGAAGACGCCAAGACGATGTCGCGGAAGCTGGGCGTCACCTATCTGCTCGACGGCAATGTCCGAAAGTCTGCGGATTCGGTCCGCATCGCCGCCGAACTGATCGATGGCCGCACCGGCTTCAGCCAATGGAGCCAGAGCTTTGAGCGGCCGTTGACCAATGTCTTCGCCGTCCAGGACGAGATTGCCGAAACCGTCGCCGCCGCGCTGACTGCGCGGGTGGCCAATCCGGGCAGGCGCAGGTCGGCCGAACTAGGCGGGACTACCGATGTGGCCGCCTATGATTCCTTCCTGCGCGGCAAGGACCTGTTCGATCAGGCAGCCAACGAAGCCACTGATCGTGCCGCACTGGGACAGTTCGAAGCTGCAATTGCCCGCGATGCGAAGTATGGCGCGGCCCACGCCTACCGGGCGCTGGCATTGGCGGTAATCGCCAACCAGTATGTCCCGGCCGCACAGCGCCCGGCGCTGTTCAAGGAAGCCACCACGGCGGCGCGGCGTGCGACCGAGCTGGCTCCGAAGCTGGCCCTGGCTTTTTCCGCGCTGGGTTTCGTGCTGCACAGCGGCTTGCTGGACTGGAAGGCTGCACGTGCACCCTATGACCAGTCCTATGCGCTGGGCGCCGGCGATGCCGACGTGCTGACCCGATTTGCACTGTTCTGTGCCCGTACTGGCCGCTTTGACGAAGCCGCCAGCGCGATGGATCGGGCCATAATGCTCGACCGGCTCAATCCCCGCACGTACCGTCAACAGGGCCAGGTCGCTTATGCCGCGCGGCGCTATGCTGATGCGCTTGCCCCGCTCGACCGGGCGCTGGAACTGAACCCTAGGATGGGCACGGCCAATTCGGTCAAGGGTTCCTGCCTGCTGTTCCTGAACCGACTGGACGAAGCCCGGGCTGCATTTGAACGCGAACCATCGCTTGTGGTCGGCCTGCCCGGCCAGGCCGTGGTTGCCCTGCGGCAAGGCCGCCAGGCCGATGCGGAGCGGCTGTATAGCCGCCTGGTCAGCGATTTGGGCGATATTGCGCTTTACCAGCAGGCTCAGGTCCTGGCCCAGTGGAACAAACCCGCCGAGGCGCTTGCCACGCTGGAGCGAGCGCGGGCCCAGAACGATGCCGGCCTGATCTTCATCCGCAACGATCCATTCCTGGATCCGCTGCGCCAGATGCCCGAATTTTTGCGATTGCTTAAGACGCTAGGCTATGCGTAGTTTTGCGCACTGCAACCGAGGGGACATTACAATGCGCAAACTCACCATCGCTGCGGCTGTGGCTCTGCTGGGCCTGACTGCCTGCCAGAAGGCCGAAGCGCCCCCAGCCGAACCGGCCACCGAAGCCGCGTCTACTGAAGCAGCCGCCACCGAAGCAGCCACGGGCACAGTTGCTGACGATGCAGCGGCAACGGCGACCGACGAGGCCAAGGCTGGCGATGGCGCTGATCGGGCGAATACTGATCGGGCCAACACTGATCGTGCAAATACCGACCGTGCGAACACCGATCGGGCCAATACCGATCGCAGCACGACCGAACGCTGAACCTTATTTGACGCGCGCCACCTTGCCGGGTGGCGCGTTTTTCTTTGCGCGCTCGATCCATTTCTGGATCGCCGGTTCAGTAACATTGGCGTAAAGGCCCGGGCGGCCTTTGATGCCGCAGCCGACGCCCCACGATACCAAACCGACCAAAACGCGTTCGCGCCCCTGCATTCGCGTCATCGGGCCGCCGCTGTCGCCAGAGCAACTGTCCTTGCTTTCGTTGGCCCCGGCCCCGGCGCAGATCACGCCGCTGCCCAGCCCACCGCGTGACGCGGCACCGGCCACCTTCTCGCGGCAATCGGCCTGCGGTTTCACCTGCAGCCCAACCTCCAACAGCTCGGGCGAAGCGCGCAGGGGCCGTTTGGCGAGGTCCCGGACGTCGCCATCCTCATGCGCCCCGGTAATGCCCCAGCCGGTCACCGTGACCTTGTCCTGCAAGGCCAGCGGGCGATCGCCAGCCTTGGAGCCAAGCAACCGGATCGGCTGGGCGCGGGCGGCAATCGCAGCATTGGTTCGGCCGGGGATCTGTTCGATCTTGACCAGCGCCACGTCGTTCTTCTTGCTGCCTTTGCGGCTATAGCTGCCGAACACGGCCACCCGCTCGATCCGCATCGGAGTGGTAAAACGCAGGTCCTGGCCGCCAAGGTTTACGGCGCGTTCATTGAGGGCGCGCAAGCCGTCGTTCTTGTCAACAAAGCAATGCGCTGCAGTGAGCACCCAGCCCGGCTCGATCAACGCGCCGCCACACAGGTGCTGGGTTTCCCAAAGCTGTCGCTTGATTCCCAGCGCGCGGTCCTCTTCCAGCTCGGTCGGGGTGATCGCATTCGTGGTCACGATCTCGACCTGCCAGGGCACGGTGCCAGGCAGTGCGGGAGTCCCGCCAACGATCCGGCCGCCATCATCGGCTTCGGCTGTGGCTTCGGTTGCTTCCGGCTGATCAGGCGGAGGAGATGGAGGAGCCTCTTGGGCAATGGCCGATCCGGCCAGACCAAGCGCGAGCGCGGGTAGGATATATCTCATTTGACCTCCGCCAGAGTGAGAGTTGCCGCCCAGGCGCTGACCCAGACCAGGGCAGGATCGCGCGCGCGCGCGGCATCCGCGCAGGCCTGACGGCTCAACCGGGTCAGACAGACCTCCCGGTCCACCGTCGCCAGGCCGGTCTGTTCAAGCGCCTGCGCCGGAATGCGGGCATTGGTGGAAAGGGTGACGAAACGGTACGAACCCGGCGCATCAGGGCTGATGTTCTGTCCTTCCGGCACGACCAGGATGTTCCCTGCTCCAATCGGATCGTCGAGCGCGCCATTTGGCGGCAGCAGGAGCGTGATGCCAAATTCGGGATCAATCCCAAGGACATAGAGATAGCGCTGTTCGGCAGCGCTGTTCTTCCCAACAATCAGTGCTGGTTGATTCAGGGCCAGCTGACGCACACCATTGGGTGCCTTAGGGCACACCTCAGGCTGATAGTCCGGGTGCATGTTCTGTATGCAGAGTTCCGCTTGCCCAGACTGCGGCCGGCCGGCCAGCGCGGTCAGGGCATTTACCCGGGCTACCTTGCCGAGCGCGCGGTCAAGCAGAAAGGCGAAGGCCGGATCGCTTGGGGTCGGTAACCGGGCCAGCACCGTACCGCGCGGCGAGAGCAGCTGGGTCACTTCCGGTCCGGGGACGACCACGATCTGCGGCCGCGGCGCAATCCGGGCATGGGCGATCCCGGCAAGCGCCGCGTCGAGCGCCGGATCGCTGCCTCGGACGGCAATCGGCACAGTGGTTTCGAAACGGTGCACCAGCTCGCGGGCCACCAAGCGCCCGGGCAGGTCGACCGGATTGTCGAGTTGCAACTGGGTGCGACCCGGTTCGACCACAGTGGCCATGCCGGTAGCCAGTGGCTGGGTCGTCCCCGGCAGCGCCGCGCTGACGCTGGGATAGAGCACAAAGGTCGAGCCCGCCGTAATGCCGGTCAGGCTGCCGCCGATGATGTTCACGCCATCGCGCCCGCGCACAGCATCGAAGATCGGCACGCGGACTTCGTCGCCGCCTAGCGTCGCCCGCAGCGCGCCTTCGGCATGCGGCGTCTGACGGGTCTGCCCTGCCGCGAGCATGCCTTCGCGCGCCGCCACCGCCAGATCGGCGAAGCTCGATCCGGGCTGCGATACCAGCGCCTTGGCCAATGCTGCAGTAAAGACCCCACCGCGCTTGCCGACACCACCGGTCTCGAAGGCCTCCTGCCCGTCTTCGGCGGCGGCGAGGTGGACCCGGTATGCACCAAGGTTGCCGGTCGAGGCGGGCGGCGCGCTCGGTTCCACCCGCGCAACCAACAATGGCGGGGCAGTGCGCGCCTCTGCATCAAGGTTGCGGGTCGCTGTTCCGGAATTGCAGGAATCGAAAATCGTCACCACCCGCACCCCGGCCGCAGTCGCGCGATCGATGATCGGGCGGATCTCGCGATCAAGGATGTCGGCGGGGGCCAGTGCTCCGGGTTCGCGAGCATCGGTAGCCATGATGGTGGAATTGAATCCGCTGGCCTGCTCGGAGCCGGTAGCCTCGATAAAGCGGGAGCCGTGTCCGGCGTAATACAAGATCACGGTATCGCCCGGGCGCGAGGCATCGATTTGGCGGTTCCAAGCCTGCAGGATCGCGGCCTTGGTCGCGCAATAGTCGGTTAGTGTGATCGAAACCTGGTTGGCGGATTCGCATTGCCCCGGCAGCTCGCGATCCAGATCGAGTGCGTAGGCGCGGCGGAGTGCATCCTTGATCGTGCCGACATCGCGCACAGCACCGCTCAGATCGCGGAAGTTGGCTTCCGGCGTTTCGGGGTTGGCGCGCGAGAACCGGTATTTGTCGATCCCGACGAAAACCGCCCGTATCTCGGCGTTAGCCGGTGCGGCTACTGCTGCAAGCAGCGCTGCAAGGATAAGTCGCTTCATGGCGTTCCCCGCAGGATGACCGGACTGACCGAATTGGTGAAGTCGAACAGCGCGGGCTCTTGCACGGCCGATTTCGCCGCCGCTGCCGTCGGGCGCTGGGTGATGGTAAAGCCGCGCGCGACACCCGCGCCTTTGGCCAGCCGGGGTAGCTCCTGCACGGCATAGCGGAGCCATTCATCCAGTGTGATCCGGCGATCGCTGTTGAGATCGGCCGGCCCGCCTTGCGGCGTCAGCCCCTTGCCAAGCGCCGCAGTCAGCAATCCCTGTCCGAGCTGCGCGTTCTCTAGCGCAACGTCCTTAGCCTGCGTTGCCGCCAGGATGCGGATTCCCTTGTCAAAGGCGAGCTGCCCCAGGCCGGAGTCTCCCATTGGCCCAGGCTTGAACGTGCCGGAGTCGACGCTGGCGCCAGAGTGGCAGGCGTCGATGATGAAGGCGATTTCGCCCGCCTTGATCGCCCGCAACCACATAGTCAGCGTAGCGGCCGAGACCAGGCTGGATTTATCGGGCGTTCCTTCGCCATCTGCCCATTTCCCGTCCGACGGCACGAGGTAGAAATTACCCCTGGGATCGGCCCAGCCGTGACCCGAGAAGGACACGATCACGATGTCATCAGGTGTCGCATTGTCGAGCGCTGATGCATCAATTCCAGCCTGCGCAAGCTCCTGAATCGCCGGCCCGGGCTCCATCCCGGCCAGTATCCCAAGCGCGGAATTGATGATCTCGCGTGTCACCTGCTGGCGCGAGCCATCTGGGCGCTTTGCCCCGGCCAACATGGCATGGCGCATCTCGTACCCTGCGATTGCGGCCAGCCGATCGGCAATCAAGCGTGCATCGGCGACCGCATAGTTCAGCTCCAGCCGCGGCTCGTCATAAGCATCGACGCCGATAGTCAGCACGAAGGCGCGCGGTTTGCGCTTGGGAATCGGCGGACGGATATAAGTAAATGTGGCCGTATCGCCCTTCACGCGGTCCTCGTTGAAGGCATATGCCGAAAACGTCAGCCGGTCCGCGCCGCCGGTGGGGATCGGTTCAACGAAGATGTAGCGATAGACACCGTCGTCGCCCTGCCTGGGAATACGATTCAGCTCGCGCCATTGCTCCAGCGTTTCGGTTTCGGTGAAGGGCTCGTCAGGAGTATGCGAGGCGAACCGGTTGTTCAGGAACAGCCGGGGATTGTAGATCCCCGACCGCTTCCCATTGGCGGTGCCTTCGCGAAGCTCGAACCGCACCTCCACCGTCCCGGGCTTTTCCCCGGGCTGGACCCCGGTGATCCGGGTCACGGGCAGAGCCCGATTCAGCGAAGCGATCGACGGAATTGGCTTCAGCACCTGATCGCAGTTACGTGCCGTGGTACAATCAGTCAGCCTCTGCGTCAGCCGCGGTTCGAAATAGTCCCGCATGAAGGTTTGGGCGGGGAGCGACTGAAATGGCGCATCGGACACGATCCAGCGGAACTGGTCGGCATCTGGCCCAAGGTTGGTGTCGTATCGCCCGTCAGCGGTAACGGCGACAAACTTCGAGCCGCTGAACAGGTAGGTGGTAAGGAGCGGCGACCAGTCGCGCGTGTCCCACAGCTTGAGCGACCCCAAGCCCGAGGCTGCCCAGAAGATCGGTCGGTTGGGCAGGAAGCCGCCCGACATGGCATAGCTTAGTTCGAGCGGCGGCAGCGCCTGGTTGCCGGCCAGATCGACCCGGCCAACCCCGTCCTGCAGTGGACCGGCGAGCAGCAGGTTGCGGCCATCGCTGGCAAAGAAGCTGGGCATCAGGGCCGCCCCGGCCAGCTGGCGGAGACTGTCCTTGGCCAGATCCCATTCGGTCACAACACCATTGCTGCCGATGAACAGTTTCTGCCCATCGTTGGTGAAGCTGAGCTGGGTAACAATCGTGCCGCGATCAACGGCGCGGCCAATGTCCAGGTTTCCGTCGCCCGTATCGACCGCATAGATCGTGCCAGAAGTATCGGCATGCGCCACAGCAAAGGCCACTCGCCCGCTTGGTTGATGGGCCGTTATAACGGTGATCGTGTCGTCAGCTTTGAGCCCAAGGTCCGGGATTGCTTCCCATTTATTTGCCACAGGATCGAACACGGATAGCGCCCGGTCCCGGCTTAGCGGCGCTCGGCAATTGCCGATCCCCGCCCCGACAAACACGCCCTGTCCAAGACTCACCGGGAAACACCGCGCCTCGATGGTCTTGGTCAGTTGCCCGGTGGTGCCATCAACGATCGCAAGTGGCGGCAGCGGGGTTTTGGCATCCTCGTCGTCACTCTCCGTAAGATAGGCTTCGTTCCCGTGCGCCAGAAACTCGCGCTCGTTCAGCCATACGACCGATTGGTAATCGCCCTCAAGCGTGACGGGTGCGCCATACCGCGCGGTCAGGGTATCGAAGATCTCAATGGTGGTGTTGACCTGGTCTTCGGCCGTGCGGATGAAGGCGATGCGGCGGCCGTCGGGTGCAAGGGCAGCAGATGCCACGTCGGCTGGCATGGCGGTGGATGCAAAGGGCAGCCCCTGCCCTTGTTCAACAAATTCAAAGCCCTTGTCGGTCCGTCGCAAAGTGTAGCGTCCACTTGGCGAAACCGGCAGCTGCGGTAACAGGGCTGTTGCCTGTTCGATCGACATCTCGGGCGACGCCTCTTGCGAAGCCAGCACGCCGATTGCCATGAACCAGCTTTGCACATCCTCCAGCTTCGCGCCGGCCGGTGCCGCTACCCGCTCGGTCGTGATGGCTCGGGTCGCCAAGTCGATCCGGTAAACCCGGCCAGCTACACGGCTTTCCGCTTCCGTATCGGCCACCAGGCCGCCGATCACGGCCGTTCGGCCATCGGCAGAAACAGTCATGGTGGTTAGCCGCATCATGTCGGCGCCTATGGCGTTGACAGTTCCGGGCAGGCGCAACCGGTCAATAATCAGCCGCCGGCTGACGTCCCAGATCATGAACTCGCGCGTTACACCCGATGCGGTCAGGAGATAGCGCTCGTCGGGTGTCCAGGCAGCCACGTCGATCGACCCCGGCAAGGTCTGGATCACGATCTTGGGCTGGACAGTTGCCTGGCCTGACGCGGGTGCCGCTACAAGCACGCCAAGCAACAAAGCCAGATGCGTGATCGTGGATCGCCAGTAAGCCATGCCGCCACCTCCCCAAGATCAGAGGCTTGCAGGACTCATAGGCCGAGTCAATCTAATGCCACGCGGGGGGCCAGGTGGCCTAGGCGGCAACTAGCTCTCCCCGCCGCACCAGCCGCCCTGGCAGTGCACCGGTATGTTGCCCGTTGCGGTATGTCACCTGACCCGAAACGACCGTAGCGACGATCCCGTCGGCCTTCTGGTGCATTCGCTTGCCGCCGGCCGGTAGGTCATACTCGATAGTCGGCACGTGCAGCTTCAGGCCATCCAGGTCGATGACGTTGAGATCGGCCTTGAGACCTGGTGCGATCCGTCCGCGGTCGGTGAGGCCGATGAGGCTTGCCGCGCGGCTGGTCAGCTCCGCGATCGCCTCTGGCAGGTCGATCCGCTCGTCCGGCGCGGCATCGCGGGCCCAGCGCTGGAGGTAGAAGGTGGGGAAGCTGGCATCGCAGATCAGCCCATAATGTGCGCCGCCATCAGCCAGAGCCATGACCGTGTGCGGGCTGCCCAGCATCTCGCGGACCGGCTTCAGGTTGCCACCGGTGTAGTTGGCGGCGGGGAGGTAAAACACGGTCCGCCCATCGTCCCCCAGCAGCGCCTCATAGGCATATTCGTCCAGCGAGAGCCCAGCTGCCTGGGCGCGAGCATCGACCCGGTCTTCGCGGCTCGGCTCATAATTCGGCTGGTCGTCCCATTGGTAAGTACCGCGGAAGGTGCCAATCAGCATCAATGTGGTGGGGTTGGTATCCTCCGGGCTTTCGGCCAGCAGCTTCGCCTTGAACGCAGGATCGCGCATGATGGCCACCCGCTCGGCCAGCGGCAGGTGCGCGATCGCCTTGTAGCTGGGGTGGCTGCTGAAGTGGTGCAGCGACAGGTCCAGCCCGAAGAACATGCCCACCGGCCTCGGCGCGACCTGACCGCGCATCTTGAGGCCGTCGGCCGCGGCCTGCTCCAGTCCAGCCAGGTGATAGCGCCAGCCCTCGCCCGGCTGATTGGGCACATCAAGCAAGGTGAAAGATACCGGGCGGCCCGAGGTTTCGGCAACTTGCCGCAGGATCGGAAACTCGACCTCAGCTGGCTCGGCCGGGGCCGGAATGATCTGGAACACCCCGCCATCGGCATCGTTGAGACCGGCGGCCAGCGCGCAGAGTTCGTCAACGTCGGAATAGAGGCTGGGCGCGAGGTCCCCGGCGCGGGTACGGTGCATGACGTTGCGCGAAGTGGTTACGCCAAAGCCGCCTGCCGCGATGCCCTCGGCCACCAACCGACGCATTTCCGCCAAGTCCTTAGCCGTTGGCGCTTCCTTGCGCGCCGCGCGCTCCCCCATCACATAGACCCGGAGCGCCGAATGCGGGATCTGCGCAGCAATATCGATGTCAAGCTGCCGCTCTTCCAGCGCGTTGAGGTATTCGGGAAAGGTCTCCCAGTTCCACGGCAGGCCTTCAACCATCACCACTTCGGGTATGTCCTCGATCCCCTCCATCAGCTTTACCAGCGTGTCGCGTTGATCCGGGCGGCATGGGGCGAAACCGACCCCGCAATTGCCCATGACGGCCGTAGTCACACCGTGGCCGGACGAAGGCGAAAGGCGGTTCTCCCAGGTCACCTGGCCATCGAAATGAGTATGGACGTCAACAAAGCCAGGGGTGACGATCTTGCCTGCCGCGTCGATTACTTCGGCGGCATCGCCCTCTACCCGGCCGACGGCGACGATCCGGCCGTCCTTCACTGCGACGTCGCCAACTATGGGCGCCGCGCCGGTTCCGTCGTGGATCGTCCCACCGCGAATGATCAAGTCATAGTGCGCCACTGCCGCATCCTCTCGTTTACTGGCGGACTCGCGTGCGGTCCGCCTTATGAAGGATAATCTCAGAGAGCGGTGGCCGCGGCAAGCATTGGCGGCGCCACCTGGCGCAATCGACAGGTGCCGGGCTAAACCAGCGCCGCCTTGGTCAGAGCCTGTTGCAGCGCCCCGGCGTCGGGCGCAGCTTTGGCAACCCACTCCTGCGCCTCGTCAATGTCGCCAGCAAGCGCACGCGAAAGCTGGTCGCGCCGCTCAAGCCGCGCGGCGTTGTCGAATGCCACTTCAGGACGCTTGGAATAGGTCGAGAACAGCGGTCCAGCGACCAGCGCGGCCACAGCCGCCGCCGGTGCACTCACGCCCAGCAGCTTGGCTGCGGCCGTCAGGCTAGCGGCTGGATCACCGAAGAACCGTTCGGCATCAAGCGTTCGCGCATTCGGCATCTGCTCCGCCGCAAAAGCAAAGCGGCGCATCTGCCCCAGCCACAGCGCGGCTGCAGCCTGTGCATCGCTTATGCTTCCGGCTAGACCAAGTTCGCCGGCAAATTGGCTGACAATATTGCGCAACCACAGTCGATGCTGATCGCTGCGCAGGATTGCGAGCAGATAGTCCGGCAAGTCCAGCATCAGCAGGATCACGGGTGCTGCCGCATCACGTGCGACGATGTTCGGCAGGATGAAGTTCACCGGGACATTGGCTTTGATCAGCGTGGGCCCGCCACCCGGGTAACGCCGCGCCAGCGATGCGAGCACGATCGATAGTTTGCTCTCGTCACGGGTAAAGCTCAACTGTCGCAGCGCCAGCGGCTCACGCAGCACCAGGTTGCGTCCCGCTGCCAGTTCATCAAGGGCCCGCGCCAACAGGGTCGACCCGCAGTGTGCTACGTGGAAAATCCAGCCGAGCTGCGGCGGATTGGCTGCAGCGGGCCCAAAGGCCGCAAAGGGTACCCGGAACCCACCCTCGCCAGCTGGAGAGATCCGGCGGTCCAGAAAGATTGAGCGCTGGTAGGCCGCCTGATCCATCGGCACGATGATCGCCTCATCGCCTTCGATCGAGTGGAGATAGAAGTCCGGCGAAGCACGCAATTGATCGATGGAAGGCGACATGGCGCGGGCTATAGCGCGGCCCTGCCGCTTGCGCTATCGCCGCCATGCAATGGCCAGAATTCTCCCGCCCGCGCCCGGCCGCCCACTGACAATCATCGAACCCACAGGCGAGACCAGTCTGTTGGAGGTCGATGAGGAAGCGATCATTGCGCACTACAAAGCGCACGGCGCGCTGCTGTTTAGCGGGTTCGGCGCAACGCTCGATCAGTTCCATGGCCTGGCGCGCAGGATGTGCAGCACCTCGGTCGTGAACGAGAGCCCGGGGCGCGAACTGCTCGATCCCGGCAAGGCAATCTACGCGGTTGATGGCGGCACCAACGCCTTTTCGCTGCACCCCGAACTGTCGCGCGAACCGTGGAAGCCGGATCTTGCCATGTTCGGCTGTCTTTCCGCGCCAACCGAAGGTGGCCGGACAACGCTGTGTGACGGCGTTGCCCTGGTAAAGGCCCTGCCCGAAGAGATCCGGCGCGGTCTGGAAGGACGGCGGCTGGTCTATCCGATGTCCACCTGGCCCACCCTGCTCGAATACTGGCTGGGGACGGCCGAGCCGAATGACGACCAGCTGCGCAATCCCCCAGAAGGCTGCCCCTATCAGTTCATGCGGCTGCACGATGGCCGGATCGCCCGCCTGTTTTCGCGGCCCGCGCTGCACAAGCCGATGTTTGCCGATGAGCTTGCTTTCGGCAATTTCCTGCTGTTCGCCCGTTTCAACAACAAGCGCCAGGGCTTTCCGCTGTTCGATGATTTCACGCCGGTGCCTGACGAATGGCTGGAGACGATCCGGCAGATCGGCGACACTCTGACCCTCGCCGTGAAGTGGCGGCAAGGTGATGTACTGATGCTGGACAACACCCGCTTCATGCACGGCCGCACCGCGATCCTCGACAATGCTGAGCGCCAGATCGCCACCTATTTCGGCTACCTGAAGTTCGCCCTGCCCAATCCCGAAGAGCCGGTCGACCCGATCTGGCGCCGGACCGACTTTGATCCGCCGCGCCCGCCGGAACACCTGGTCCGGCAGGCGCGCGAGCGGCTATGATCCCAAGAATGCCTTCAATCGCTGGTGAAAGTGCCGGATCTTGGTCTCACCATAGTTGGCAAAGACGATTTCCTGCGACTTGATCGACTTCATGCCTTTCTGGACGTGCGGCAGGTTGACCACGTCCTGGTTGAAGACCTTGGCCAACATGCCAAGCTCGGGCGCGTCGCAATAGTCATCGTCGAAGTCGAGCCAGTGGACCTTCGCCGGGGCCGGGCGCGGCTCACCCTTGGCGACGGGCAGCATGAACATGATCTCGTGGATGCACTCCTCCGGGTTGTCGCCGTGCGGGCGGAACCGGTAGAATATCGGGTTGAAGCAACCCCACGGGCTGATGTTGGGAAACAGGTTGTAATAGATCGTGTCGACGAATTCGGCATCGCTGACCTGATCAACCTCGTCACCCAGTACTTCGCGCCATTTCTCGCGCGCGGCCTGGGCCATGGCCTTGCGGCGTTCGGGGATCGGGCCGCTGGTGGTGGGATCGGGTTCTTCCTCCCAGCCATCGGGTAGCCGCCCGCCGACCCAGTCGCATAGCTGGATATCGGCATGGTCCAACTCGCCTTCGAGGTGATGGGCCTGGTGATCGAAAATCCCGCTCCGGCCATCGCGGGCGGTCACCCGTACCCGGTCCTCGCTTAGCCGTTCATAGACATTGCCCGATAGCGCGTGGCGGACGCGGGCATAGGTTTTGGCACCTTGCAGTGGCTCGGCCACCAGCGCGGGATTGACGTGCGGACTCAGCAGGCCGTTGGGCGAGATCGCCCGCGACATGTTGCCAAACACGTCATACTTCGAATTGGCATCGCCCATCGTGTCAAGCAGCGTCGGATGGGTCGCCACCACGTGATAGGCCTCCATGAAGGCTTCCTGCGCCACCTTCCAGTTGCAGCGCAGCTTCTTGGCGACATGAACAGCCTTGTAGCGTCGCTCGAACGGGATCGGCTCGAAATGGCGATCGATATCGCCGAGGAATTGCTCGAAGGGTTCGGCCTTGTCATCCGGGTTGATGAACACGAAGCCGCCCCAGCGGCCAACCCGCACCGGCGGCAGACTGTGGGTCTTTTCGCTGACTGAGGGAAAGTCCCACTGGCACGGCACTTCCTTTAACGTGCCGTCGATCTTCCAGCCCCAGCCGTGGAATGGGCAACGGAATTCCTTGAGATGCCGCGCGTCCTCGGTCAACAGTTGTCGGCCGCGGTGGAGGCAGGCATTCGGAAAGGCCTTGATCTCATCCGGCCCGGTGCGGACGACGATGTAGGAGAGGTTGGCGATGTCATAGACGTGGCTATCGCCAACGTTTGGGATGTCATCCTCGTGGCAGGCCATTTGCCAGACGCGCTTCCACAGCCGCTCAACCTCCAGGTCGAAGAAGTCGCGTGAGTAATAGATGCTGGGGTTCACGATCGTCGGCCCCGGCGGCATCGGACAATCCTCGCGCAGCTTGGGCGGCACGGCATGGGTGTCCATGTCTAGCAGCTCGTCATAGCTGATCCCTTTGGACCGGTTGGTCCCTGTCAAGGTTTCGACCATATGCGTCCTCCTCCCGCAGCGACGGCCAAGCCGTGCCCAAGGACAAGCTAAGCAGCACACAGCCGGTGGCCTTGACCTGCGTCAATTGCCGTCCTCTCAAATTGGCTAGCGGGCGGCAGCATTTTGGTGAGGTGCGAGTTGCTCGACAGGGCACTAACCCTGAAGTCATTATGATAGATCTTGCCGACCTTTTCGCCGAAGCAGGCATCCGCCGCGCGCTTTATCGCTATTGCCGCGGGGTCGATCGTGGCGATGCCGATATGATCGCCAGTGCTTATCATGAGGATGCCGACGAGAACCACGGCGCCTTTCACGGCACTGGCCGCGAATTTGCTGAACATCTAGTACCGTTGATGGACAAGGCTCCGGAAAGCAGCGGCCATCACATCACTAACGCACTGATCGAACGGCAGGGCGAAGAGGCCAATGTCGAAAGCTACTTCATCGCCTTTCACGCGCAGGACTATGGCGGGCGAGCTTTCGTGACTGGCCGCTATCTGGATCGGTTCGAATGTCGGAACGGCGAATGGAAGATCGCTCGGCGCCAGGTGGTGATCGATTCCGATAGCCCTGCCACGCACAGCATGGATCTTTCTGCCTATCCGCGCGGCGGGCGGCGCGAGGCCGATCTTTCGCACCTCTGGTTCCGGTGACACACGAGAAGGATTGACGATGCGATTGCAAGGCAAGAGGGCGCTAATCACCGGGGGCTCATCCGGCCTGGGCAATGCCATGGTCCGGCGCTTTGTGGCAGAGGGTGCGACTGTGATCATCGCTGATATCGACGATACGGGCGGGCATGCCCTGGCCGCCGAACTGGGTCAACAGGCCAGCTTCGTGCACCTAGACGTTGCGCAGGAAGCGGAATGGCAGCGCGCCCTTGGCAATGCCGCCAGCATCGACGTGCTGATCAACAATGCCGGGATCACCACCTATGGCTCGATTGAGGACGTGACTCTCGAGCAGTTCCGGCACGAGCTCGATATTGATGTGATCGGCGTGTTCCTGGGCTGCAAATATGCAGTCGCCAACATGAAGGCGCATGGGCGCGGCGGATCGATCATAAACATGTCCTCGCTCGCTGGGCTGCGCGCCAACGGGAGCCTGGCGGCGTACAACGCGGCCAAGGCGGCGGTAACCCTGCTGACCAAGTCAGTTGCCATGCATTGCGCCACTAGCGGCTATGACATCCGCTGCAATTCAATCCACCCGGGCGTGATCCATACCCCGATCCTCGACAAGGTGCTGGCCCAGGTGCCCAACCCGGATGAGGTCTATGCCGGCTGGGTCGGGACTCATCCGATCGGTCGGATCGGCAAGCCGGAAGAGATCGCGGCCATGGCGGTCTACCTCGCGTCAGACGAGGCCGGGTTCACTACGGGCGCCGAGTTCAAGGTCGACGGGGGCAGCTCAATATGAACCCGATATCCTTCGCCGCCGGTATCGTCCCCGGCGCGGGCCCGGTCGAGACGATCCGCGCGGCGGCAGAAGGTGGCTTCGACATGACCGGGCTGTGGATCGAGCCAGAGCAATGGACCAACGCCCTACTGCGCGAAGCTAGGGCGGCGCTAGCCGATACCGGGCTGCCGCTACTCGATGTCGAGGTCATCTGGATCAAGCCGGGCGACGACCTGTCGGCCCACAAGGCCTGTATCGACATTGGCGCTGAACTGGGTGCCTGCAATGTGCTCTGTGTCTCCTCCGATCCGGACATGAGCGCCACCGCCGCCCGGCTTGCCGCGTTGTGCGAACATGCCGAGGGCCCCGGAATGCACGTCGCGCTGGAGTTCGGGATCTTTACCGAAGTCAAGAACCTGACGATAGCGTTGGACGTGCTTAGTACAGTCGCCCATCCCCTGAGCGCGCTGTTGATCGATCCGATCCATGTCGACCGATCCGGGAGCGCTATTGATGCCATCGCTCAGGTGCCCCGTGAACTGCTGCCTTATGCTCAGTTCTGCGATGCACTGTCAGAACGCCCCGACCCAGCTGATTTCAACGCGATCATCACCGATGCCATCGACCTACGAGAGCAATGCGGTGAAGGTGGACTGCCGCTCGGCGCGCTCTATCACGCACTTCCGGCTGGCATTCCGCTGAGCATTGAACTGCGTTCCAAAGCGCTGCGCGATACGTATCCAGCCCTGGGTGAGCGCGCCAAAGCAGTGGCAACGGCAACGCGCGGCTGGTTGCAGGCCCGTTAGCCAGCCTCGCCCAGCAATTCCGCCCGAAGCTCCGACTTCAGGATCTTGTTCGCCCCGCTCAGCGGCATCGGCTTGTTACGCAGGTCAACACTGCGCGGGCACTTGTAGTGTGCGATCAGGCTCCGGCAGTGGGCAATCAGCTCTTCTTCACTAGCGCTCATCCCTTCGCGCAGGTTGACCACGGCATGGACCGCCTCACCCCAATGCGGGTCAGGCTTACCGATTACCGCGCACTGCGCAACCGCTGGGTGCGAAGCCAGCGCGTTTTCAACTTCTTGCGACCAGACGTTCTCACCGCCTGTGATAATCATGTCCTTTAGCCGGTCGACAACGTACAAATAACCGGCCTCGTCGAGAAAGCCGATATCGCCGGTGTGCATCCAGCCGCTGCGCAGAGCGTCTGCGGTCAGGTCCGGCCGGTTCCAGTAACCCTGCATCACCATCGGCCCCCGAGCGACCACTTCGCCATGCGTTCCGCAGGGTACCGGACGATCCTCTGCATCAACCACCGCGACTTCGGCTAGCATCGCCGGGCGCCCGGCAGAGCGGAGCCGGCCGCTGTCCGCCGCCTCAGGCAAGTGATCCCGCCAGCCCAAGATCGTCACCACCGGCGATAGCTCGGTCATGCCATATGACTGGAGCATGAGGACACCCGGGAGTGCCGCCATGAATTCGCGCAGCAGCGGCTCGGGCATGGCCGCTGAACCATAAGAAACATAGCGCAGGCTAGAAAGATCGGAGGTCTGCATGATCGGCTCATCCAGCATCATCCGGAACATGGTCGGCACAAAGGTGGCATGGGTCACCCTGGTCCGGGCAATCTCAGCGATTACCTCGGCGGCTACGAAGCGCGGCAGGAATACGTGCGTTCCAGCAACATGCGTTGTCGAAAACAACCGCGCCGCCGAGGCGACATGGAACAGCGGACCGTGGTGCAGGTGCACTGTGTTCTCGTCCATCGCCAGTTCGGGGACGACGTTGGCGGTGTTGGCGCAAAAGTTGGCGTGGCTCAGCATTACGCCTTTGGCCGCGCTGGTCGTGCCGCTGGTATAGAGCAGGCAAGCTAGGTCATCACCGGTGCGACAAGCATCGTGCACTGGTTCATGCCGGCCAATCAGTTCCTCAAAGGCAGCGAACCCGTCGGGCGCTAGGCCTTCGGCGCTATGCACCAGCGCCCGCGTCTGCCCTTCTGGGCCTTTACCAAGCGCATCAGCCAGGTGGACGAAGTCTGAGCCGAGGACCACGGCGCTGGGCGAGCAATCGTTTGTCTGCGCCACGATCTCACTCAGACCCAGCCGGTGATTGAGCGGCACGATCACTGCGCCGGCCCACATCGCCGCATAGAAGCATTCGAGTGAGCGGTGGCTGTTGAAGGCTAGCAGCACGATCCGGTCACCCGGCTGCACGCCCAGTTCGATGAAGGCCGCTGCTAAATGCGCCACCCGGTCAGCGAACTGCCGCCAGCTAAAGCGCGCCGCGGCGTCGATCACTGCGACCTGATTAGGCCTGATTGCCACTGCCCGGCGAATGGCCTGGGTCAGACTGAAACCCTGCATTACTATCCTGTCAGCCAAATCCTCTGCCTGGCAGCCGGAGGCGATTATTGCGCAATTGTCCAGACCGGACCGCAACACTAGTGTCGCGGGCTTTCAAAGCGGTCAATTGGGGGCAGCGAAAAACGGCGATCGCGGCCCGGATATTCGTTCAGGGTTCGCGTCGACTAAGGCAAAGTCTGAGTTCCTTTAGAACAGTTAGAGCCAATGGCTGGGTAACTTATAGCCGCTGCGATTATTGCAACGCTGGTTTGCTCTCGGCTGAAGGTCAAATCCGGTGCTGATCACGTGTGGCCTTCCACGGCGATCATGCGGATGTCGTTGACATTGGTGCGGGTCGGCCCGGTTCTGACGAGGCCGCCCAGTGCAGCGAACAGGTCATAGGTGCGGTTGCTTGCCAGGGCCTGCTCAGCTGCTGTGTGGTCTGCCCAGCCGGCGGTCAGGTAGCCCCCGGCATTGTCTTCGGTCCCGTCAATCCCGTCGCTGTCGCCGGCAAGAGCCTCGATTGGATCGGTTCGATCAAGGCCCGACAGCACTCCGGCGAGGTATTCCAGGTTCGGGCCGCCGCGACCGTCCTGACGGGCGCGCAGCACGGTGAGTTCTCCGCCCGACAGCAGTAGGTGCCGACCCGGGAGCATAGCATGGTCCCGGGCGATGTCGGCGTGCGCCCGGCCCATTGCGCCGGCTGGGCCGGTCAAGGAACCTCCGAGATCCACCACGTTCCAGC
Organism: Novosphingobium ginsenosidimutans; assembly: GCF_007954425.1. Taxonomy (NCBI): domain Bacteria; kingdom Pseudomonadati; phylum Pseudomonadota; class Alphaproteobacteria; order Sphingomonadales; family Sphingomonadaceae; genus Novosphingobium; species Novosphingobium ginsenosidimutans. Next base: position 2,034,079 of record NZ_CP042345.1, on the reverse strand, counting down.
CATCTTCCTTGGCCCGTCTGCTGATCGCTGCCAAGGCATCGGCATTGGTTGCCAAGGTGTGGACCGGGTGAGTTGGAACTGCCGGTGGCCGGTTGGCCCGGATCGTTGCTGCCAGGTCGCTGCTGACATCCCAGCCTGCCTGCCGGAGGATGGCGATGGCCGCTTCCGGTTCAAAAGCGGCACCGATACTTGGACCAGAGGCGACCAAGGCAGGATCATCCCCGGCGACATCGGAGACGACACAGGTCAGCAGCTCTGCCCCGCGCGCGCCAGCAACGGCGGCCAGCCGCCCACCTTTGATGCGTGAGAGATGCCGGCGGACTAGATTGATCTGCTCGATCCCGACGCCGGAGCGGACGAGCCATTCGCCGATCGCCTGCTTCTGCTCGAAATCGATGCCGTGGGCCGGCGCGCAAAGCAGCGAGGAGCCGCCACCTGAGATAAGGAAGATGACCCTGTCATCTGGGCCGACTTCAGCCGCAAGGTCGAGCAAGCGTGTACCAGCCCGCAGACTGAGTTCGTCGGGCACGGGATGGCGAGCCTCAATGATCTCGATGGCGGGAGGGGGCGTTGCGACATTATGGCCGTGGCGGGTCACGACGCAGCCAGTGACGGGACCCGCCAAGCATTCGCTCGCAACCAGCGCCATCTCGGCGGCCGCCTTGCCGCAACCCAGCACCAGAGTGCGCCCGCACGGCGCACCGGTCGGCAGGACAGCGGGCAGGGTCAGCCGTGGGCTGGCGGCGGCGACGCCGTGAAGGAAGTAGTCGGTCAATAGTTGGCGATTGCTCATGATCGCATAATCCCTGCGTTTGAGGGGCGACGCAACCTGCGCCACGGCACAGCCAGCGGGATTGGCTGGACACCTCGTCCGCTGCACGCCCTCCGTTACGTTGGAGAGTTGACCGCCAGGCGGCAGGTGACCTTGCGCGTGAGGCTCAGGCTGCTTGTTCTCTCAGTTAATTGCTTCAGAATCTCCCGCATCCGTCGTTCTTAAGGTTAAGAGATCGAGGATGCGCTGATGGCTAGATATGATTTCGTGGTTCTGGGCAGCGGCCCGGCGGGGCGGCGCGCCGCGATCCAAGCGGCGAAGCTTGGTCAATCGGTTCTCGTTATTGATGATCGCAGCAAGGTCGGTGGCGTTTCGGTTCACACCGGAACCATTCCATCGAAGACCCTGCGCGAGACAGCGCTCAATCTCTCCGGCTGGCGCGAGCGGGGTTTTTATGGGCGCAGCTTTCGGGCCAAGGAGAACATTGGGTCAGACGATCTCGCCGTGCGCATGGCAAAGACTTTTGATCACGAAGTTGCCGTGCTCGAGCATCAGTTTGCGCGCAACGGCGTCGCGGTCTGCGTGGGTCGCGGCCGCTTCGAAAGTCCAAACTCGCTTGTTGTCGAACGCGAAATGGCCGGAAATGTGGTCGAAGAGCGGATCGAAGCGGACAAGATTCTCATCGCCGTGGGCACCGCGCCACATCGCCCTGCGCACATTCCGTTCAACGGCAAGAACGTCATCGACAGTGATGACTTCATCCTCAATCCCCGGCTTCCGCGCAGCCTGGTCGTAGTCGGCGGCGGCGTGATCGGAGTAGAATACGCAACGATTTTCAGCGTTCTCGATATTCCGGTCACCTTGATTGACCCGCGTCCCAGCCTGCTCGAATTTCTCGATCGCGAGGTGGTCGATCATCTCGTTCACCTGATGCGCGACCGTGGTATCGGGCTGCGCCTAAACGGCGACGTCGAGAATATCCGGTTTGCCGCCAACGGTGACCCAGTCTGCGTTCTAACCGATGGACGCATGGTTTCTGGAGAGCTTGTGCTGTTCACAGTTGGACGGGTCGGCGCAACCGAGCATCTCAACCTGGCCGCCGCCGGCCTTACCGCCGATGCGCGTGGCCGGCTTGAGGTCAATCGCAAGACGTTCCAGACGGTGCAGCCGCATATCTACGCAGCCGGCGATGTTATCGGCTTTCCAAGTCTTGCATCGACCTCCCTTGAGCAGGGACGGGCCGCGGCTTGCCATGCATTTGGCAGGCCCACCTCGATAGAAGACCAGAGCCCTCCTTATGGGGTCTATTCCGTTCCCGAAATGTCATGTGTCGGCCTGTCTGAAGAGGAAGCCAGAAAGCAGGGGCTTAGCTACGAATGCGGTGTCGCTCGTTTCCGCGAGACCTCACGTGGTCACATCATGGGAATGGACTACGGCATCCTCAAAATGATCTGCGACCGCTCGACGCGCAAACTGCTTGGGGTTCACATTGTTGGGGAAGGCGCCAGCGAGCTCATCCACATCGGCCAAGCCGTTCTGAATCTTGGCGGAACACTCGACTACTTCATCGAGAACAGCTTCAACTACCCGACTTTAGCCGAAGGCTACAAAATCGCCGCGCTGGATATCTGGAACCGTCTGCAGGCTCAATCGGGAGAGGTCATTTCATTGCAGGTAGGGTCAGTCGCAGCCTCAGCTTAGATTCTTCCGCCGCTTGCATGACGTTCGCCCTCAGCTTCATTTGCACTACGCTGGAAATGGCCATGCGCACATGCCTGGGACTGAACCCCAACCGAAGAACAAATCGCTGGACTAGGTCTAGCATGTAAGCATTGGTGTTCTTCGACAGGCAGTTCCAGTCCGCAATCACCCTGACCGATCGAAGCGGCAGGGCCTTGGTCAGTGGGAGCAGCGACGGTTGCGGCTCTCTAATCAAGGAGACCCAATATGCCTCGCAAGATGGCACGCGAACCGCAGGTGAACGCAGCAACACCAAAATCGCAAAAACCAGCTGCCACCAAAGTTGAGACACCAGCCCAAGTTGGCAGCAAGATCGACCAAGTTCTGATCCTGCTCCGCCGTGAAAGCGGCGCGACGCTTACGGAACTCACCGACGCGACCGGTTGGTTGCCGCACTCAGCCCGCGCTGTCCTGACCGGCCTACGCAAGAAGGGCCACGAGATCGAACGGTTCAAACGAGACGGTGCCAGCTGGTACCACCTGCTGAGCACGAAGTCGTGAAGACTGCTAGATTCGAGGAAATGGTAGCTGCGCTGGCGGAGCAATCGCCAGCGCAGCTGCGCGCGCAATGGCTGAACCTTAAGGGTGCCCCTGTGCCGCGAGTAAGCCCTGCCCTGCTCCGCCTGGCGCTAGCCTGGGAAATCCAGGCCAAGTCACTTGGTGGCCTTTCGCGCAAGACCAGCCAGACGCTCCAACAGGTGGCGAATGACAAAAGCGAAACACGGGCGGCTTCCCCCGGGATGCGGTTGGTCCGCGAGTGGAATGGAACGGTTCACGTCGTCATGGTCAACGAGACCGGGACGATCAGCTGGAATGGCCGGCAGTGGAACTCGCTGAGCGAGGTGGCCCGGGCGATCACCGGTACCAGGTGGTCCGGCCCGGCCTTCTTCGGCCTCAAGCAGAAGCGTGCGGCATGACGGTCGTTCGCTGCGCGATCTACACCCGTAAGTCGAGCGAGGAGGGTCTGGAACAGGACTTCAACTCGCTCGACGCGCAGCGCGAAGCTTGCGCAGCCTATGTCCTGAGCCAGGCCTCAGAAGGCTGGAAGCAGGTGGGCGAGACATACGACGACGGCGGGCTGTCTGGCGGGACCCTCCAGCGCCCTGCCCTCCAACGGCTGCTTGACGACGTGAAGCTCGGCAAGGTCGACATCATCGTCGTCTACAAGGTCGATCGGCTGACCCGCTCGCTGCTCGACTTTGCGAAACTGGTCGAGGCCTTTGACGCAGCCGGGGTCAGCTTCGTGTCCGTCACCCAGTCGTTCAACACGACCACCAGCATGGGCCGGCTGACGCTAAACATGCTGCTCTCGTTCGCCCAGTTCGAGCGCGAGGTCACCGCCGAGCGCATCCGCGACAAGATTGCAGCCTCCAAGGCCAGGGGCATGTGGATGGGCGGTCTGCCGCCGCTGGGCTATCGGCCGGATGGTCGCAGCCTGGCGATCGTCGAAGAGCACGCAGAGCTCGTGCGCAGCATCTACCGGCGCTACCTTGAGTTGGGCACGGTCAGGCTTCTGGCCGATGCCCTGGCACATGAAGGCGTCATGGCGCCCGCTCGCCAGACCGAGAAGGGCTTCGCCTATGGCGGCCGTGGGTTCAGCCGAGGCCAGCTCTATCACCTGCTCAAGAATCCCATTTATGCCGGCAAGATCTCCCACAAAGGCAAGGTCTGGGACGGAAACCATCCAGCGATCATAGACCAGGTAACCTGGGACAAGGTGCAGGCACAGCTTGCCGACCACACCCAAGGCGCAAGGATCGTACGGAAGCGCAGCGGGAGTTTGCTCGCAGGCAAGCTGTTCGATGCCGGCGGTACTTTCCTTACACCTTCCCATACGACCCGGGGCACCCGGCGTTATCGGTACTATGTCAGTCAAGCTGGGCAGGACAGGGAGGCCAGCTTCGCCACGCAGATCCGGCGGATCCCCGCGTCCGAAATCGAGCCAGTGGTCATCACTGCGCTTGCCACTGCGCTTACCCAGCCGCTTGAGCTGCTTCAGAAGGCGCAAATACCTCTCAGTCTTGATGCTCTGCCATCCTTGGGCTCGAAGTGCGCCGCGATCAGTGCTCGGCTCTTGTCAGACCAAGCCGTCATCCGTCAGCTCTTGAACCGGGTGGTGGTCCATCGCGATCGCATTGAGCTCTACATCGCTGCTGCGGGCTTGGCAGACCTGCTAAGCATGCCCCGGCCGCATGACCCTGCTCACACTGTCTGCCGAACGGTCCGGGTCCGACTGCGGCAAGACAGGAAGGTCGGCCGACTGGTCGAAGAAACTGGAGCAGCTGCTATCTCCAAGCCCGATCCCCGGTTGATCCGCTATCTGCTCAAAGCGCGATCGTGGTGGCAAGAGCTTGCCAAGGGCGAGCTCGACATAACTACCCTCGCCAAACGTGAGGGCGTCACGGCCTCCTACATGACGCGAGTTGTCCGACTGCAGTTTCTTTCGCCCAAAGTCACTGAAGCGATCCTGGCAGGCAAGATCCGCGAAGAGGCAGGGCCAAGGGCCCTAATTAGGACGGATGCGATTGCGCCTTTGTGGGGCGATCAGGAACGGCAGTATCTGCCCCGCTGATGTCGGCTTTGTGGGACGATCCGGAACGGCTCCTCTCAGCTGCGCCTATTAGGATAGCGGACATTCCGGGCAGCGAACCGGCGCGTCGGCTGGCCAGCTTTGGGATGAGCAGTGCCATTAGGAATTGAGCCAAACGAACGTGTAGTGCGTGCATCCGCTGGAATGGAACAAGCAGCGGATCGCCAGATCCTGCCCTAACAATCCTTTCGCATGGCCTGCCGCTGGGAGACCAGGCGACAGGCCATGCGCTAGTCCATCAAATTAGTGCGTGTTGGTCTAGACCGCGTGACATCAGAATCGGTAGTTTGCGACCACGCGGAATGCGTGGTGATCGAACCGGTCGCTAGCGCGTTTGAAGTCGACGCCGCCGGCCAGCACGAAGGGATTGGTTGCGCCTGCCATGCCCTGGGAGACCCGCACTAGCGCATCGCTATCGCTGTATCGGCTGTAGAGATATTCGGCTCCGATCGAGAAGTTCTTGCCGATGCGGTGCTCCAGTCCCGTGCCGGCCTGCCAGCCCCACACGTTGTCGTCCCCCAGCACAGCGAAGGCGTTAACAGTGTTGCTTGTCACGAACGTGTGATCAAGCTTGGCATAGGCGGCACCGCCGGTCACGTATGCCAACGTTTTCGAACCGACCGTGGTGCCCAGACGCAGCCGGAGCGCAGCATCGAGATCAACCTCGCGGGTCATCGTATAAAAGGCCGGGGTGGTGCTGAACGCAGCGACACTGTCACGCAGGTTCGACTTGCCGATCTCGCCAATCAGGCCGACCACCAGCCCGCCCATCTGACGGTCGTAACCGAGCCGGAAGTGGTACGAGCCGCCGTTGGAATCCTTGCGGCAATCGGCATTCTGCGGCGAGGTTGCGGCTCCGCTGCAGAAGCCGGGCGAGAAGGCGTTGGCGCCGGTCGCAGTTGTAACAGTCTCGCCGAAGCTGCCGTTGGAGCCGCGGTCGAAGGTGATGGTCTCGTCGCGGCCCTGCAGGGTGGCATAGCCTGCAGATGCACCCGCATAGAATCCATCGAAGGTATCCTGCGCCAGGGCAGGGGCAGGCAGGGCTAGGGTGCATGCCAGCGGCACGAGTAGTTTACGCATGTAAGCCTCCATTCAACTATCAAGTCAGAATTCGGTCGCTGCAGCCGGGCTCACCGACCCGGCTGCGGTTCACGGCAGCAGGACCGTATCGATGACGTGGATCACGCCATTCGATTGCATCACGTTGGCGATGGTAATCTTTGCATAGTTGCCCTTGGCGTCCTGGACCTGCCAGCCCATGCCCTTCTTCCAGAAGGTCAGCTTGCCGCCGCTCACCGTGACAAAAGTGGCCTTGCCGCCGCCGCGCTTCGCTGCAGCCGCGACGTCCTGGGCGGTTATGCGTCCGGGGACGACATGATAGGTCAGGATTGCCGTCAACGTTGCCTTATTTTCGGGCTTTAACAGACTCTCGACCGTGCCTGCCGGCAACTTGGCGAAAGCGGCATTGGTTGGCGCGAAGACCGTGAAGGGACCTGGGCTCGAAAGTGTTTCGACCAAACCCGCAGCCTTGACTGCGGCGACCAGCGTAGTGTGGTCCTTGGAATTAACGGCATTTTCAACGACCGTGCGGGTCGGATACATCGCGGCACCGCCAACCATCGGATTGGGCTTTGCATAGGCATTGTTGCCAAGCATAGTGGCCGCGGCCAACGCCATTGCAAGGCGCGCATAATTCTTCGACATATCTGAAGCTCCCAGCAGCGCATCCGGGGCGGATGCACAGGAAGCTACGGAGCAAGCGGCAGCGTGGATGCAGCCGCTGGCTAGATTGTCGAAATTTTCCCTACCGCGATCGGCGTGCTGGTTGGTGCCTTGTGCGGCGCGGTCTCAGCCCGTTCGAGCGAAACTGCGAGCACTGCCCCATCGGTCAGATAGGCCCGCAAGGCCAGTGGCACGTCGATCTTGGTAGTGCCGGTGGTTCCGATCAGCCCAAGCGAGCGCGGCACGCCGTCGGCCGGGATCAGCCAAAGTTCGGGCGAGAGCTTGCTGTCCGGAAGATCGACCGGGCGGATCTGCAACTGGCCTGCTTGAGGCGTGTAGCTGGCAGCCAGGATGGCACCGGCTTCGCCGTTCAATTGCGCTATCGCAGACTGTGATGGCGGCAAGACGAGGGTGCGCACAGTGGGTGTGTCGGGAAGCAAAAGGACGACCGCAAGCGCAGCCGCAACTGCTCCGCTGGCCCAGGCCGAGCGCTGCCAGAAACGCAGCTTGTCGACCGTTTCCGCGTCATCAGCAACGCTAATTCGCGCATCGATCGCGGACCAGACTCCGGACGGAGGCAGCTCATCGGCTCCAGTTTCGTGCAGGACGCCCAGCTGTAAGCGCCAATCTTCGACCGCTGCGGCAAAGGCCGGATCTGCGAGGCGAATCCGCAGGGCCTCAGCGCGCTCGTCGCCTTCGAGCACACCCAGTGCCAGCTCTGCGGCCAATGCATCTTGTTCGGGGGTGAGACCGCTACGCATCGCCCAGGCACTCCCGCAGATGCAGCAACCCGCGCCGGACCAAGCTTTTCATGGTGCCAAGCGGCACGGACAGGCGGGCGGCCAGTTCGCTGTGCGTGAAGCCCTCAAGGAAGGCTGCCCGGATGGCCCCGCCCTGTTGGGGGCCAAGCTGATCAAGGCAACGCTCCAGCCGTTTCCGGGTTTGCGCGGCTTCAAGTGTTTCGAACGCGCCAAGCTCTTCGTTCGTTTCTGCCGATTGCCAGTCGGTGAGCTCTGGTGCACCAGCTGCTCCGAACGGGGCATTGGCGCGAACCCAGTCGATCGAAGCATTGCGGGCAATTGCGCTGAGCCAGGTGATCGGACTAGCGCGCTCGGCATCAAAGCGTCCCGCGCGGTTCCAGATCTTGAGGTAGACGTCCTGAAGCACGTCCTCTGCGCCTTCCCGATCGCGGCAAATTCTCAGACAAATTCCAAAGAGCTTGCCGGCGGTGAGATCATAGACCTCCCGCAGTGCGGCACGATTTCCCCCGGCTGTGCGGGACAGCGCCGCCACGAGCCTGGCGCGGTTGGCCGCATGCGGATCAGGATCAAGCACGACAATGACTTAGAGGACTGCGGCACCGGCCACAAGCATTGTGATCCGGAAATTCGGTATCTGCAGGACGGAGATGGCACTGCTCACCGCCATGATCAGCGCGCCGTTTCCAGATAGCCGATGATCGCTGTGCGCATCGCCGGGTCAGGTACCGTCACGATCATCTTTGTGCCCGGCACCAGCTTGCGCGGGCCTTGCAACCACTTGTCGAGTGTTGCCCGGCTCCAGACAATGCCGGCGGCCTTGAGGGCGGGCGAATAGGGATAGTCAGGCACCGTTCCGCTCTTGCGGCCCATCACGCCGCGGTGCTTGGGCCCGGTGCGGTTCTGATCGAGGTCGTGACAAGAACCGCACCGTGCCTTGTAGGCTTTCGCGGCGTCGACTGCAGGGGCCCCGGGAGGTGAAGAAGCCCCTGCAGGCTTCGCCAGTGCAAGCCCGACCAGCGCGATGGGGAGTAATAGCCGGGCTAGCACGGGATCACTTTCCGATGATATCGCGGTGCATCGGCGCCAGCGCCGCCAGCAGGCGGTTCTGGGCGCGGAACGGGATTTTCCTGGCATTGAGGGTCTTTTGCAATTCCTCCACCAAGGCATAGAAGCTGCCTTCGTTCACGTTCATACCCATGTGGGATTCAGCCATTGTCCGGCCGCTATAGGTGCATGGGCCCTTCATGATCACGCAGAACTGCTCGACCAAGTGACCCTTGAGCTTCGCTTGGTCGGCGCCTTCAAAAAACGGCCGCGTGCGCGGATTGGCCAGCCAGCGGACCATCACGTCGTCCATGATCTGGACTAGCCCACCGCGTTCCCCGAAGGTCTTGTAGAGGTTCTCGTCGTCAGTAATGATCGGCAGGGTCGGGGCTTTGGGTTTGGTCGACGGATCCGAAACGGAGGGCTCCGCTTGGGCCGCAACGGCGGTTTGCGGCGTGACAATGGCTGCCAGCAGCAGGGCAAGGGCAAGTTGACGCATAGTTGTAATCCCGGGTTTTGGGTCAGTACCCAATTTGAAGCGAAACATAGGCGGCGTTCTGGCGGCGCAGTGCGATTTGGCCGAGCCGGGCATAGGCCACGGTGATCGAGACATTCCGGCTCGGAGCGTAGGCTGCGAACAGGTCCCAGGCATCCTCCTCACGGAATGTTGTTCCGCCCAGGGCGCCTTCCAGCCGGTTCGACTTTGTCCGGTATTCGCCGCCAACTGCGATTTTTCGGCTGAGCAGGAGGGCCGCAGATCCCTCGAACTGGGCCTTGTAGCCCTGATCCTGTCCACCCAGGCCGCCAAAGCCTAGAATGCCGTACTGGTTGGCTCGGGTCAGCCGGACAGTTCCGTTAAGCAGCAGGCTCTGCGACAAGATGACCTTGGTCGCCGCAGCATAGAAATCGACGTTCTTGCGCTTGAGGCCAAGCACCGTCCCAACCACCAGCGCGTTGTCGTTGATCTTGTACTGCGCGCCGACCGAAACCTGCGGGAGGATCGTATCCTGATCGAGCACGGCATTACCGAACAGGCGGACCTTCGCACCGATGATGGTCTGGCTTATGGTGTAGCGATTACCCAGCCCCAGTGCATTGCCAACTTCGCGCAGGTTGAAATTCTGCCGTGCGATCGACAGCTCAACCCGGTTGTAGAGGTTCAACGCCCCACCATAGGATGCAAGGGTGAAGTCCTGGCTATCCACGCCAGTGGCAAAGGCCTGGAATCCGATCTCGTCGCGCGTTCCATAACCACCAATCAGTGCCCAGGGCACCAGACCGCCGCCGCCTGCACCTTCGATCGTCGAGACCCCGCCGGTGAGTAGCAGACGCCCGCCACCATCAATGAATGAACGTTCTGCAGCGGTCCTATCCGTAGCGCTGATTCCAACACTTTCGGGCTGAGCTGCGTTAGCCGCTTCGGCCCCATCGGCATTGACGCTATCCTCTGCCAATGCCCCGACGGGCGAAATCGCCGCCAGTGCCACTATGAGGCGAAAGCCGAACCGGTAGCCGTCCCTTCGTCGCATGATTTATACTCCCTGTCTGCGTGTTTGCAGGGGAGATACGCAGACAGTCGCTCACCGGATGCACAGACAGGAAAAAATACGGCGTCGGGCCAACGAAAAAGCGCCCGGTGCTCGCCTACTGTTCCAAAGAAAGGCCCCTGCTGTCAGGGAAGGAGACGGCAGGGACAGGCTGCGGGCAGACTGGGAGGCTACGGCGCTTGGTGCAGAAGATTTACCTAACTGAGCGAATTGCGGGCCACATCCTCCTGATCAAGCCCGTACGTGCCCTCTGAACAAATGACAGCTTTTGGCGAGGTGAGGTGGATCACTGAATGTCCGCTCTGTTGGCGCAAGCGGCCTGCGACTTGGGAGATTAGCAGCACTACCGTGCGCGACGGATCGGAGCGCCGGGCGGGCGCCGATCGCCTTTCGGGCGCTTGCTGCCACTCGGCCGCGTCCGCAGCGATGCAGCAAAACGTGCCTGCAGGTAATCCAGTGCTTGGCTTGTGCTGTCTACTTGATCGTCTTTGACCGAGTTGGGGAACGAAAGAAGCTCCTCAAGGAAGGGTCCAAGCCATGGTGCTGCCTGCGGAACGAATACCAGCCCGGTCTCGAACATCACTGCGCGCGCCTCCATTCGCGCCAGCTTCTCATAGCGCGGCTTGATCGCGATCGGCCGGCAGGCCCCCGAAGTGCGCCGGAGGTCCTGGACGATGGCGCGGCCGATGCCGTCATCTTCGATAATCGTGACGTCGGCCCGATGACGGCGATGCGTTGCTTCGATCTCGCGGCGCAGGTCCGGGGTCTCCAGGCGGTCGCGAATGACCTCGAGCAAATAGAACTTGGCTTGGTGCACTCCCCAGACTGTGCCGACAGACCAGTCGGCATTCTCGGCCAGGGTCGAGGCGGTATCCCAGCTGACCAGGGTAAATTCGAGTGGATCGGGGACTTGCTCATAGTATTGGAGCCAGCGGCGCTTGACCACGCCGCCCTCAGACGGAACCGGGTGCTGCTGGTACTGCGCTTCGAACGCGAGCATCCCCATGTTGCGGCGCTTCAGATCAAGCTCGGCCTGACCAATATGGAACTCCTGCAGCAGGTCACCAGGCTCGCGCACCATGGTCTCGCCATTGCCGAGGTCCCAAACCTCGTGCTCCGTGGCGATTGCCGGCATGATCACTTCGTCCCAGGGTTCCAGTGCAAGCAGGTGCCCAGCAAGATCGCCAGGATGAAGCCGCTGCATGCAGCAGATGATCGCGCCCTTCTTGGGTTCGTTGAGGCGTGTCGAAATGACCTGATCATACACTGCGGTGACCTTGTCGCGGCTTACCTTGGAGTGAATCTCCTGGCCTTTGTTGGGATCGTCGAGGATGATGATGTCGGCCCCGCGCGAAAGGATGCTGCCCTGGATCGAGGTCGCTAGCCGGTTCCCGCCTTTAGTCGTGTACCAATCCATCAGCTTGTTGGGCCGCTCCGGCCGGCACTCCGGGAACGCCTCCTGATTCCACTTGCTGCGCATGATCTTGTTGAACAGCTTGGCCTGGGTCTTGGCGACCTCGTTGCTGTAGGTGACGCAGATGATCCGCTTGGTCGGGTCGTGCCCGAGGACCCAGGCACAAAAGGCGACGCTGACGATGTGGGTCTTCAAGGAGCGCGGCGGCAGATTGATCATCAGCCGCCGGCATTCCCCGCGCTGCACTCGCTCCAGTCTCGTTGCCAGAACCAGAATGTGCCAGTTCTCGACATAGGTTGCGGCCGGATCGATGGTCTCGATGCATTTCGCCACAAAGCTCAGGAAGTGCAACCGCAGCAGTGCGGCATACATCTGACGCATGTGCCTCATTGCGGTGCCTCACCATCGACTTCGTCAGCGCCTGTATCGGTCTCCTCTTCGCGGGGGGAAGCGGGCTTTGACTGCTGTTTGAGGATCTGCGCCAGGGCCCGCGCGACGATCGTGATATCGGTCTCGCTGAAGTCAAATTCCTCCTTGGGCGCGGATGGCGCCAGGAACCCCTTGAGCCGGCGAGGATCCCTGTCATCCATCGCCCCCTTGATCGAAGCTTTCGCCAATGCCTTGCCCTTGGGGACGACTTGCTCGACGCCATTCTCGATGATCCGCATCGGTTCGTTGAGCTCTTCCGCAAGAAAGTCCTGGAAGGCGCGCGGAGCCTGCTCAGCCTTGGGCTTGCGTGGGGGACGAGGCTGTCCCTTCTTGAACCGGGTTGCGACGGGCGGCTTGGCATAGCCCACTTCGTAATCCGCACTGCCGCGCTTGGGACGCTTGCGCTCAGTCATCGCCATCCTCCTCATGCGCGAGGTCGGCTTCGGCATCCAAGTGACCGTTGCCGAGCGCGTCATTACCGCGCGCGGACCCGTGACCAAGACGTTCGGCCGCAACCTCAGCGAAGCTCTGGCCAGTGGCTGCAAGCACCGCCTCGAGCCCGAAGCGCTTCGCCGCGCGGTGAATGGTCACGTCGACGTAGCCGGGATCGATCTCGATCAAGCGGGCACGCCGCCCCGTCCAGTGCGCCGCCAGTACAGTGACGCCGCTCCCGCCCCAGGGGTCGAGCACGATCCCGCCGCGGCGCGAACAATCCCGCATCAGGTCGGCGAACAGGCTCACGGGCTTCACCGTAACGTGATCCGCCAGATCCTCGTCGCGGGTAGGCCCGAAGCTGTTGCAGCCGGCCTGGACAATGACGTTCGAACGCCACCGGGCGCCCTCCTCGATCCCGAACGTGCAAATGTGCGGCGCTGTGCCCGATTTGAACACAGCGATCATCTCGTGCTGACTACGATAGAACCCCCGGGAGGCGTTCGTTTTCATCCAGATCAGGATGTTCTTGAGCTCGTCGTACTCAGCCCTCCCGGCGGCGAGCAGCTCGCAGGCGAAGTGCCAGCTGATGAACGCGTAGTGGATCGACCCGTCGATGCTGTAGTCCGCCATCAACCGGAAGGCCTGGCGCTGGAAGGCAATGAACTCCTCACACGACTGTTCGCCGCTGGCAAAGGCGAACTCCTTCGCGTCCTTGCGGCTGCTGACATTGCCCTTGATCGCAACATTGTAGGGGCCATCCCCAACCACCATCTGGGCAAGTTCTTCACCCATCAGCGCCGCATAGGTCTCCCGCTCGAGCGAGTTGCCACAGATGACCTTGTGAACGCCGTCGATCACCCAAATGTCGCCAGGGCGGGTAACGGGCGAACCCTTAGGCTCGAGATCTTCGTCCTCGACGCCGTCCACGCCCCCGCCGTCGGCAGCGACCTGGGGAACACGCAGGGTGACATCGTCAACTTCCTTCGACGAAAACCCGGTGACTTCGAGGTCCACATTGATCTTCAGGTCGATCGAAGTATCGGTCAGTTCGATAAATTCGAGCCGGAGCTCTTCCGCGACGAACTCGCCCATCTGCAGCTTGTTGTCGGCAATCCGATAAAGCCGGATCTGTTCGGGCGAGAGGTTCTCGAGCCGGATTAAGGGGATCGTCTTGAACTTGAGTTCCTTTGCAGCGCGCCAGATCGCCACGCCGGCGATGATGGTATTGTCCCGATCGACAAGGACCGGGCGGACCATGCCGAACTCGGTGAGCGAAGCCTTCAGACCGTGGAGGTGGCGCTTGCTGTATCGACGCAACTTTCGGGTGGGCTCGCGCAGCTGACCAATGGCAAGATATTCGACCGAGAGCACGGGACGGTGCTCGGATCCTTCGAGAACTTTGTGAACGACCGGCGTCGATGACGAAGTCAAAGCAGCGCCGCGAGTGCGGCGCCGGATGGCGATTTTGTTGGAGTGCATGATGCAGCCTCGTTCCTGGCCCTAAGACGGCAGGCAGGGGAAACGGCACGCTCATCGGGAACGATGAAAGTGCGGGTCCGTGCTGCTGCGCTCACAAAGGAACGATAGGTCTGCTGCTCAGGGCGCCGGGCCTTGAACGGCGCAATACAGCGATAGCATCTTGCCTAGAGGATATGCAATATGTTATTGATTAAAATTATAAAACTTGACGAAGGCTTGGCGACCCGGCTTCCATCCTGGACCAAAGCACTGTCACGAAACCGGTAAAAATTCCCGTCAAGTGGCCGCGGGAAATTGCCGTAAAGACGTGTCGGGCCAAATGGTTGTGTCGACCCCGGGGGCCTTTCACCGCTCATTAGAGGCACATTTCCCGTTAAAATTCCCGTGCAACGGGAAACTTGGAGGGCCCGTTTAGCAAACCGTACTGCAGTCAATGGGCGCAGAGAATGACAGCTCAAAAAGGGCATGAACGCCAGCCGCTGGGATCCTCCTGGTACCGTTGGGTCGCCTGAGACGCGCCGAAACGCCGGGAATTGACGGTCCGCTTGCGGCAAGAGTCGACAGAGACAGACTATCTGGCGGAGAGGGTGTCCGCCAAACAGGGTTTCACGCAGGAACGCAGGGGCTAGAAAAATCCCTGAAATATCGTGATCCGATAGGCGGGTCTGCCGCCACCTGTTCACTGTCCGCCGCTTGCGTTCATGGGCAATCACTATATTATCGTGGGCAGGGAAGTGGGCAAAGGGACTACCATGCCACGCAAGGTTCACAACGCATTGACGCCGATGGCCGTGAAGGCTGCGGGTGCAGGCCGGCATGCTGATGGCGGCGGACTCTATCTGCGCGTCCAGCAGGGCGGGGCTCGGTCCTGGCTGTTCCGTTCACTGGTTGGGGGCAAGGCTCGGGATGTTGGGCTCGGCCCTGCGGCTGGGCCGAATGCGCTGTCACTGGCGGCAGCGCGGGAAATGGCGCGCGAACTGGCTGCGCAGGCCAGCAAGGGCGAGCCGATCGAAGGCAAGCGCAGCAAGGCCCGGAAGGCGGCGGCGGCGATCGAAGCGGCGGGCAAGGCCAAGCGGACATTTCGGGAGGTGGCAGCGGCTTACATCGATCTGCAGGAGAATGGCTGGAAGAACGACAAGCACCGCGCCCAATGGCGCGCCACCTTGGAGGCCTATGTCTATCCGCACTTTGGCGATCTGCCGGTCTCGGAAATTGAGACGACGCACGTCCTGAAAGTGCTGCAACCGATCTGGACCGTGAAGCCCGAGACTGCCAGCCGCGTTCGCGGGCGCATCGAGAACATACTGGACGCGGCGCGTGTGCAAGGCCTGCGATCTGGCGAGAACCCGGCGCGCTGGCGCGGGCACCTGAAAAGCCTCTTTCCTGAACCGGCGAAGGCAAAGGCAGAGCGCAACCGCAAACTGGATCGCACCGGGCATCATGCCGCAATGCCCTATGCCGAACTGCCGACATTCATGGCTGATCTGGCAGGGCGCGAGGCGCTGGCAGCGAGGGCGCTGGAATTCACCATCCTGACTGCGGCCCGCTCTGGGGAGGTGCTTGGGGCAACCTGGGGCGAAATCGATCTGGAGGCCGCTATCTGGACGGTTCCCGCTGCCCGCATGAAGGCCAACAAGGAGCATCGCGTCCCGTTGTCCCCTCGTGCCGTCGCTATCTTAAAGGCGGTCCAGCCGCTCAATACCAAGGGCATCGCGAGCGCACCTGTCTTTCCCGGCACCAAGGGCGGCGGCCTCTCCAGCATGGCAATGGGGATGCTGATGCGGCGGCTGGACCGCAAAGAGACGGTTCATGGCTTCCGGTCTGCGTTCCGCGACTGGTCTGCCGAAACAACCGGCTTCGCCCACGAGGTCTGCGAAATGGCGCTGGCCCATGTGATCGGAAACAAGGCTGAGGCTGCATACCGTCGCGGCGATCTGTTCGACAAGCGGCGCAAGCTCATGGAGGCCTGGGCATCATACTGTGGCAGTGCGGCTGCGGATCGCGCCAACATCGCGTCCATTCGCAAGGTCAATGGGTAACACCGCCCTGGAGTCTGCTATGAAGAATGAATCTTTCCCGGCACCATCGCCTGCAATGTTGGGGTTAGCGGACGCTTAGCGTTCAGGCTTCGGCATTTCGTACATTTGGTTGCGTACGCTTGAAAGGGTGGTTTGGCCGGTAGCCTGCAAGGCTTTTAGGACGCAGGCTGTTACCTCGACATCGGACGCTTGATTGATGGTTAGAGAGCCATTTTCGACGACTGCCATGCCCATATTACCACCGCACTCTTCGACAATTGCGTCAACTTGCTCCTGCGTAAGATTTCCAGACGTCGTTATGAACGGTCCGTAAGGGTCTTTGCAGCCGAACAGCGACAGCAAGCCAGCAATCAGAGGAAGGAATCGTGGCCTCACCATGTTAGTATGGCGGCAAGCACTAAGGTCCGCAATGTCGTCGATCCAGGACCGGCACCATCGCCTACAATGTTGGGGTAAGCGGACATCAGCTAGCTCTCGTAGAGCAAGCAGCATCTGAAGACCGGAAGTAGCTTGCGATAGTCCAGTCGTGCCCGAGGGTCGTAAACGCGTTCAAGCCGATCTCGTCGATCACTCCATACCGCTGCCCATCGACTTCGTGGAAAAAGTTCCAATTCGTGCCGCCAGCGGAGCGGCCAATTGAGTAAGCAAGTCCTGTCCTAGTGCGCCTAAAGGTTATCGACTGATCTAGAGTCACGGCGTATCCCGTTTTATATTTAACTAGGTCAAACGGAACAGTCGGTAGGCCGGGCTGCATGATATGAACTCCCGCGGAGTCTATCAATATTGGCGGGCCGCTCTCTGCCGTGTAGCAGCCAAAAACGACTGCCTTATTGGGCGGTGGGGGCTGCTTTGGCGGATTTAGCACGCGGAACGTGAACGCTCCAATTAATGCAAGGGGCATGGCCACAAACAGCCACCAAAACCCGGAATCGTCGTCCTTGTCATAAAACACTACGACAAATTATGCCGGATTGCCGCCGCCCGCAATGTCACCCTGCCTTAACGGGCTCAATAGGCTGCAATGTTGGGGCTATCTGTCGTCGTTTTCAGTGTCTGCCTTCGACTTCTGTCGAAAGATATCGATTACCGATAGGCAACCGTGGGCAAGAAGCCCTAAGCAAGCAGGAACTATGATCCACAACCGACCATCCGTCTCAGGAGGGTGCATGATAGCTAGGCTAATCGACACGCCTATTGCTAGCGTCACAATGGCGAAGCATCGAATTTGGGATAGGGGCCAATACCTATAATCAAAACTTACAAACTTTGACGCTACGCTCGTGACAAACAAGTAGTCCCAGAAGGGGAAGCCTATCGCAAGCGTCATCGCATCTGTCGCGATTTCCATAACGAGTTCTTATCACTTGCCATAAACGTCCGCAATCTCGTCGTTCCAGGACCGGATCGATCGCCTGCAATGTTGGGGAAAGCGGACATTCAATCTCTTCTAAGACTGGTCGAAGGGTATAATGCCGCGGGTTTCAAGGATCGCCCTCTGCGTGTCTGCATACCGGTGCGCAAACGCCTCTCGCTCAGACTTTGGTCTGGCAAAATAGGCTCTCTCCAAGGCGTCTCGATCACCGCCTTTTGCAGATGGCTCTTCAACCTTCGACAGCCAGTCAAACCAATGGCCTATTTCATGTAGAAGTGTCCGGTAGAGCTGAGTGTTGCGCGCCGAGGCAGCGTTAATCGAGATACTAAATTTCCGACCTGATCTCTGGACATCGTGACCATCACTGCGAAGTCTTTCCAATTCTTGACTTAGGTCTGGATCCAAAGACGTGCTCCAAACCATGACTTTGTCCACTTGAACCGCATCAAGACAGATGACCGGGCCAACGGCAAGTGTCTCGCCATTGGCCTTTGCAACAGTGGTGTCGTAGAGCAATCGCCCCCAAGCAGGTCTCAGGATCAATTGCTTACGCGTAGGCTGTCGAAAGACGATCGTCCGAAGCCCGGCCCAGTCGCTTTGAGGCAACGCTTCTAGGACACGCAAAACGTCGGGCACCGTGGAGGGATGGACACAGCCGAGAGCATTCGCCTCAATCACAAACCGGATCATCCAGCCACCGATGGTGTGTTCCTCTACTCGGCAATCGCCCACCCGACTAAGCCAGTATGGGCGATTCAGCTGATCGGGAATGACAAGCTGGTTGGCCTCGCCGTGTCCCTGCTTAGCTGTGCCGATGTTTCGATTGCGCCTTGTTGGATTGCGATGCGACTGCATCAAAGCAAAATGCCATAAGTCCCATACGCGTCCAAGGACCGCTTTGGCGCGCCCCTTAGACCGGGGAATTTAGTCTCCGAAATCGGGGTTAGCGGTCACACCGGATCGTCATTTCGGCCATTAGAGGCTCAGATGTCTGAGTGCCCGCTTCCACCAGGAAGCCTGGCCTGACGATTTCGCTGCCAAGAGTCTTTTCGCTAGCGATGGGCTAACACCGAGGAGAAATGCGATCTCTTCCTCTGATATTTCAGGCCTCTCACGACGTAAATCTTGTGCAGTCAACACCAGCGAGAGAGACAGAGGCTCGAAGAAGATAAAGGGTTGGAAGCGCAAAGCGTGGCCAGTCTTGAGCACGCGCTCGTAGCTAAGAAACTCATCTGGCCAATTTGCATTGCCTATGATGCTTTTGGCCTCGTCCTCAGTCAGCCGCCGCATGAAGTAGATATCGAAGATGCGCTCCTCTTGCGCTATCATCCAATGCTGTCTGCAGGCACGACACTGCGAAAGGTGCAACCACCAAGCGTCTCCGCCATGATCCGCGACATACTCGATGGTTGCGAACACTCGTTCGTCGAGACCGTCTCCGCCCATTGGAACTGCCGCCAAGTCGGACAAGGATGAGCAACAGCAGGGAGTAGCTCCTTCATTCATTGCTGGATGATGCAGCCAGCAACGAATGGCGGCAATGCTGTTGTGCCCAGAAGGGTTCGGTCGCCTGGAATGTTGGGGAAAGCAGACCAGCACTTTGCCATATTGGCTAGAACCTCACGTTGGTTTCGCCCGAGCCGATCCCGTGTGCCCTGATGGAGTAGACTGTCCGACTGTTTGCAGAAAGTCTGACCACTTCTTGCCAGCCTGGGGGAACCTCTCCAATCATCACTGACGCGAGGTCAAGACACTGCATCTCACCCTTCGTTTCGATAAGCCAAGCAGCCTTAGACCGGTCGTAAGAATCTCTTTCGTAAAGCCCGATCTCGCGAACGCAAGGCATCCGCTTGTCACTGAAGATTACACCCCAGTCCTGTGAGAGACGGAGTAGCAAACGGCCGCCAGACTTCTGAACAGCGACGTCGATTTCCGGTGGTGAACACGAGGACAATAGCGCCAACGCCCCAATCATCGACAGCAACTTGACTGCGGCATTCATGTGCTGAATTTACATCCAAACCCAATGTCTGCAATGTTGGGGATAGACGACAGGCGGCTTTGGAGCGCCAAACCGGAATGAACAGCCATTCGTTCAGGCTCCGGTGGTTGGCAGCTTCCCGATTCGGTTTCGAGCTTTCATTGGCCAAGGAACGACACATGCAACCAGACATTCTTTTGACTGAGTATCTGTTCGAGTAGCTCGGGCCGAGGCGGGGGATGTAAGGCTAATCAAACTCGATGACCGGGGCCGTCACCTCACCCTTGCGCGCGACGAAATACAGCCCGGTGCCGAGTGCCAGCAGTGCCGCGAGCAGAGCAAACGCGCTGGTTGGGGCTTGCACAATCGTGAACACCGCAAACCCTGCGGCTATCCCCATCGCCGGCCACCACCGTAGGGGCAGCGTTCCGTCATTCGCTTCGCTAAAGCGCCGCATGAGCACCGCGAACGCACACACGTAGCACAACACCACAAGTTGTGAGCCGAGCGATGTCATGGTGGCGAGGAAGGCGAATGCGCCGCTCGCCAACATCAGCGCAATGATAGCCGAGAACAGCAGGATCGCGCGGTCGGGCGCGCCAAACCGACGCGACACAAGCGCAAAACGCGCGGGCAACAAGCCGCGCTCCGCCATTCCGAATATTACGCGGGGCCCGGCAATACTGTAGGACAGCGCATTTGTGGCGATCGAGAAAATCGCCGCGATGCTCAGCAGCAGCGCGCCATGATCGCCCATGACTGCCTTCGCAGCCATTGCCAGCGGAGTCGTATTGCCAACGGCCTGCGGCGCGCCAGCTGCAATGTAAGCCCATTGCACCACCATGTAGAATAGGATGATGATGCCCAGCGAACCGAGCATCGTCAGCGGTAAGTCACGGCGCGGGTTCTTGAATTCGCCGGCAGCGAAGGCCGAGCTATTCGCACCTGAAAAGGCGAAATAGACCAGCAGCGCAACGCTTTCAAAAGCGCCGAAACGTGGCAGGGCAAATGTGGCTGCAATCCCGCCCGAGGCAAATGCCATCGCACACAGAGCCACGATAGGCGACAGCTTGATAACGGTGCCCACGGCAAGACCACCGATGCTGTTTATCATTCCCGAGAGGCTAATCGTGGTCAGTGCCGCCAGAATGAACGAAAGCGCGGCGGCGCGCGCGAAGGCCTCGTCAAACACCGGGAAGATCACGGCGAGATAGGACACCAGCACATAAAACGTCGCAGCACGACCCGCCCCCATAGCGATCACCATGATCCAGCCGACCTGAAAGCCGACGAATGGCCCGAAAGCCGCCTGTGACCACAATTGAGGCCCGCCGGATGACTGGAACATGGTCGAAAGGCGGGCGGAAATCACGATGCTGCTCGAAAACAGCAGTCCGAAAATCAGAAACATCCAAGGCGCAAAGTTGCCGACTTCGGCATAGAGCAACGCCGGCAAGGCGAAGATCCCCGCGCCGACCATACCGTTGATGCTCATGAGTGTCGCACCAATGGGTCCTACGACCCGCGGCGGCTTCTGCATTTTGTCCAAGCTGCACCCCCCCGATGCTCGGTCTGGCAAGCAATCACGTTCAGTGAGTACTGACCGTGCATACTAGAATCAGGACCTATCGAATTGCTTGTATGAAGCATTGAGGGTTGATTCAATGGCGGCACGGGGAGGTTCTTTTCGTGGAGCGCGCGTGCTTCCTCGCCAGTCGCGAACGGCGGGTTTCAGGAAGCTGGAGACCGCCGTTGAACGGCCGAAATGTCGTCGTGTCCGGACAGTCCTCTGTGGATGGCTCCCGCGTTGCAAGTGTAAAGTGATGATCTGGCCGTTGGTCGGGTGCAGTCGTCTGTCCGGCCTGTTGATGCAGTCGGTGTAGACTGCTGGCCCTGATGGATTCCGCGAACAAGGTCCGATCGGCTTTGCAGGCTATTACGCCTATGACTGTCCTTGGGTTGTCCTTGTTCCCGGTCCGACCGGTTTTGCCATCACATCCTTCGCTCTCACAACATCGTGAAGCTGATCTCCTCAGCTAAGCTCTTGATCTAGGCTACCGCCAGCATAGGCGCATGCCCGCGTTCGAAGACGCCGCCGCGCGCCATGATCGCCCAAGCGATCCGCGCCATCTTGTTGGCGATGGCGACCGTGGCGACGCGCGCGGGCTTTCTGGCGAGCAGAGCGACAAAGCGCGGATCGACCGTGCTGGGTTTCTCCTTGGCGTATCGGACCAGCGCGGTTGCGCCGACAACCAGGAGCTGCCGCAGATATCTGTCGCCCATCTTGGTAATGCGCCCCAGTCGCTCCTTGCCGCCACTCGAGCTCTGCCGCGGGGTCAGCCCCAACCAGGCGGCGAACTGGCGTCCTGACGAGAACTGGCTCGGATCGGTCACCGACGCGGCGAGCGCGGTCGCGCCGATCGGCCCGATACCAGGGATCGTCGCCAGGCGCCGGGCCCTGTCGTCGCTCCGCTGCAGAGCGGCGAGACGCAGATCGAGCTTGCGCAACTGGGCGTGAAGCTGAAGCAGTTGCCCTGCCATGATGGCGACGACGTTCGTCGCCTCGGTTGGCAGATCGAGTTTGGACTCGCCGTCAACGATATCCCGCGCAATCTGCAGTGCCTTCACGATCCCGACCGGGATAGCGATCCCCAGTTCGGCGAGCACGCTTCGCATCATGTTGACCAGCTGCGTGCGTTGCTTGATCAACAGGCTGCGCACGCGATGCAGCGACAATGCCGCCTGCTGCTCGCGCGACTTGATAGGCACGAACCGCATCGTCTGACGTGTGACCGCTTCGCAGATCGCCTCGGCGTCGGCGGCATCGTTCTTACCACGCTTCACATATGGCTTTACGTAAGCCGCCGGCATCAGTCGCACCTCATGACCCAGCTTGGTCAATTCGCGCGCCCAGTGATGCGACGTCCCGCAGGCCTCGGCGCCTACCATGCACGGCGGCAACTTCTCGAAGAACGGCAGCATCTGCGATCGCCGCAGCGCTTTGCGAATTACGACCTCACCGGTCGCGCTGATACCGTGAACCTGAAAAACGTTCTTGGCCAAATCCAGGCC
Source organism: Novosphingobium ginsenosidimutans (assembly GCF_007954425.1). Taxonomy (NCBI): domain Bacteria; kingdom Pseudomonadati; phylum Pseudomonadota; class Alphaproteobacteria; order Sphingomonadales; family Sphingomonadaceae; genus Novosphingobium; species Novosphingobium ginsenosidimutans. The sequence goes on along the minus strand of NZ_CP042345.1, from coordinate 2,011,682 downwards.
GATCGTGCTAATCTCCATGGCGGGTGGCTCCTTTGCTCGGGTTTGCATGACAGCAACCCATCTTGGCACTCAGATGCCGTGAGCGGGAGCCATCCACCCCATCCGCTTTCCAACTAAAACTGCGAATAGCTGCCGCTATCTGCGCTTTCCAGGCGCTGACATCAGTTGCTCCAATGATGTAAGGTAATCGGACGGGGATAGGCCGGCCAGCCGACAAGCACGCTTCCCACGTGCTTCCCCGTTCCCCTCTGGGAACCGCTCGGGAGGCGGCATGGCAGAAACAAGCCAGAGAGACATTGCGCGATTAGAGAGGCTAGTTTCCGCATCTGATGCGTTTGAACTACTCGCCTCGGAGTATGATCGCCGGGGCAAGTATGTGAGTTGGGAGGCATGCCAACGTGCCGCGCTCGATACGATTTTGGCTCGGCTCATTGATGGTGTGCTCGATGCTTGGACTGCAAACTGCCGGATCGATTCCAGTCTAGATACAGGGGCAGTAAGTGTCGAAAGCATTGTCTCACCGTATGACTACTTCCACTGCGACACCCCTTGCAAAATTCCAGTCGAATTTTGGTGGCACTTCAAAAGAGCAAATCCAGAACTGAGGTCTGCTGATTGGGTGACAGGTGACTTTCGGTTCGACTACTTGGACGACGAATATTCTCGGCGTGCGGGCAGTGCATTTTCCGTCCATTTTGATCCGACTGGATTGCCCGCATTGGCGGTCCCTAACCAGTCATTCACGACTGGAGGCGATGCTGCCGTGACGCATCAATTGCCAAAACCAAGTATGTCCGGCGGAAGGAGGCCAGCGAACTGGTGGCCTGATTTTGCGGAGGAGTTGGCAATTTACTGCCTCAAAGAGGATCCTCCTGAGGGGGAAGGAACCGACGGGCAATCAGCGATGATTGAGGCGATTTTCAAGCGGATGGCAGAGCGCGGTAAGCCGGAGCCGTCGCGCTCCACTGTCCAACCGGTGATAAACGCGATCCTGCGCCGCTGGCGATCGGCCGGAAACTAACTACCCTCAATTTCCGGCCCCAACCGGCTCTATTCGGCTGACAGGATCCGAGCGGCAATCGACAAACTGCACCGTTCCCCATCGAACGGAGCAGAATAGATGACAACCGTAACCCAATCCCCCGAACCGCTGGCCTATTCCGTTGCTGATGCCTGCAAGGTGTCCAGCATCGGCAAAACCAACCTCTACAAGCTGATTGCAAACGGCAAGCTTGAGGCACGCAAAGTCGGCAAGCGCACCTTGATCCCAGCCGCTAGCTTGCGGGCGCTGATCGAACCGGGGGCCTGAGCGATGCCGGGGCCAACCGTAGTCCAGCTATCGCAATGGCGAGATCGGCGAATGCGCGAACGCGAGCGGCTGGCCCGAGAGGCAGAGCAAGCGAGGCAAAAGCGCGAAGCGAGGCAAAAGCGCGAAGCGAGGCAAAAGCGCGAAGCGAGTCAGTTGCTGCACCGCCTGTTTGATGGTGACTGCCCCCCGCCAGAGGGGCATGCAGCATGAGCGCGCAAGACGACCCAGCCGCGGCTGGTCTGCAGCGCTTCATTCGAGTGAGCTATTTCCCGAAAGGCTATTGGCGCGCGCGGCTTGTCTGCAGGATGCGCAACCGGGTATTCATTGGCCAGCCCAAATCGACGAGGTCTAATGCCATTCGGGACGCCTACCGAGCGGCCGGAGATCCGAGGGGCATGGAGCTCCCAGTGCTATGACGCGGCTGGACCTGGATGCGATCCGCCGCGCCAACCCTTTGCCGGCCATTGCGGGCAAGCTGGTGAAGCTCAAGTTGGCCGGGGCCGAATTCAAAGGCTGTTGCCCGTTCCATGCCGATCGCACACCCAGCTTCACCATCTACAGCGGCGGGCAGCGGTTCCAGTGCTTTGGCTGCGGCGCGGCTGGTGACGTGCTCGACTTTGTGCGGCGCGCATATTCTGTTTCGCTTCCCGAGGCCGCCCAGATTTTGGAAGCCGGCAATGTGCCGAGGGCAGCGGTTTCAGGATCGAAACTTGCGGCACTAGAAAAAAGAGATCGTTCGCCCGAGGCGCTGGCTGTCTGGCAGCGGGCGGAAGCAGCGGCAGGAACGCTCGCTGAGGCCTATCTTCGGTCCCGGGGCATCAATCCGCCGTATCCAGCCGCGCTGCGCTTCCTGAGGCTTCCCTGCGGCAATCTGGGGCAAACGCCCTGCCTGATCTGCGCCGTGCAGGACGTTGGTGGCGCTGTGACCGGTATTCAGCGCATTTTCTTGGCGCAGGATGGCCAGGGCAAAGCCGATCTGCCCAAGCCCAAGCTGTCACTGGGTGCGATCAAGGGCGGTGCGATCCGGCTGGGCGATCTGGACGGCAGCGGTTGCCTGACAGTGTGCGAAGGGCCGGAGGATGGCTTGTCGCTGCTGGAGATCATGGGCGGGCCGGTCTGGGTATCTGCCGGGACCACGTTTCTGCCTGCTATGCAGTTCCCGCCGGAGGTCCGCTCAATCGTAATCGGCGCCGACAATGATAGCGCAGGACGCGAGGCTGCCGACAAGGCGGCGCGAGCTTTTGTCGAGCGCGGCCTGTCCGTTCGCATCATTCGCCCACTGCCGGACTGCAAAGACTTCAACGACGAATTGAGGAGTGCCGCTCATGGCTGCTAACCCGAGCCTGCAAGCAAGGTTCGACGGGGCCGAAACCTTTGACGCTTGGCCCGATCCGGTGCCGCTGCGGGACGAGCTTGCGCCGGTGCTGCCTTTGTCGCCGGAACTGCTGCCAACGCAGTTGCGCGGCTGGGCGATGGACATTTCGGAGCGGATGAACTGCCCGCTCGATCTGGTGTCGATCCCGGCGTTGGTGTCTGCTGGTGCCTTGATCGGCCGGCGAATTGGCATTCGTCCCCAGCAACGCACCTCATGGCTGGAGGTCGGCAATCTCTGGGGATGCGTTGTCGCGCGTCCGGGCAGCCTGAAAAGCCCAGCCGCAAGCGAAGCGCTCGCCCCGATCAAGCGCATTGAAGCGCTGGCAGCCGAGGCTAACCGCGAGGCGCAAGCTGCGTTCAAGGTTGGCGAGGCGCTCTACAAGCTGGAGAAGGAAGAGGCCGACAAGGCCGCGCGGAGGCGCCTGAGCGGAGAGGGAAAGGAATCGGCGCGGGCCATGCTGGAAAGCGTGACGGCCCCGGAACCGCCGACCGAGCGGCGGCACCTGACAAGCGATGCCACAGCGGAGAAGCTGGGCGAGATATGCAAGGCCAACCCGTTTGGCATCATGATGCACCGGGACGAGCTCATATCGCTTTTCGACGATTTGGACGGCTCCGAAAAGGCATCGGCAAAGGGCTTTTTCCTGTCCGCTTGGAGCGGAACCGAGGGCTACACCTTTGACCGCATCGGGCGCGGGACGGTGCATATTCCTGCCGTGAACCTTTCGGTATTCGGCACGACCCAGCCCGCGCGGCTGGCAAGTTACATGCGCGAGAACCTGCGGCGGCATGATGACGGGATGGTGCAGCGGCTTCAGCTGATCGCGTGGCCTGATTCTACAGGCCAATATCAGGAGGTGGACCGCTATCCTGACAGCGATGCGCGACGGCTGGCCCATGAATGTTATCAGGGCCTGGCCGCGCTCGATCCACGCGAACTGAAGGCCGATTGGGACGAATTCGACGGACCGCACGGTGTCCCTTTCCTGCGATTTGCCGGGGATGCGCAGGAATTGTTTTCGGAATGGAGGGCGGTGCTAGAGGCGCGGCTTGCAGGCGATGAACTCTCCGCTCCATTGGCCTCGCACCTGTCCAAATATCGCGGACTAGTCCCCCGCCTGTCGCTGGTCTGCCACCTAGCGAACAATTCTTTCGGGCCTGTCTCACTGGAGGCTGTCCGGCAGGCGCTACGCTGGGCGGAATATCTCGAAAGCCATGCTGTGCGGGCCTACGCTTCAACCTCTCTCGACAATGCCGAGGCGGCCCGCGCGATCTGGCGGCACGTCCGCAAGGGCGATCTGGGCGACCCATTCACCCTGCGCGATGTGCAGCGCAAAGGATGGTCCGGCTTGCAGGCAAACGAGCGCATTGCGGCTGGGCTAGAGGCGCTCAGCGATGCCGATTGGCTGCGTCCGGCGCCAACCGAAGCGGGAGAGAAGGGCGGGCGACCCTCAACCCCCTATCAGATCAACCCCAAGGCATTGCGAGCCTGATATGCCCCAGAGGCCTACCGACAAAACCGACGAAACCGCGTTCTGTCAGTTTTGTCAGTGCCACCCCCATGCGTCTGGACAATCCGCACACCTCGCGCGTGGGCGCGCAATGACGGAAAAACTGAGGAAGGCGAACTAATGACGGCAAAGCAGCGAAAAGGCCGAAAAGTTGAAAGTGACGAGGATCGAAAGAAGCTCGCGACCACTATCGTTTTGCCGAGCACTCGGCACGGGCTGGCAATCCACACAGTCACGAAAAGCGTTCTCGGCGACACCGCAATGGATTTCATGGACTGCGCTGATGCCCTGATTGAGCGAGCAAAGGGCATTGGCGCGGGCGATCCGGAAAAGATTGGGCGAATGCTCGCTATGCAGGCGACTACCCTTGATGCGATCTTTACCGAAATGGTGAGGCGGATGGCGCTCAACATGGGGGAGTATCTGGGCGCGACCCAAGCCTATGCAGGCATCGCCTTGAAGGCCCAAGCCGGGAGCCGAGCCGCACTTGCCGAGATAATCAAGCTACACCAGCCGCGCGAGCAAACCGTCCGACACGTGCATGTAAACGAGGGCGGGCAAGCTGTGATTGCCGACCAATTCCATAACCACAACGGGGGGGCAGAAAATGGACGACCAAGCGAACAACCCCATGCAAAGTGCGCACCTGGCCCAGCGCTGCCTGGCCCACACCCGATCGGGCCGACCGTGCCAAGCCCCGGCATTGAGGGGCAAACGGCGGTGCCGGATGCACGGCGGCAAAGGAAGCGGCGCTCCTAAAGGCAACCGCAACGCTTGGAAGCATGGGGCCCGATCAGCTGAAACTGGTGAGGTTCTGGCATTAGCCCGCAAGTTAGGGCGGCTAATGGATTGGCGAACGTGACTGACACCGATCAAGAGAAAGAAGACGAGGTTCTAAAGCGGATGCTGAAGACCCCTCATAAGCCGCACAAGGAAAAGGACCCTGCGGCCTACCGGCGATAAATGGCAGGCATCGTAGCCACCAGCCTGCCATCTTTGTGGACTGAGCGCGGAAGCTGGTGGGTCAGAAGCCGTTCGGGCTTCAGTTCAAGGCGATCCGGTATCAATTCCCCAAGCTCGCGCGCTTCACCTGCGCGACCGGGCGGAAACGCGAGCGTTAGTGAAATGTGATCCATTTGCCGCAGCGCTCGTGCCGTCGGAATCTGGTCGCTATCAGCTGTAACAAGAATCATTCTTTGGGGTTGCCCGCCAGAGGCATCGACCAGCATTCTGACTGCAATGCCAACGTCAGTCTGTTTCTCTTCCCGAAATTTGCAAAACCTTTCGTGGGTCGCACACCATTTCTTTGGTTTGCCGAAATCGCCTTGGTGAACTTGGACGCCATACGCATCTAGCGCTGCGATAAAGTTTTCGTGGCGCTTTTGCTTGGTCGTTTCGAAGCGCCATACTGCTGTGAAGAAATGCACCGCGTCTAGAGTTTCACCGGGCCGCAGCAGACTTTGCGAAAGCTGCCAGTAGTTGAGCCATTTTAGGCGGGGATCGCCCTGCTGCTCAATTGCGTGGTAAACGTTGAAGCCGTCTATGTAGACCCGAACGATTGTCATTCACGTTGACTTAACGTCAAATGATCCATAGACAATGGATATCCACCCGGTGCGTTTCGACAATCCGGAAAAGGGGGCTAAGCTGCGGCTGGCCCCCTTCTTATTTCACGAAACGTTTGCGGTATTCTCCGCGGTTTTTGGGCAGTTGAGCGCCTTAGTCGGCGACTGCACCTATCGCAGCAACGACGCAGCCCACCAGGAAAGCCACGAGTGACAGCCAGCCACAAATGGTGGGCAAGCGCACCTTCTTTCGCTCAGCCTCAGCGTCTTCGGCAAGGCTTTGTTCCAAGTTGCTGTCGCGGATCCCATCGTATTTCACGCTCAGCCAATACCCCAGCGCCTGATTTAGCGGTACCATCTGTGTTGGAGTAGACTGTGCGCCCAGGTGGGCCGAGAGTAGCGCGAGAACGATGCCGGTAACGAAGGCGGCACACGCGCCGACCTTCCATGCCGGCGATATCTCGAGCCCCCACATGGCGACGGCGGCTGCGCCGCTTATGGCCAAGAGCGACGTCAGAACCCATTTGGCCATAGAGGTGGCTGTGTCGATCGCCTTCAGGACTACATCCCGGTGAAGCTCGGCCATGAATGTTCCAAGAGCCCGGTTTTCGTCGGGGTCTCCGTTAACGTCGACTGCCGGCGCATTGTCCTGGTCCGCCACCTGTCACCCCAAGTCACTTAGTTAATGGCGACAGGCTAAGAACACGCGCCTGACTAGTCCACTAGATCGGGCCCGCTATCGACCGTTGCCAGCCGCAGCCGACCGCGCCTCTATCGTGGGCTAAGTCGTGGGCAAAAGTCGCTATCTGCGAAAAAATACTGTAAATTCAATGATAACTGGCGGAGAGGGTGGGATTCGAACCCACGTTACGGTTGCCCGTAAACCGCATTTCGAGTGCGGCGCATTCGACCTCTCTGCCACCTCTCCGCAGAAGTGATCGGGGCGTGCGCGGTGGCTGGCCCCCGGTCGGGAAGCGCGCGGTTAGCCGATGATCCCGGCCTTGCCAAGCCCCTGCAACGCGAAAATGGGGGATCGGAGCAAAGCTGCCGTTGTTTCGCGTCTGCACAATCCCTATATTGCCACCTATGGAACGGGCGACCTTTTTCTCACCCCAGGCTGGTAAGACCGTCGATGCCCCGCAGCGGGCCCAGGCACGGTTCGGGATCGGCGATGTCGTGCGGCACCGCGTGTTTGATTTCCGCGGCGTGGTTTTCGATATCGATCCGGTCTTCGCCAACAGCGAAGAGTGGTACGAATCGATCCCCAAGGAAGTGCGCCCGCACCGCGAGCAACCGTTCTATCACCTGCTCGCCGAAAATGGCGACAGCAGCTATGTGGCCTATGTCAGCCAGCAGAACCTGCTCGCCGATGGCGATGGCGGGCCGGTAGACCACCCCTCGCTGGACGAGCTGTTCGAGGATTTCCGCAACGGGCGCTATCGCCTGCGCCGCTCGATGACGCACTGATCCGGGCGGATCAGCCCTTCAGCTTCCAGCCGCTGCGCAGTAGCCCATAGACCAGGCCTGCGAGCGCCAGGTTGAGCACGCCCAGCCCCAGCGCGCCGTGCAGCACGGCCAGGTTGGTATCGCCGATGTCGCTCTGCCCCAGGAAACCGAAGCGGAAGCCTGAGATGACGTAGAAGAACGGGTTCAACCGGCTGACCGTCTGGAACACCGGTGCCAGGTTGTCGATCACGTAGAAGGTGCCCGACAGGAGCGAGAGCGGCGCGATCACGAAGTTGGTGACGGCCGCGTTGTGATCGAACTTTTCCGCCCAGAGCGAGGTCAGCAGGCCAACCGTGGCCAGCATGATCGCCCCCATCAGGCCAAACCAGACGATCGCCCAGGGGTGCGCCAAGGTCAGGTGGACGCCGGGCCAGAGCAGCATCGCGCCATAGAGCGCCAAGCCGACCAGCACCGCGCGGGTTACGGCGGCACCGATCAATGCCAGCATAAGTTCGGCATTGGACAGCGGCGGCATCAGGTAATCGATGATCGTGCCTTGGATCTTGCCGGCCAGGAAACTGAAGCTGGAATTGGCAAAAGCGTTCTGCATCATACCCATGACGATCAGGCCAGGGGCGATGAAAGTGGCAAAGTTGACACCCAGTACCATTCGCCCACCGCGCCCCATGGCCACGGTGAAGATCACCAGGAACAGCAGCGTCGTGATTGCCGGGGCCCAGATCGTCTGGGTCTGCACCTTGAAAAACCGGCGCACTTCCTTCATATAGAGGGTCCACAGCCCAAGCCGGTTGAACCGGTGGAATACGGGCACTCCCTGGGCCGGAAATGTGCTTTGCCCCAGACCCGCTACGGGCATCTGGGGGGTGGCGTTGACGCTTGGGGATACAGGTTGATCGGCCATGTCTTGGCGACTATCGGCAGGTCACACGAATGGCAAGCGCAAGGCCCCACAGAAGGGGTGACAGGGAAGTGACACGGGCATGAGCTGGACCGACGAACGGATCGAAAGACTGACCAAGATGTGGGAAGGCGGCGCAACCGCCAGCCAGATCGCCGAGGAGCTTGGCGGGGTCAGCCGCAATGCCGTGATCGGCAAGGCGCACCGCCTCGGCCTCAAGGCCCGTCCCAGCCCGGTCAAGCCGAACGAGAAGGAAGCTGCTCCTGCACCGGCACCGCGCGCGCCCAAGGCAGAGGCTGCGCCGCGACCGGCCCCCGCCCCACGCCCGGCTCCGGCCGCCGCGCCCCGCGCGCCGGCTCCCGCGCCCGCCGCTGCCGCGCCGACTGGCGATGCGGCACCCGCGCCCGCCGGCCCGCGCATTGTCTCGGTAGGCCCCGGCGGCTTCCTGCGTCAGGGCCCTGGCGACCAGCAGGCTCCGATCCCGCCGGCTCCGCCGCGCCGCCTGGTGCCAGCCAAGCCCAGCCCGGAAATGGCCGACAAGACCAGCCTGCTCGATCTGAATGACCGGATCTGCCGTTGGCCGATGGGCCACCCGGGCGAGCCGGACTTCCACTTCTGCGGTGAGAAGGTGAACCCAGGCTTCCCCTATTGCGTCGAGCATTGTGGACGCGCCTTCCAGGCCCAGCTTCCGCGCGGCCACCGCCGCCCGCCGCCGCCACTGCCGTTTGGCGGTCCGCGCGTTCGCTAAACGATTTTCCGCGTCTTCGCGTCGCGGACCTTAAAATGTGCGGAAGCGTACCGTTAACCATGGTATGACCGCACACGATCCTTCGCTCAACCGCCGTGGTGGGCTGCTTGGCTGGTTTGGCCTTGGCAGCCGCGACGACGGAGCTTCGCCCGCCACCCAATCGACCCGTACGGTCGACCGGCGCCAGTCCGCCCGCGATCGCCATCTTGACGAGATCGGCGCGTTCCTGAGCTATCATCAGCTCGAGGCGAACGCCCAGACGCTGGTCGTGGCGAGCAATTACCTGACCGGTAACGACCCCCAGGTCGTCCGCCTGATCGACCGCCGCGTCCAGGCGCGCGAGCCGGTAACGCTCGACTGGCTGGAGGACGCGCTGGCTGAAGAAGGCATGGGCGAAGAGGCCGAAATGCTCGAACGGCTGATGCAGCGGCTCGAACAGGGGGTCGAGGAATTCGGCAAGACCAGCCGCGCCGCGCGTGAGGCCACAAGCGCCTATCACAATGAACTAACGCGCGAGGCCGGCAAGCTTGAAGCCGTACCCAACACCGGGGCCGTAATCACCGAGCTTGCCAGCATTACCAAGGCGATGCTGAAGCGCACGGTCGAGATCGAGAAGGCCATGCACCGCAGCGAGGAGCAGACCCGCAACCTCAAGCACAAGCTTGAGGAAACGCGTCGCAGTGCCGAAGAAGACCATCTGACCGGCCTGCCCAATCGCCGCGCCTTCGAAGCGCGCTATGATGCCGAATACCGCGCCGCTCGCGCTGCGGCCGAGCCGCTCTGCGTTGCCTTCTGCGACATCGACCACTTCAAGCGGGTCAACGATACCCACGGCCACGATGCCGGCGACCGCGTCCTGAAACTGGTGGCAGAAAACCTAGCGCGAATTTCGAACGAGCGCTGCCATGTTGCCCGCCACGGCGGCGAAGAATTCGTGGTGTTGTTCCGGGATTCGACAATCGAGGAAGCTTTTGAAAAGCTCGACCGGCTGCGCGCGCAACTGGCCGACCGCCATCTGGTCAACCGCGCTACCGACGTGCCGATTGGCCAGGTGACCTTCTCGGCCGGGATTGCCGATGTCTTTGCCTGCGGGGATCGCCGGCTGGCCCTGAAAGCGGCCGATGCCGCGCTTTACCGGGCCAAGACCGACGGCCGCAACCGCATCTGCGTGGCGGAACCGGACGAAGCCAAGCCTAGCCAGCTGGCGGCCTGAACCGGCACACGAAAAAGGGGGCTGCGCCCAAGGCGCAGCCCCCTCTTTTATTCAGCCTTTCAGGCGGGACTTAGTCGTCGCCCTTCAGGAAGGCCGGGATGTGATCGGGGTTGCCGCCCTCTTCCCGGTCCCGACGCGGGCCGCGATCACGATCGCCGCCACGTCCGCCACGGTCACCGCCGCGGCCACCGCGGTCGCCATCACGGCGCGGGCGCCGGTCGCCGCCACGGTCACCACGATCGCCCCGCGGTTCGCGCGGTTCGCGCGGCGGGCGGGTGTCTTCCAGCTCGGCCCCGGTTTCCTGATCGACGACGCGCATCGACAGGCGGACCTTGCCGCGCGGATCGATCTCGAGGACCTTGACCTTCACGGCCTGGCCTTCCGAAACCACGTCGGTCGGCTTTTCAACGCGCTCGTTCTTCATTTCGCTGACGTGGACGAGGCCGTCCTTGCCGCCCATGAAGTTCACGAACGCGCCGAAGTCGACAATCGTCACAACCTTGCCGTCGTAGATCTTGCCAACTTCCGGCTCTTCGACAATGCCGAGGATCCACTGCTTGGCAGCTTCGATCTGCGACAGGTCAGACGACGAGATCTTGATGATCCCTTCGTCGTCGATGTCGACCTTGGCGCCGGTGGTGGCAACGATCTCGCGGATCACCTTGCCGCCGGTGCCGATCACGTCACGGATCTTCGACTTGTCGATCGAGATCGTTTCGATCCGCGGCGCGTGGGCCGACAGTTCGGTGCGCGAGCTGCCGAGTGCCTTGGTCATCTCGCCCAGGATGTGAGCGCGGCCGCCCTTGGCCTGGTTCAGCGCGGCTTCGAAGATTTCCTTCGTGATGCCGGCCACCTTGATGTCCATCTGCATCGTGGTGATGCCTTCGCTGGTGCCGGCCACCTTGAAGTCCATGTCGCCCAGGTGATCTTCGTCACCCAGAATGTCGGACAGCACGGTGAACTCGTCGCCTTCGAGGATCAGGCCCATGGCGATACCCGAAACCGGGCGCTTCAGCGGCACGCCGGCGTCCATCATCGACAGTGCGCCGCCGCAGACGGTAGCCATCGACGACGAACCGTTGGACTCGGTGATGTCCGAGACCACGCGGATCGTATAGGGGAACTCTTCATGGCTGGGCAGCACGGCCTGCAGCGCACGCCAGGCCAGCTTGCCGTGACCGGTGTCGCGGCGGCTGGGGGCGCCGAAGCGGCCCACTTCACCGACCGAGTAGGGCGGGAAGTTATAGTGCAGCATGAAGCGGTGGTACGAGAGGCCTTCCAGCCCATCGACCATCTGCTCGGCATCCTTGGTGCCCAGGGTGGTGGTGCAGATCGCCTGCGTTTCACCGCGGGTGAACAGTGCCGAACCGTGGGTCCGCGGCAGGAAGCCGACGATCGATTCAATCGGGCGAACCTGATCGACCTTGCGGCCATCGATGCGGGTGCCGTCCTTGAGGATCGCGCCGCGTACAATGTCGGCCTCAACCTTCTTGACCGACTTGATCGCAACCATCTGGGTCTGCGCATCTTCGCCCGCAAAGGCTTCCTTGGCCTTGTCGCGGGCAGCGTTCAGCGCGGCCGAGCGGGCCGACTTGTCAGTCAGCTTGTAAGCGGCGGCGATGTCCTTGCCGATCAGGTCCTTGAGCTTCGCCTTGATCGCCGAATTGTCGGAGATCGCGATTTCCCACGGATCCTTGGCGGCCTTTTCGGCCAGGTCGATGATCAGGTTGGCGACCTTCTTGCACTCTTCGTGCGCGAACATCACGGCGCCCAGCATGACCTCTTCCGAAAGCTCCTTGGCTTCGGATTCGACCATCATCACGGCATTGCCGGTGGCGGCGACGACAAGATCAAGCTCGCCTTCCTTGATCGCAGCTTCTTGCTTCGGGTTGAGGAGGTATTCGCCATCCTTGTAGCCCACGCGAACCGCACCGATCGGACCCATGAAGGGCACGCCCGAAATGGTCAGCGCGGCCGAGGCGGCGATCATCGCCAGCACATCGGGCTCGCACTCGCCGTCATAGGACAGCACCTGGGCGATCACGTTGATCTCGTTGTAGAAGCCTTCGGGGAACAGCGGACGGACCGGACGGTCAATCAGACGGGAAACCAGCGTTTCCTTTTCCGTGGCGCCGCGTTCGCGCTTGAAGAAGCCGCCCGGGATGCGGCCGGCTGCGAAATACTTTTCCTGGTAGTGGACGGTGAGCGGGAAGAAATCCTGCCCTTCCTTGACGCTCTTGGCGGCCGTGACGGCGCAGAGCACGACAGTTTCGCCATAGGTGGCGAGGACCGCGCCGTCAGCCTGACGGGCAATGCGGCCGGTTTCCAGGGTGAGGGTCTTTCCGCCCCACTCCATGCTTACGGTTTTGACGTCGAACATTCAGTTTTCCTTTGCCCACCGGCCCTATTGCGCGGCGGGTTTTGCTGCCGGGGATTCCGTCCCGGTCCGGTGTGGGGCGCTTCTGGCCCCGGGGCGCCGTTCGCCGAATTGCGACTGGCGCTGATAGCAAAAGCGGCCCGCTAGGGGCCGCTCCGCTGGTTACTTGCGCAGACCAAGCTTGGCGATGAGCGCGTTGTACCGATCGACATCCTTCTTCTTCAGGTAGTCGAGCAGTGAACGGCGCTTGTTGACCATCATCAGCAGGCCGCGGCGCGAGTGATTGTCCTTGTGATGAGCCTTGAAGTGCTCGGTCAGGGTCTGGATCCGCGAGGTGAGGATCGCGACCTGGACTTCCGGCGAACCGGTATCACCCTTGGCGCGGGCGTTGTCGTTGATGATTTCAGCCTTCTTTTCGGCGGTAACCGACATAGTACTTACTCCGCGACATCGGAAAGATTGAACCCCCGAACCACCGTTGCGGCTCCACCGGAAAGCTCCACCAGCGCAATGGGAATAGGTCCCAGTCGCGCCCAATGCAGCCCGTCGGTGTGGGGCAGTCCGGTCAGAACCCGGCCCTGGCGGACCATGCTTGCCTGTTCCGGACCGAGGTCAAGAGCCGGGATGTCGACCAGCCCTGCCTCCAGCGGCAAGAGTACGTTCTCAAGAGGCGCGCCCTTACCCACTTCGTTCAATTTGTCCAGTGAAATCGCCTGATCGATCCCGAACGGCCCGGCTTTGAGGCGGCGCAGCATGGTGACATGGCCGACCGTGCCAAGCGCCAGCGCAATGTCGCGGGCAAGGCTGCGGATATAGGTGCCCTTTGAGACTGAGGCGATCAGGGTGACGCTATCAGCCTCTGCGGCTTCGCGATGCAGCGAATGGATCGTCACCGCCCGCGATTGCAGTTCCACCGCCGCGCCCTTGCGCGCCAGGTCATAGGCGCGCATCCCATCGACCTTCAGCGCGGAATAGGCCGGCGGAACTTGTTCGATATGCCCGGTAAAGCGTGGCAGCACGGCTTCAATATCGGCCAGGGCCGGGCGCACCGGGCTTTCCGCGATCACCTTTCCTTCAAGGTCCAGCGTATCGGTCTCAGTCCCAAACTGCACCGTGAAGGCATAGACCTTGCTGGCATCGAGCATCCGTCCGCACAGCTTGGTCGCCTCGCCCAGCGCAATCGGCAGGACGCCGCTGGCCAGTGGATCGAGCGTGCCGCCGTGGCCGACCTTGACCTTGCCCAGTCCCGCCTCGCGGCAGACGCGCTTTACCGCACCAACCGCCTGGGTGCTGCCAAGCCCAAGCGGCTTGTCGAGGATGATCCAGCCGTGCGGCAAGCGCCTCAGCCCCCGGCAAAGGTGGCGGCGAGCGCCATGTACTGGCCGATCACCCACTCGACCGGCGGCACCACCAGCCAGCTCACCACGCTAAGGCTGGGTGAGAGCCAGGGCAGCACGACCAGCAGCAGGATCATGATCAGCAGCGCCTTGCTGTGCATTCCCGCCCACTTGCGCGCCAAGCGCGGCGGCAGCAGGCCTTCGACGATATGGCCACCATCGAACGGCGGGATCGGCAAGAGGTTGAACAGCGCCAGGAAGACGTTGATCGTGATGAAGTTGACCAGGTTCAGCGCCACGAACCGCGCCACCAGCGAAGGTTCCTGCAGCGCCTGGTAACTGCCCAGCAGCAAGCCCAGCAGCACGGCCCCGATCGCAGCCAGCACAAAATTGCTGCCCGGCCCAGCGGCGGCCACGATCATCATGTCGCGGCGCGGGTTACGCAGCCGCTCTTTCACCACCGGCACCGGCTTGGCCCAGCCGAACACCGGCAGGCCGGTGAGCTTGAGCAGGCCGGGGAGGATCACCGTGCCGAAGGGGTCAACATGGCGCAGCGGGTTGAGGCTGAGGCGCTTCATCTGCGCCGCAGTCGGATCGCCCAAAGCCCGCGCCGTCAGTCCGTGCGCCACCTCGTGAAAGACGATGGCAAAGATCAGCGGCAGGATCAGCGCTGCGGCCTGGAACAGGGTTTCGTTCATTCGCCAAGCGCCTCGCTGAAGTGCTTGCGGCAGAGCGCCACATAGCGGTCGTTGCCGCCGATCTCGGTCTGGGCGCCTTGCTTCACCGCCGCGCCGCTCTCGTCGACCCGCAGGTTCATGCTGGCCTTGCGACCGCAGTGGCAGACGCCCTTTAGCTCGACCAGATTGTCGGCAATGCCCAGCAGCGTCGCCGAGCCGGGAAACAATTCACCCTGGAAATCGGTGCGCAGGCCATAACAGACCACCGGAATACCGGCCTCATCCACTACCCGCGCCAGTTGCCAGACCTGCGCTTGCGAGAGGAATTGCGCCTCGTCGACCAGTACGCAGGCCAGTGGTTCGACCCGATGCGCCGCGCCGATCCGCTCCCACAGGTCGGTCGCGGCATCAAACCGGTGGGCATCGGCGTGAAGGCCGATCCGGCTCTCGATCGCCCGCTCCCCCCCACGGTCGTCAAGTGCGGCAGTCCACAGCATCGTGGTCATCCCACGCTCGTGGTAGTTGAAGTTCGCCTGGAGCAGCGTGGTCGATTTGCCTGCATTCATCGAGGCGTAGTAGAAATAGAGCTTGGCCATTGCGGCAGAGATAGGGTCTTTCCTGCCAAAGGCCAGAGCGAACGACCCCGGCGTTGACTTCCCGGCCAGCGGCGCGCACGGTCAGCGACGGCAGGGGTTGAGAGGAGAGCGCGTTTGCGCCGGTTGATATGCCTGCCACTTGCGGCCTTGGCCCCGCTGCTGCTGGGGGCCGCGCAGCCCACCTACCGCTATCAGATCGATACCGCGCGCAGCATGGTCAGTGCCAAGGTCGGCTTCTTCGGCATCGCCAGCAAGACCGCGCGCTTTCCGCAGATGAGCGGGCGGATCGCGCTATCGCCCGAGCAGCTCGATACGATCGACCTTGATGTCGAGCTTGATGCCCGGCGGTTGCAGGCGGGGGATTCGGTCACGCTGGCTCGCCTTAAGGGCAAGGACTTCTTCGATGTGGAGCGCTATCCGACCGTCCGCTTTGCGGGCAAGCGGATGCAAATGACCGGCGCCACGACCGCCATGGTCGCGGGCGAAGTGACCGCGCGCGGCGTGACCCGCCCGGCACAATTGGCGGTAACTTTCCGCGATCCGCCGGCCCGGGTGACCGGCCGCGATGCGGTGGAGCTTTCAGCGCGCACCGTGATTGACCGGCGTGAATTCGGGATGACCGCCTATAGCGCGATTGTCGGCAAGAAAGTCACGATTACCATCCAGGCGCGGATGGTGCCGAACTAGGCCTCGTCTGTTTCCTCACCCAGGTCGCGCTTGACCTTGGGATCGGCCAGCAGGGCATCGATCTTGCTGGCAACGTCAAAGCTCTCATCGCCCTGGAAGCGGATCTTGGCGGCATATTTCAGGCGCAGCTTGCCGGCCACTTCCTTCTGGAAAAAAGCGGTATGGGTGCGCAGCGCCTTCAGCACCAGCTCCTCGTCCGCGCCCAGCAGCGGCTTCACAAAGACCACGGCGTGGCGCAGGTCGGGGCTCATCCGCACTTCGGTGACCGAGACCGAATGGGCGGTCAGCACTTCGTCATGCACCATCTGCCGGGTCAGCAGATCGCTGATCACATGGCGGACCTGTTCGCCAACCTTGAGCAGACGGACCGAGCGGGTTTCGGGCGTGGCAGGGGGGCGGGCCATCATGCCACCTGCGGCGGAACGGGGGTGGGAATCGCGGTCGAAGTGGCGCGGGCATAGATCACCTCGCCGCTCGGATCGTAAAGTTCGCCTTCCAGGAAGATCGCCCGCTTGCCGCGGCGCAGGACGCGGCCCTTGGCCAGCATCGGCCCCGGCGGCACCAGCTTCAGCAGGCTCATCGAAATATCGAGGTTGAGCGGGGCTTCGGTGCCCTTGGTGGCATGGACATGGGCACGGCCCATCACCTCGTCCAGGAAACCGGCCACCAGCCCGCCCTGCACGCCGCCCCGCCCGGTGATGAAGCAATCGGGCGCGACAAAGCGCATGGTCACGGTTTCGCTGACGGGATCGAAGTCGACGATCTCCGATCCCATCAGGTCATAGTAGTTCGGCTGCGGCGCGGCGTCTGCCATCACAGCGTCCGTTCACGCTCCTCGACTTCAAACACTTCGAGCATGTCGCCCGGCTTGATGTCGTTGGTATCCTGCAGCACCACGCCGCACTCCAGGCCAGCGCGGACTTCGGGGACATCGTCCTTGAAGCGGCGCAGGCTGGCGATGACGGTCTTCGAAACGATGACGTCCTGGCGCGTGAGGCGCGCGAACAGGCCCTTGCGGATCCCGCCTTCGAGCACCAGCAGACCAGCCGCCTTGTCGCGCTTGCCGGCCGGGAACACTTCCTTGACCTCGGCGCGGCCGACAACGTTTTCGATCCGCTCCGGACCCCAGATGCCGGCCATTTCCTTGGCGACATCCTCGGTCAGATGATAGATCACGTCGAAGTACTTCATCCGCGTCTTGTTGCGGTCCACCAGTTCGCGGGCCTTGGCATTGGGACGCACGTTGAAGCCGATGATCGGTGCGTTCGAGGCCGAAGCCAGCGAAACGTCGCTTTCGGTGATCGCACCGACGCCCGAGCTCAGCACCTTCACCTTGATCTCGTCGTTCGAAAGGCGGTTGAGGGCATTGACGATCGCCTCGGTCGAACCCTGGACGTCGGCCTTGATGACCACCGGGTATTCGATCACGGTCTGCTTGGCCGAGAGCGCCGAGAACATGTTCTCGAGGCTGGCGGGAGCAGTCGTCGTCCGCTTGGCAGTTGCCTTCTCATGACGGAAGGCGGCGACTTCGCGGGCACGAGCCTCGCTTTCAACCACGGTCAGGGTATCGCCGGCCATGGGTACGCCCCCGATCCCGAGCACTTCGACCGGCAGCGCCGGCGGCGCTTCCTTGATCTGGCGGCCCTTGTCATCAAGCATCGCGCGGACGCGGCCTGAATGAACCCCGACCACCAGGATATCGCCGACCTTCAGCGTGCCGCGGTTGATCAGCACGGTCGCGAGCGGACCCTTGCCCTTATCGAGCTTGGCTTCGATCACGGTCGCTTCGGCGGGACGGTCCGGGTTGGCCTTCAGCTCGAGCAGTTCGGCCTGGAGCAGGATCTTCTCGATCAGCTGGTCGAGGCCAGCGCCAGTCTTGGCCGAAACCTCGACGTCCTGGACGTCACCCGACATCGCCTCGACCACGACTTCGTGTTCTAGCAGGCGTTCGCGGATCTTCTGGGCGTTGTATTCGTTGCGGTCAGCCTTGGTGATCGCCACGATCATCGGCACGCCAGCGGCCTTGGTGTGATTGATCGCCTCAATCGTCTGCGGCATGATTCCGTCGTCACCGGCCACCACCAGGATGACGATGTCGGTGACATTGGCCCCGCGCATGCGCATTTCGGTGAAGGCTTCGTGGCCCGGGGTGTCAAGGAAGGTAACCAGGTCACCGCCCTTGGTCTTGATCTGGTACGCGCCGATGTGCTGCGTGATGCCGCCGGCCTCGCCCTTGACTACGTCCGTGCCGCGCAGGGCATCGAGCAGGCTGGTTTTGCCATGGTCGACGTGGCCCATGATCGCCACGACCGGGGGACGCACCTGCAGCGTTTCGGGCGCATCGACGTCCTCGCTGGTGTCGATATCGACATCGCTTTCCGAGACGCGCTGGATGTTGTGGCCGAATTCCTCGACCAGCAGTTCAGCCGTGTCCTGATCGATCGTCTGATTGACGGTGACCATCATGCCCAGCTTGAACAGCGCCTTGACCAGGTCTGCGCCCTTTTCCGCCATGCGGTTGGCCAGTTCCTGAACGGTGATCGCCTCGGGCACCACAACGTCCCGGACCTGCTTTTCGCGCGGCTGCGACTGGCCGGCGAAGTGGGCACGCTTTTCCTTTTCGCGCGCCCGCTTGAGTGCGGCGAGGCTGCGGGCGCGGGCGCCTTCGTCCTCGTTGAGTGCGCGGGTGACGGTCAGCTTGCCGCTGCGCCGCTCGTCCCCGCCCTTGCGGTCGCGGGTCGGGTGCGCGGGCTTCTTGGCCGGTTCGGCGCGCTTGGGCGCAGCAACCGGCGTGAAGCGGCGCGGCGCAGGTGCGGCGTTGTCGGCCTGGCGCGGTGTTTCGTCTTCGTCTTCGCCTTCGCTTGCGGCGGATCCGGCCTCAGGCTCAGGGGCTGGCGGCGCGGCGGCGGCGGCTTCCGCCTCGGCTTCGGCCTTGCGGTTCTGTTCGGCGCGGCGACGCTCTTCCTCAAGCGCCTTCTGGCGCTCTTCGGCCTCGCGGCGGGTCTGCTCTTCGAGCATGGCCAGGCGGGCTTCCTCAGCCTCGCGCTGCAGCCGGGCGACGCGTTCCTGCGGCGTTTCGCCAGCGGGCGCGGAAACCTTCTTGGGCGCCGGGGCCGGAGCGGCAACCGGAGCAGGCGCCGGGGCGGGCGGCGGCGGCGGCGCGGCGACCGGCGCTTCACCCGGCTTGCGGATGAGCTTGCGGCTCTTCACCTCGACCACCACCTTGTTGGTGCGGCCGTGGCTGAAGGTCTGCTTGACCTCGCCCGCTTCGACCGACTTCTTGAGGCCCAGCGGCTTGCGGCCCAGAGTCGGTTTGTTGTCGCTATCGCTCATGTTCGTACCAATACCCTTCGTTCATTCCGTCGTCGACTGCGGGCCGACCTTGCGGTCTGCCGCCGGCAGCCTGTTGTATTCACCAGTCAATTCCGCGCGGCCCAGAAAACGGAGCAGGCGGCGCAGGGGGGCGCCAATCCGCTCGGCCGCGGCATGATCGGTCAGTGCCAGATGGACGACGTTGTCGCGGCCCAATGCCACAGACAGCGCCGCCCGGTCCAGTGGCAAGGTGGTGCCGGTCATGCCGGTACCCTCTTGCTCCATCCCGACCCGCCAGGCCTGGTCCAGCTTGCGCGAACCATCTTCGCTGGCATCAGCCGCATGGGCCAGCCAGGCGACCTTGCCCATCCGGGCGTTCTCGGCAATCCGGTCTGATCCGACCAGCAGCCGGCCGGATTTGTACTCCAGCCCCAGGCGGTCAGTCAGCGCTCGGATCAAGGCGGCTTCGATCTTGGCCGGCAGGTCGGCCGGGATCTCCAGCGACGCCCCCTTGAAGGCCCGCGCCAGCGCGCCCTTCAATTTGCCCTTGGCGATTGCTTCTTCCAGCGCGGGCCGGCTGACGCCGATCCAGGCCCCCCGTCCCGGCGCGCGGGCCAAGGCATCGGGGAGGACCAGGCCATCGGGCGAGATCGCCAGGCGCAGCAGATCATCGCGGGAACCATGGTCCCCGGTCAGGATGCAGCGCCGTTCAGGATCGTTCCCGGCGGGCTGCCCAGAGGTGTCGGAACCTAGCGGCTCATTGTGAGGAATCCGCATCAGCGGCCTCCTCTACGGCTGGCTCGTCTTCGAACCAGTGAGCGCGCGCGGCCATGATGATCTCGTTGCCCTGCTCTTCGGTCAGGCCATATTCGCCGAGCACACCGCCCTTGTCCTCGTCGCGCGCGGAGCGGCGCGGAGCGCTGCCGTCGCGGCGGCGCTGTTCGGTGCGCTTCTTGGCGATGAGTTCGTCGGTGGCGAGGTCTGCCAGATCGTCGAGCGTCTTGATCCCGGCCTTGCCGAGGGTCACGAGCATGGCTTCGGTCAGGTGCGGCAGTTCGGCCAGGTCATCCTCGACGCCCAGTTCGCGGCGGGCAGCGCGCGAGGCTTCCTCGCGGCGTTCCAGCGCTTCGGTGGCGCGGCTCTGCAGTTCCTCGGCCAGTTCGTCGTCGAAGCCTTCGATCGCGGCCAGTTCGGCCATGTCGATGTAGGCAACTTCTTCGAGCTCGCTGAAGCCTTCGGCGACCAGCAGCTGCGAAAGGGTTTCGTCGACGTCGAGCTCTTCCTCGAACATCTTCGAACGCTCGGCGAATTCCTTCTGGCGCTTCTCCGAAGCTTCCGCCTCGGTCATGATGTCGATCTGCGAGCCGGTCAGCTGGCTGGCAAGGCGCACGTTCTGGCCGCGGCGGCCGATCGCCAGCGACAGCTGGTCATCGGGAACGACCACTTCGATGCGGCTTTCTTCCTCGTCGATCACCACGCGGCTGACGGTGGCCGGCTGCAGCGCGTTGACCACGAAGGTCGCGGTGTCTTCGCTCCAGGGGATGATGTCGATCTTTTCGCCCTGCATTTCCTGGACGACCGCCTGGACGCGGCTGCCCTTCATGCCGACGCAGGCACCGACCGGGTCAATGCTGCTGTCGCGGCTGATCACGCCGATCTTGGCGCGGCTGCCCGGATCGCGGGCGGCGGCCTTGATCTCGATGATGTTGTCGTAGATTTCGGGCACTTCCTGCGCGAACAGCTTCTTCATGAATTCGGGGTGCGCGCGGCTGAGGAAGATCTGCGGACCGCGGTTCTGGCGCTCCACCTTCATGATCCAGGCGCGGACACGCTCGCCAACGCGGGCAACTTCGCGCGGGATCTGCTGATCGCGGCGGATCACGCCTTCGGCGCGGCCAAGGTTGACGATCACGTGGCCAAACTCGACCGACTTGATCACGCCGGTCACCAGTTCGCCGGCGCGGTCCTTGAATTCCTCGTACTGGCGCTCACGCTCGGCATCGCGAACCTTCTGGAAGATCACCTGCTTGGCCGACTGGGCATCGATACGGCCCAGGTCCACGGGCGGCAGCGGATCGACGATGAAATCACCGATCTTGGCACCCGGCTGCAGCTTTTCAGCCTGCTTCAGGTCAACCTGCTTGAAGTAGTCCTCAACCACCTCGACCACTTCGACCACGCGCCACAGGCGCAGGTCGCCGGTGCGCGGATCAAGCTTCGCGCGGATGTCGTTCTCGGCGCCATAGCGGTTGCGCGCGCTCTTCTGGATCGCTTCTTCCATCGCCTCGATGACGATGGACTTGTCGATCAGCTTTTCGTTCGCAACCGAAGTGGCGATCGCGAGCAGTTCAGCGCGGTTGGCGGAAATCGGACTGGCCATGTTCAGTCTTCCTGTTCTTCTTCGATCAGATCGTCGGCGCCCGAAGAATCCAGCGGGCGGGTGGCAGCAATCAGCTTGTCCGTCAGGACCAGCTTGGCGGAATGGATATCGGCGCGCGGGAAGGAAACCCGGCCCGACTTCTTGTCTTCGATGGTGACGACATCGTCTTCGATGCCGATCAGGTCACCCTGCAGGCTCTTGCGGTTGCCATCCACGGGGTTCTTCAGGCTGACGCGGGCTTCATGCCCGGCCCAGTTGCTGAAGTCCTTGGCGCGGGTCAGCGGGCGGTCGATTCCGGGCGAGCTGACTTCGAGCCGGTAGGCCTCTTCGATCAGCACTTCGCCGGCTTCTTCCAGCGCATCGAGCGCATCGGAGACGCGGCGCGAGAGTTCGGCGCAGTCCTCGATCACCAGCTGGCCGGTCTCGGGCCGCTCGGCCATGATCTGGAGCGTGACTTCCTCGTCACCCACTTCGCTCTTGCCGAACACGATCACGCGCACGAGATCAAAGCCCAGGGCCTGAGCCTCGGGCTCAACAATCTCAATCAGGCGCGCGATATCCGCCAAGTGGGGTTCTCCGTGTGTGGCCGGTCATGCAAAGCGGTTCAGCGCCGGCCCCTTTCGGCGCCAGCCCCTCCGTTGCTTCACAATGTCGGGATGGCGGCCAAATAGGCTGTGTCCCTGCGAAATGCAAGGACTATCCGCCCCGCTCCATCAGCCCGTGCTTCTTCATGCAGTGGCGCAGCTGGTCATAGCTGAGGCCCAGCGCCTTGGCGGTCTGGCGCTGGTTGTAGCGGTGGCGGTTGAGCGCCTGTTCGACAATCGCCCTTTCGTGCGCATCGACCGCGGCCTTGAGATCGCTGATCGCATCGAGCTGGACCGAGGGTGCCGGGGCCGAATGGGTCGGCGATGGCGCACCCGGCGCCCGGCCGCTGTCCGCCGTCACCATAGGTGCCGGCTTCCACGGGCTGTCGAACGGATCGAACACGATATGCGAGACGGGCGTGCCCCAGTCATCCCAGCGATAGACCGCACGTTCCACCACGTTGCGCAGTTCGCGCACATTGCCAGGCCACTGGTAGTTTTCGAGCTGCTCCATCGCCGCATCGGAAAAGCCCGGCCAGTCTTCCCAGCGCAGCTCGCTGGCCATGCGGCGGCCGAAGTATTCGGCGAGGACGCGGATATCCCCCTCGCGCACCCGCAGCGGCGGCAGGGTGATCACCTCAAAGCTCAACCGGTCAAGCAGGTCGGAGCGGAACCGGCCTTCTTCGGCCAGGCGCGGTAGGTCTTCGTTGGTGGCGGCAACGATGCGGACATCGACCCGCACCGGCTTGGATGCTCCGATTCGGGTTACCTCGCCATATTCGACCGCGCGCAGCAGCCGTTCCTGCGCGCCCATGCTGAGCGTCGCCAGTTCGTCGAGGAATAGCGTGCCTTGGTCGGCTTCCTCGAACCGCCCGGCCCGGGCTCTGGTAGCACCGGTGAAAGCACCCGCCTCATGACCGAACAATTCCGCCTCGATCAGTGTTTCCGGCAGCGCCGCGCAGTTCAGCGTGATCAGCGGCTCGGCCCAGCGCTTGCTCAGCTGGTGGAGGCGTTCGGCGATCAATTCCTTGCCGGTGCCGCGCTCACCAATGACCAGCACTGGGCGGCGAAGCGGGGCAGCTCGGCTTGTGCGTTCCACCGCGTCGAGGAAGGCTCCGGACTGGCCAATGAACTGGGTGTCACGCTCCATTCCCAACACATAGCGAAAATTCCCAACATCGCGCAATATCCACTACACGTCGTTCGTCGATTTGCCGCGGAAGGCCCGGAAATCAGCCACTCGCGCAAATTGGCACGCGGCTTGCTGAAAGGTGAACAACACCAACGAAGGACACCTACCATGTTCGGCAAGCCCCTCTCCCAGCGCTCCAAGCTCGACAAGGCCATCCTGGCATCGGTCGCGGCCATGCTGGCGATGAACGTCTTTGTCCTGGCCCAGCAGATGGATCGTGCGCCGGTTCTGGCCGCCGCCGATCAGCCGGCTGCGGCGCAGCAGGCCTGACGCGGTGACCGACCCCGTGAACGACCCCCTTTCCCCCCTTGGGCCGGATGCTTCCGATCCCCCCGCCGGCGGTTCCCAGTCCCCCCGCCGCGAGGCTCCGGCCCAAACCCTGTTTGGTACGGCGCATCGCGCCTCCCGCTTCGACAGCGAAGTGGAGCGCCTGCGCCGTTCCCCCACCCCGACCGCATCGTCTTCTTCTTCCTCCATCGGAGTTCCCTGGATGGGCATTTTCAGCCGCACCCGTGACATCATCGCCGCCAATTTCACCGACCTGCTCGACAAGGCGGACGATCCCGAAAAGATGATCCGGATGATCATCTTCGAGATGGAGGAAACCCTGGTCGAAGTGCGCGCCAGCGCCGCTCGGACCATTGCCGACCAGAAGGAAATGCACCGCCACACGGTGAAGCTTGACCGGCTTCAGGCCGACTGGGCGGAAAAGGCCCAGCTCGCCCTGTCGAAGGACCGTGAGGACCTGGCCCGCGCCGCGCTGATGGAAAAGAAGAAGGCCGGCGATATGGCCGACCAGCTCAAGGCCGAGATCGCCGTGCTCGACGATGCGCTGCGCGCCTATGAGCTTGATATCGAGAAGCTGCAGAACCGTCTGCGCGAAGCCCGCAGCCGCCAGACCGCAATCGCCGCGCGCCTCGAAAGCGCTGAGAACCGCGTCAAGCTGCGCACGCTGCTGGCGAGCGAGCGGGTCGACGAGGCAATGGCCCGCTTCGACCAGCTGGAACGCCGGGTCGACTATGCCGAAGGCCGCGCCGATGCGCTGAGCCTGGCCGATGGCCGCAGCCAGCCGAGCCTGGCAGACGAAATCTCGGCGCTCGCCGGTCAGGACAAGATCGACGAGGAACTGGAAGCGATGAAGCG
This sequence comes from Novosphingobium ginsenosidimutans, assembly GCF_007954425.1. Lineage (NCBI taxonomy): Bacteria > Pseudomonadati > Pseudomonadota > Alphaproteobacteria > Sphingomonadales > Sphingomonadaceae > Novosphingobium > Novosphingobium ginsenosidimutans. The sequence goes on along the minus strand of NZ_CP042345.1, from coordinate 1,987,312 downwards.
GGCTCTGTCGGGCAACGCTGACGACAGCAAGGAGGCCTGAGCCGTGGACGAACTTATTCCGCTAGTCGCAATCCTGTCGATCTTCGTCGGGCTGCCTTGGGTGATCCTGCACTATGTTACCCGCTGGAAGACCGCCGCCACCTTGACCACCGACGATGAAGCCATGCTGGAGGAACTCTACAGCCTGGCCCGCCGGCTCCAGGACCGGGTTGAAACGGTCGAGCGCCTGGTCGCTGCCGATAACCCGGGGTTCCAGCCGCAGCGCCTGGCCGATGAACGCGAATTCGGCGGCCAGCTGAGCGATCGCAGCCAGCGCGATTTCGACCGCATGATTGCCAGCAAGGGGAGGACCGGCCAGTGAACACGCCGCGCACCAAATTCTATCGCGACAAGATCAATGGCAAGATCATGGGCGTCTGCGCCGGGATCGCCGATTACACCGGGGTCGACGTGCTGTGGGTTCGCCTGGGCGCGGTTGCCCTGACCCTGATGGGCGTGGGCATCATCCCGCTGGTCTACCTGGGCCTGGGCATGTTCTCGGAGCGCAAGCCGCAGCACCTTTATTACACCGACCGGCAGGAGCAGCGCTTCTGGCAGGGGGTGCGCCAATCGCCCGCCCGCACGGCCCGCGAAGTGCGCGCCAGCTTCCGCGAACTGGACCGCCGCCTGGCCGACATCGAGCTGCACTACGTATCATCCAACCCGCGCCTGTCCGAGGAAATCGAACGCCTGCGCTAACCGTTTCCTGGATGGGGGAGAATACCAATGGGTGAACTTGCAATCCTGATCCCGCTGGCGCCGTTTCTGATGGTCAGCTTTATCGTCTGGACCAAGCATCAGTCCAAGATGGCTGAACTGGCTGCCCAGGCCACCGCTGAGAAGGCTGCACAATACGCTGCCAGCAACACCGACCTTGAGGAGCGGGTCCGCGTTCTGGAGCGGATCGTCACCGACAAGGGCTATGACGTGGCCAGCCAGATCGAAGCGCTGCGCGATGCCCGCAAGGTCGAGGCCCTGCTGGAGAACCGCGAAAAGGAGGTCCGCTGATGGAATTCGGGGGTCCCGCCTTTGTCATCCTGATCGTCGCCATCTCAACCGGTGGCTGGCTGATCAACAACTGGATCCGCGCCAAGCACGGCTATGCCCTGGAAGACGAATGGGGCGGCAAGACCGCCCGCGCCGACCACAAGGCCAATGAAGCGCTGAAGGCCGAGAACGCCGAACTGCGCGAGCAACTGGCCCACTTCACCGACCGCGTGAAGGTGCTGGAGCGGATCGTCACCGACAAGAGTGTCAATGTCGCCGCCCAGATCGAGGCGCTGCGCGATACCGATACGAAGGAAAATAACTGATGGATTTCGGGGAATTCATGGGCCTTGCCGTGGCGATGGGCACCGTCGTCGCAATCTTCGGCATTCTGACCAAGACCTATCTGCGCCGGCTGGAGCACAAGGAACGGATTGCCGCCATCCGCGCCCAGGGCACCGTGTCGGTCGCGGCTGACCGCAGCGATGTGATCGAACGGCTGGAGCACCGCATCCGCGTGCTGGAACGGATTGCCACCGACAAGAGCGAGAACGTCGCCGCCCAGATCGAAGCCCTGCGCAATGAACGCGCCGCCCTCTCCGCCCCCGCCAAGGAGGCCGTGTGATGGATCCGGCAAAGCTCGAACTGATCCAGACGGTCCTGCCAATGATCTCGACCATTGCCATCGCCGGCGTGGGCGGCTGGGTGATCACCACCTGGATGCGGATCAAGAACGGCTACCCGCTGGACGGGGCCTGGGGCCAGGCGGTCTACCCGCGCAAGAACGAAGAGGCGATGGAGCGGGTCAAGCTGCTCAGCCAGGAAAACGCGCAGCTGCGTGCGGAACTCGGCTCGGTCAAGGACCGGCTCGCCAATGTCGAACGGATCGTGACCGACAGCGGCTATGGCCTGACCAGCCAGATCGAGGCGCTGCGGCAGTTGCCGGACGGCGTGAAGAACTAACTGCCGGAAACGGGAAGGGGAAATTTGATGAACGGCGGCCAAATGATGATCGTGCTGATCGTGCTGATTGTGACGATCGCCGGAATCTATCGCTCCAAGCACGGGCTGGATCGAAACGCGTGGCGCGAAGCCCGCAGGATGCGCCGCGATGGCCTGATGGGCGATGGTTCGGCCGAGCCCGCCCGGCTGGTGCCCAGCCAGCGCGAAGAAGAGCTGCTGCGCGAGGTGAGCGACCTGCGCGAAAGGATCAAGGTGCTGGAACGCATCGCCACCGACGGTCGCTCTTCAGCGGCCCTTGCCAACGAAATCGAAAGCCTGCGCGAGCGCAAGGATTGAGTGAGATAGTCCGAGGAGAACCGCCATGTTCACCGAAAACCTCATGATCGCCGCCATCTTGCTGGCCGCCACGGCCATGGTCACGGCTGCCACGCTGAAGGGCTGGCAGGGCTGGCTAAGTCTCAAGGCCCGCGAGCTTGATGCCCAGCGCGGCGGGCCTGACCAGGGCCACCCCGCCGGCATGGCCCGGATCGAGATTGCCGACTTGAAAGAGCGGATCCGCAAGCTTGAAGCCATTGCCGCAGGGGTCGACCTGTGAGCGAAGTCCGCGGCCACGCCGCCCGCGCCGGCATCGGTCTTGGCAGCGCAATCGCTGTCGCGGTGTCATGGAGCCTCCACAAGTCGCTGGTCTGGGCGATCATTCACGGCTTCCTGGGCTGGTTCTATGTGATCTATTACGCCCTCACCCGGCCCGGCGGGATTGGCGGCTGAACGCTCACTCCCCCACGTCATCCCAGTGAAAGCGGGGACCCATCTCCTGACATTGCAGCCCGCGCGCTATCGGCCATCACAGGTGATGGGCCCCCGCTTTCGCGGGGGTGACGGACTAGGTAACAAGGTCGGGCTTGTGTCAGGCCGCCCAGCCCCTAAATGCGCCCCATGCGCAGCCTGACCGACATCCTTGATGAGTATGAGTTCCTGGAAGGCGATGAACGCTATCGCCTGCTGATCGAGCTGGGGCGCGAGCTGGAGCCGATGCCCGATGCATTGAAGACCGACGCCACGCTGGTGCGTGGCTGTTCGGCTTCGGTCTGGGTCTATCCCACCCGCACAGATGAAGGCCGGCTGCACTTCCTGGCTGACAGCAACGCCGCGATCACCAAGGGGATCATCGCCCTGGTGCTGTCCGCCGTGCAGGACCAACCGCCCGCCGCAGTGGCCGCCATGGATATGGCCGCAGCGCTTGAACCCTTTGATCTGAGGAACCAACTCAGTTCCAACCGGACGCAAGGGATTCCCAACATGATCGCGCTGATTCAGGATACCGCCAGCCGCTATACGGGCGCCTGAAGTGATCGCGCGCCCGCTTTACATGGCGGGGGGCTTCATCGCCCTGGCACTGGGGGCGATCGGGGTGGCCCTGCCGATCATGCCGACCGTGCCGTTCCTGCTGCTGGCGGCCTTTTGCTTTGCCCGCAGCCATCCGGAGTGGGCACAGCGACTTTACGAACATCCCACTTACGGCCCGGGCTTGCGCGACTGGCGCGATCGCAGCGCAATCAGCCGCAAGGCAAAGGTATCAGCTATCCTGGCGATGACCGCCGGGGTTGGTTTTACCTGGCTGACCGTGGGCTTTCCCTATGTGTGGATTTCGCTGGCCGTCCTGACCATTGCCGGCAGCTGGATCTGGACCCGCGCGGAATAGCCTGTTGGATTTGCGCCGGCGGGCGCACGGGGACAGACAACGGGTGCGGCCGGTGCGCTGCTGCCCGTCTGGCCTGATCGGGCTGAGGCCGGTGTCTATTCCATGCGAACGGCAGCGGGGGGACAACCTGAAACCCGACTGCGCGGCCCTGCGGTCAGCGGAGCTGGCGGGACGGGCTCGCTCCCCTGCCGCCTTGCTTGATTTCCGCGATCCGGGGTGGTGCCTGAAGCACCGGCCCTTGCCGGGTTCGGGCGGCACGCGTTACCGATCCCACACCCGTTGCTGGTGGGGCCTATAACCGATTTGGTTATTAATGTCAACAAAAATGTGCCAATACGCCAACTAGGGGTGCGGCGCTTCGCTATAGTGGCGGGCCAACCAGTCTTCGCCATAGTCGTTGCGCGGATCACGGACGATCGCGTGAACGTGGTTGGCTCCTGAACCATCGGCCTGTGGTTCACGGACATATTCGATCAGGATCGACGGCCCAGCAATCCGGTACATGAACCGTTTGGTACGATCGTCGGACGAGCCCCACCAGGCAAAGTGCAGCTTGGCCGGTCCGTCGGCCCGGATCGCCGCGATCTGCGCGGCAGCGGCCTCACGGTTAGCAAAGCCAACGAATTCTTCGACCAGCGCCATCAGGCGCTCGCGCTGAGCCGGTGAAAGGCGATTGGCGGCAATCCCAACTGGTAGTTGCGGTTTGTCCTTCTTACCCTTGCCCGTGAACTGCGCCGGATCGACTGCCGCCCCGGCCAGCGCCGCTTTGCGCTGATCCGGATCGAGCGCAGCGATCAATGCAAAGCCGCCGGCGATCTCGTGATCCAGCACGCGCCAGCCGGCATAGGGGCCTTGCCTTACGATCTGCGGATTGGCGCCCAGGAACAAGGGTGTAAAGGCGATGCGCCCATCAACAACGGTGAAGTTTGCAGCAAAGTGATGGCCGTTGATCATCCAGGCCCAGCTGCGCGACCCCGGTTCGCCGAACAGGCTGATCCAGTAATTGCCAGAGCCCCGAGCAGCGACCCCACGCTCGGCCGCTGCACGGCGCTCGGCTGGGACGTTAGGCAGATTGGCGGCTTCGATCCCGTGTAGAATATCGTCGATCCACATGATCGTTGCGGCTTCACCATAGCCCTCACCGCTCATCGCGGCGGCCATCAAGTCGTGCAGTGCCACCCGCTGGACATCGCTAAGTTCGCTTAGCGCCAGCGCGGTTCGGGGATAGGCCGTCGCGGGCAGGTTGCTCCAGTCCGTTCGCGCGGCATTGTCATCAAGCGCGCGGATGAACTTCTTGCGCTGTGCCGGATCAAGCGTCGCGACAAACCGCGTTGCTGCATCACTCATGGCCGCGGCACGGGCAGCGCTACCTGCGCTTGAATGAACGGCCGCCGGATGCGCAAGTGCGGTGCCGGGCAACGCCAAGGCCGCCGCACAAAAGGCAATTGCTGTCGTGAACCTGTTCATTCCGCCCCCACTTCGCTGCCGATCGAAGCGCCCCCTGGGGCGAAGGCTAGGTCAATTGGCTGTCGCGCACAATCGCAATCCCGGCCTCGCGCTGGGCTTTCAGTTCCTGCTTCAGCTTGGCCGGATCGCGCGCCAGGACGAAGCCGAAGCTTACCCCGCCTTCCTTGCCGATGGTCGCATGGTGCAGCTTGTGCGCCTGGACCAGCCGCTTGAGGTAGCCGTGCTTGGGCACCCAGCGGAAATAGCGCTGGTGGACCAGGCCATCGTGCACCAGCGTATAGATGATGCCGTAGAACAGGATCCCCAGGCCAATCCACAGCCCCGGCGCCCAGGCATCGGCACCCATGATCAGCGGGCTGCTGAGCGCGAACATCGAGATCGACATGGCCGCGCCGACCACGGCGTAGAGGTCGTTCTTTTCAAAGGTGTTGTCGTGCGGTTCGTGGTGGTCGCGGTGCCAGCCCCAGCCCCAGCCGTGCATGATGTACTTGTGGCTCGCCCAGGCGACCCATTCCATGGCGGCGACCGTGGCAATGACAATGGCGATGGCAGCAAGCGGATGCATGGTCGCCAGATAGTCGCTTGGCGAAGGAATTGACAGCCCCCGCCTTGCAAAACGCGGGGCCAGGCGTAAGGGCCTGTGCTTGTCATGACCGCACAGCCCCGCACCCTTTACCAGAAGATCTGGGACGCCCACACCGTCGAAACCCGTGACGATGGCACGGCGCTGATCTTCATCGATCGCCACCTCGTCCACGAAGTGACCAGCCCGCAGGCGTTTGAGGCGCTGCGCGTGGCGGGCCGCAAGGTGCGCCGGCCGGACCTGACCCTGGCAGTCCCCGATCACAACTTGCCAACCACCGCCCGCCGCACGGCCAGCGGTGCGCGCGTGCCGATTGCCGATCTGGAAAGCGCGGCGCAGCTTGAAGCGTTGGAAAAAAACGCGCCCGCCTTTGGCATCCGCTATATCGGCGATGCCGATGTCGAGCAGGGCATCGTCCACGTGGTTGGCCCGGAACAGGGCTTCTCGCTGCCCGGTGCCACCATCGTCTGCGGCGATAGCCATACCGCCTGCCACGGCGGCCTGGGCGCGCTGGCCTTTGGCATCGGCACCAGCGAGGTCGAGCATGTGCTGGCCACGCAGACCCTGCTGCTCAAGCAATCGAAGACCATGGAAGTGCGGGTTGAGGGCGATCTCGCCCCCAGCGTCAGCCCCAAGGACCTGATCCTGCACATCATCGGCGTGGTCGGCACGGCCGGCGGCACCGGGCACGTGATGGAATACCGCGGCAAGGTGTTCGAGGAGATGTCGATCGAAGGCCGCCTGACCGTCTGCAACATGAGCATCGAAGCAGGTGCCCGCGCCGGCCTGATCGCTCCGGACGAGAAGACCTTCGCCTTCCTCAAGGGCCGCCCCTATGCGCCCAAGGGCGCCGACTGGGACGCCGCCGTCGCCTGGTGGAAGAGCCTGGCGACCGATCCGGGCGCGACTTACGACAAGTCGGTCACGATCCAGGCCGCCGATGTCCAGCCGACCGTCACCTGGGGCACCAGCCCCGAAGACGTGGTCGCAATTGGCGGCGTGGTGCCCGATCCGTCGAGCTTTGCCGAACCCTCCAAGCAGGACGCCGCCCGCGCCAGCCTGGAATACATGGGGCTCGAACCCGGCCAGCGGATGGATGAGATCGAAATCCAGAACGTCTTCATCGGTTCGTGCACCAACAGCCGGATCGAAGACCTGCGCGCCGCCGCTGCGGTGCTGAAGGGCAAGACCAAGGCGCCAAACGTGCGCTGGGGGATCGTCGTTCCGGGTTCTGGCCTGGTCAAGCGCCAGGCCGAGGAAGAGGGTCTGGACAAGATCTTTACCGCCGCCGGCCTCGAATGGCGCGAACCGGGTTGCTCGGCCTGCCTTGGCATGAACCCGGACAAGATCCCGGCCGGCGAACGCTGCGCATCCACCAGCAACCGCAACTTCGTCGGCCGCCAGGGCCCGGGAGCGCGGACGCATCTGGTCTCGCCCGCCATGGCCGCCGCTGCGGCGGTGACCGGGCGGCTGACGGACGTGCGGAAGCTCTAATAAACGGTCCGCTTCTGGACCTTCTGCTTACTCGCCAGGCTGAAGCGCGGCTCCACCGGCAGTGCACTATCTACCACGTGCCGTGCCACCAGCGCGCCGACCGCCGGGCCATGCTTGAAGCCATGGCCCGAGCCGCCGCCGACCAGCCAGACCCGGTCAAAGCCTGGCAGCCGGTCGATCAGGAAATCGCCGTTGGAGCTGTTCTCATACTGGCAGACGCGGCTGTGGACCAGGGGCGCAGCGGCCAGACCGGGGAAGCGCTGGGCGAGATAGGCGCGCGCCGCATCGACCCCTTCGCTGGATACGCGGCGGTCCTGCGTATCCGGGTCAACCTCTGCCCCGTGGCGATCGAAGGCGATCTTGAAGCCCTGCCCTTCCAGCCCCGGAAAGCCATAGACAATGTCCCCGGCGTTGAAATCGGCCCAGACCGGCAAGGCGGGCGGGGAGAAACGGCCATCGCCCGCCGCCGGGCCGAAGTGATAGACTTCCTGCCGGGTCGCCACGATCCGTCCGCCCAAGAGGTCCGGAAACAGCTTGGGCAGCCATGGCCCGCAGGCATAGACCACCGAGCGCGCCAACACTCCGCCAACCCGCAGTGTGCCGTCGGACAGGCGCTCTGGCAGGTCGGCCTGCACCCGCAACGGCGTGAGGCCGGCATCAGCCACCACGGTCTGCACCCCGCGCCCCGCAATCAGCGCGCCGCTGGCGTCCTCCAGGAACCCGCTTTCGCCATCCTTGAAGGTGATCTGCGGATAGCGCGCCCGCAGCCAGGCGGTGTCGCCCGCCAGATGGGCAATGCCGTTGGCTTTCAACCAAGCCATCGACCGCGCCATGTATTCGTCCCCGGCGGGGGAGAACCACAGCACCCCGGTGCGGTGGAGCAGCGGCAGCGTCTGCTTCGCGGACAGCGCCGCCCAGGCCGCCAGCGAATCCCGCGCCATGCCGGAATAGAGCGGATCGTCGCCATAGGAGACGCGGATCACCCGGCTCTCCCCGCCGGATGACGAGCGGGCATTGCCCGGCGCGTATGCTTCCAACAGCGCCACCTTGAGCCCGCGCTGTTTGAGGTGCCAGGCGGTCCAGGCGCCGAACACCCCGGCACCGACCACGGCGACATCGGCGGTGGTCCGGCTATCCGCCGCCTGCGCCCTGCCGCCGGCCAGTGCCCCGGCCAGCAGGCTTGCCCCGGTTGCTGCAACCGCCTGCCTGCGTGTGATCCCCATGCTACCCTCCTCGCTTGCTGCGCAGTCAGTCTATCGCGTGGCGGAGAACAGGCAATTGCTGCATCGGCCCCATGAAAAATCCGCCAACGGGCTTGAAGAGGCGGGCCGCGATGGACATAGGAAAGCCATGAGCGACAAGAACGACAAGTCCGACAAGAGCTGGTCCGGCAAGGCGGCCCTGGCCGGTGCCGCGATCGGTTCGGCGGCTATCGCCGCGGCCCTCCTCTATGCCTCGCGCCGCAAGGAACGGGCGGAAAAGAAACAGCCCTCGCCCGAGGACGCGCCGGAGACAGACTGATGGAACCGATCAAGCAGGTGGAAGGGCGCGCGATTCCGTTCGGGCGCAAGAATGTCGATACCGACGTGATCGTGCCGTCGAAGTGGCTCAAGACGATCACCCGCGAAGGGCTGGGCAAGGGCGCGTTTGAATCACTGCGCCAGGATCCGGACAACCTGTTTGACTGCGCCGAGTTCAAGGGCTCACCCATTCTGATCGCAGGCGACAACTTCGGCTGCGGCTCCAGCCGCGAGCATGCTGCCTGGGCGCTGCTGGACCTTGGCATCACCTGTGTCATCGCGCCGAGCTTTTCAGACATCTTCTCGGGCAATGCCTTCAAGAACGGCATCCTGACTGTGGTCCTGCCGCAGGACCAGGTCGACCGGCTGCTCGAAGTGGCGAAGACCGACCCAATCGCGATCGATCTGGAAACGCAGACCGTCACCACCCCCTTCCAGGATCGCTTCACTTTCGAAATCGATCCCTTCCGCAAGCATTGCCTCTTGAACGGCCTCGATGAGGTCGGCCTGACCCTGGCGCGTGATGCGGCGATCAGCACGTATGAACAAAAACACCGCGCGGAGCTGCCCTGGCTCGCCGCGGGAACGGGAGTAGCAGCATGAAGGCCCTTCGCAGCCACGCCATTGGCGGACCGGAATCCCTGACCCTTGACGAGCTGGAAAGCCCGATCCCCGGCCCCGGCCAAGTACGGATCAAGGTCAAGGCCTGCTCGATCAACTATCCCGACGTGCTGATCATCAAGGACATGTACCAGTTCAAGCCGGCGCGGCCGTTCGCCCCGGGCGGTGAGCTGGCCGGCGTGGTCGACGCAGTTGGCGAAGGCGTGACGCAGTGGAAGGCGGGCGACCGCGTGATCGCAATGATGGGCAACGGCGGGCTGGCCACCGAAGTCCTGGCCGATGCGGCGCGGCTGTTCCCGCTGCCCGATGGCGTCTCGTTCGAAACCGGCGCCTCGCTGCTGATGACCTATGGCACCAACATGCATGGCCTGCTCGATCGCGGGCACCTGAAGGCGGGCGACACCCTGCTGGTGCTGGGCGCGGCTGGCGGCGTAGGCCTTTCGGCCGTCGAACTGGGCAAGGCCTATGGCGCCAAGGTGATCGCCGCGGTTTCGACCGAGGAAAAGGCCGCTGTCGCGCGCGAACACGGCGCCGACGACGTGGTGATCTATCCCCGCGCGCCGTTCGACAAGAACCAGTCCAAGGCCCTGGCCGAAGCCTTCAAGGCCGCCTGCGGCCCCGAAGGCGCCAACGTGATCTATGACATCGTCGGCGGGGACTATTCCGAACCGGCGCTGCGCTCGATCGCCTGGGAAGGCCGGTTCTGCGTGGTCGGCTTCCCGGCCGGGATTGCTCGCCTGCCGCTCAACCTGACCCTGCTGAAGAGCTGCGATGTCTGCGGCGTGTTCTGGGGCGCCTTCACCGCCCGCGATCCGGCAGCCAATGCCAAGCACATCGCCAAGCTGTTCGATCTGCTCAAGGAAGGGAAGATCAATCCGCGCGTTTCGGCGACTTTCCCGCTGGAGCGTGGCGGCGAGGCGATCAGCCTGCTCGAATCGCGTGCAGCGATCGGCAAGGTCGTGGTAACAATGGACTGAAGGCTGCGCCACGCGGCCAGGATTGGGAGACGGATCATGAAGACTGCCCGGATCATTGCCCTTGCCGCGCTGGCCACCACGGCCTTTGCCGTCCAGGCTGAGTCCAAGCCCGCCAAGCAGACCAAGCCGGCAGCAGTCTCCGCACCGACGGCCGAGGACATCGTCGCCGCGCGCCAGGCCGCCATGGTCATGTCGGTCGGCGCGACCAGCGCGATGCGGTCGGCCGCGGCCAATGGCACGCCGGTCAAGAACCTGGCCTTTGTCGCCAGCGGCGTCGCCAAGTGGGGCGCTACCCTGCCCGCGATGTTCGCCCCCAGCACGGCCAAGGTGCCGAGCCGCGCCAAGGCCGAGATCTGGACCGACCAGGCCGGCTTCGCCGCCAAGGCCAAGGATTTCGCTGATGCAACTGCGGCCTTGGCCGCTGCCGCCAAGGCCGATGACAAAGAGGCCTTCACCGCCGCCCTTGCCAGCACCCAAGCAGCGTGCAAGGGCTGCCACGACACTTTCCAGGCACCTCCGCCCGCCGCCAAAGCCGGCTGAGCGGGGCGCCAGACCGAACCGACAGGAGCCGACATGACCAATTTCAACGACCGCGAGCGCGCCGAAGAGGCCAAGTTTGCGATGGACGAGGACACCCAGTTCCGCGTGACCGCGCGGCGCAACCGCCTGCTTGGCCAGTGGGCGGCTGAGCAGATGGGCCTCTCTGCCGTTGAAGCCGAAGCCTATGCCAAGGCCGTGGTCCAGGCCGACTTCGAGGAAGCCGGCGACGAAGACGTGATCCGCAAGCTGCTGGGCGATCTGACCAGCGCTGGCGTCGACGTGTCGGAAGGCGATATCCGCGCCGCGCTCGACGCCAAGATGGTCGAAGCCCGCCGCGCGCTGATGGGTTGAGGCGCGGCCCATGCCGATGCCTGCTGCAGAGATCGAGGCGATCATCCGCGCCGCCCTGCCCGATGCGCAGATCACGCTGACGGACCTGGCCGGTGACAACGATCACTGGGCGGCCCACGTCGTCTCGGCCGCGTTCATTGGCAAGCCGCGCGTCGCCCAGCACAAGCTGGTCTATGCCGCTTTCGGTGGCCGCATGGGCGGCGAACTTCACGCCTTGCAACTGACCACTGCCGTTCCCAACTGAGGGAACGAGGAGCTTACACCATGTCCGATACCAATGCCCGCCTCGCTGAAATCGTCAATTCCAACGATGTCGTGCTGTTCATGAAGGGCACGCCGCTGTTCCCGCAGTGCGGCTTTTCGAGCCGCGCCGTGGCGATCCTGGAACGCCTCGGCGTCCCGTTCGAGGGCGTCGACGTGCTGCAGGACATGGAAATCCGCCAGGGCATCAAGGCCTTTTCGGACTGGCCGACGATCCCGCAGCTTTACGTGAAGGGCGAATTCGTTGGCGGCAGCGACATCATGATGGAAATGTACGAAGCTGGCGAACTGCAGCAGCTGGTGGCCGACGCCGGGATCGCCCCGGCGGCCTGACCAATCAGGCGGCGCTGGCCCGGCGCTGGTCTGGCAGGGCGCGGTTGATCGTGCTGACCGGTTGCGGCCGGCCCAGCAAGTGCCCCTGGAATTGGCGGCAGCCCGCCTTGACCAGGTGATCCCACTGCGCCTCGGTTTCCACCCCTTCCGCCACCACAACCATATCAAGCCCGCGCGCCAGATTGACGATCGCCTCGATCAGCGCCTCCGAACCGCGCCCGGCCCCAAGCGCGGCGACGAACGAGCAATCGATCTTGATCTTGTCGACCGAGAAGCGCTGCAGCACGTTGAGGCTGGAAAAGCCGGTGCCGAAATCGTCGAGCGCGATGGCAAATCCCATCCGCTTGAGCGCATCGATGTTGTTGACGGTTTCCTGGTCATCGCCGAGCAGCGCGGTCTCGGTCACTTCGATCTCGTAGCCGCGCGGATTGGCCCCGGCAGCAGCCATGATCCGCATGACCTGGGCGGCAAACCCGCGGGCGCGCAGCTGGACCGCCGAAACGTTGACCGCCACGGTCACCCCGCGCCAATCCCGGGTCTCCTCGAAGACCTGCCGCAGCACCTGTTCACCCAGCGCCAGGATCAGCCCGCTGTCTTCAGCGAGCGGCACAAAGACGCTGGGCGAAATGGCACCGCGCGTCGGGTGGTTCCAGCGCAGCAGCGCCTCATAGCCCTTGAGGTTGCGGCGGCGGTCAAAGTGCGGCTGATAGACCATGCCGAACTGATCCGTGCCAATCGCCTCGCGCAGTTCGACTTCCAACTGAAGACGATGACGCAGCGCTTGGTCCATGTCGGGGCTGAAGCGGCTCACCCGGCGACCGCCGCTTTCCTTTGAGCGATAGAGCGCCACATCGGCCCAGCGCAGGGCCTCGCTCGGCTCGACCCCTGGCTCTTCGATAAAGGCCAGGCCGATCGAACAGGCGACCTCGATCTTGCCATATTCGCTGACCACCCGTTCGGACACCGCCCGGATGATCCGGCGTCCCAGCACCAGTGCGGCGGCCTCGTCGCTGGTTTCGAGCAGGACAACGAATTCATCGCCGCCCAATCGGGCCACGCAGGTCGCCTCGCTGCAAGCCTGGCGAAGCCGTTCGGCCATGGCTTCCAGCAGTGCATCGCCAGCATTGTGGCCCAGCGTATCGTTGACTTCCTTGAACCGGTCGAGGTCAACGCAGAGGACCGCCAGGGCGGTCTCGGGGCCCTCGACCCGGCGGAGCGACTGGCCAAGCCGCTCGAACAGGTAGGCACGGTTGGGCAGCCGGGTCAGGCTGTCATGGAACGCGGCATGCTTGGCGCGGGCTTCGCTGGCGATCAGGTCCGTGGCAATCGCCGAGCCACGCTGGATCACGCGCCACGCCAGCGCCGCCAGCAGCGCCAGCAGCAGGAACAGCGGCGCGGCAAGCTGCACCAGCAGCATGGTACCGGGCCGCCGCGGGGTCCAGGTCAGGGCAGCAATCGGTATGCCGGCGCGGTTCGCCAGCAGCAGCTGGCCATCGGCGGACGCCACGGCCTCGGGCGAGCGTACCACCAGATCTTCCAGCAGGTAGCGATCGGCAAACGCCTTTAGCATCGCGTGATCGATCGGCTTGGCCGCGATCACGATCGGCGCGCGCGCCTGCTTGGGCAGATGCTCGCCGAAATCGGGTTGGACCAGCGTTGCCGATACCATGTAGGGCTGCCCTCCGATCAGCGCGATCCGGTTGGCCTGGATCGAAGGGATGACGATATTGTTCTTGCCCGGTCGCTTGCCAGGTTTGGGGCGGGCGCGTTCCTGGGCCCGCACTTCGGGCAGCAGGCTCTCAGCCGCAGCGCGGAACGGGATGTAATCCGTCAACGCGGCCCGCTCGCCGTGGGTTGAAGCATAGACAACGCGATCATCCGGACCCAGCACATAAGCGTGACTGAAGCCATGGAAGACGTGAAGGTAGTTCCCGATGTTGAAATCGGCCCAGTTGGGATCGAACCGGTTGTCGAGGTTGGCAACCGCGCCATCCCATTCGACCTGGGTGGCAACCACCCGGTTGAGCTCGGCAATGACCACGGCAAGACCGTTCTCGACCATGTGTTCTTCACGTTCGGTCGCGGCGCGATCGAAGCGTTGGATCAGGAACACCGAGAGCAGCACCAGCAGACCGAGCGCACCCGCCGCCAGCCCGGCCATCGGGCCGAACAGCCAGGATCGTGGCTTCGCCTCGTAATCGGCGTTCATTTGCGACAAGGGCCGGCTCCAGACGCGCCGCGGCCCGGGTTCGGACCACGCACCGGCGCAGGCGTAGCCGCAAAAGGTCAAACAAGTTTTACGATAGGGTTATGGGCTTGTTTACCATGCCCAAAACCACAAGGTGCGATCGCGTAGCCGCTGCTTGGGAGTGCTTGTTCTCAGGGAGGCGGGGCCGCGGAGACCGGTGCGGCCCCGCCTCATTTGAGACTGCTTTGGGGGTATTCGATACTATGCAGCCAGCGTGCCAGTTTTGCCCATTGGCGGATTTCCTGGCCAGACGATGGTCAGTGAAAGGTTAACGACCCAAAGCTGTGTAAAGTTTGCCGACAAAACCCGGCCTGATACAAAAGCGGCTTGGCAAAGCGGCAAGGGGCAGGCACCTTTGCCAGCGATGAGCCTGGACCTTGAATATGACGAGAGCGGGGAAGACCCGCCCGCCACCCCCGCTGCCACTCTGGTGATCTTCCGCCGCGATGTTGCCGGCGGGGCGCCGCAGATCCTGATGGTCGAACGTTCGGCAACGATGAAATTTGCCGGCGGGGCGGCGGTGTTTCCCGGCGGCCGCGTCGATGATGCCGACCGCGAACTGGCCGCGGCGCTGGGCGCCGGCGACGAGGAAGCGGTGCACGAAATCGCCGCCCGGATCGCCGCCGTGCGCGAGACACTGGAAGAGACCGGCCTGGTCGTCGGCATCCGTCAGCGTCCCTCGCTGGAAGAAGCGCGGCGCGCGCGCGCGATCCTGCTGGCCGAAGGCACCCTGGCCCCAACTCTGGCGGCCATGGGCTGGGAACTGGATCTTGATGGGCTGGTGCCCTTTGCCCGCTGGCGGCCCAAGCACCGCCACATGCGGGTCTATGACACCCGCTTTTACCTGGCGGACCTGGGTACCGGCGCGGTCGACCTGCTGGTCGATGCCACCGAGAACACCCGCCTGTTCTGGACCGGCGCGGCCGAGGCGCTGGAGCATGCCGATGCCGGACGGATCAGCGTGATCTTCCCGACCCGCCGCAATCTGGAACGGCTGGCCCAGTTCGGCAGCTTTGACGAGGCCGTTGCCCATGTCGAACAGTTCCCCAGCCAGATGATTACGCCCTTCGTGACCGAAGAGGATGGGCAGAAGTGGCTGCGGATCCCGGCCGATGCCGGCTATCCCGTGACCGGCGAAGTGCTCGATAGCGCTGCGCGCGGTTAAGCGAACGCCGCAATAAAAAGCCCCCGCGCCGAGGGTGGCACGGGGGCAAAGTTGCCGGCGGAAAGGCTCGCGCCGGTGGGTCGCAGGCCTCTTCTAAGGGTTTCGTCACAGCACGGGCGTGATGCAGATCACGCCGCGGCAGATTTTACTCGCCGCTTGGGTTTGGCGCTGGTGTGGGCGAAGCGGCCTGCCGATCAATCGCAGCCGCTTTCTGCTCCAAGGTCTTCTGCGTCTTGGCATAGCGCTCGTCAAAGCTGGGCTCGCGCTGGCAGGCAACAAGCGACATGCAGGCGAGGAGCAGGATGGCACGCATCAGTAGCGCTTCTTGTACCGCAAATTGAGATTGGTGGAACCACTGCCGCCCGCCTGGCTCAGCACGGACAGGGTCTTGCTCAGCCCCACTTCGATCTGCGTCGCGGTATAGCCGCGCGCATCGGTGATGACCTCAAGATAGATGTTGTTCGAGATATAGCGTCCGGCCGCGATCGCGGTGCCGCGCCCCGCCGCCTCGTCGGGTGCTAGGATCCTTAGTCGGGATACGCCAGTCGCCGCGCGTAGCTTGCCCAGCGGATTGAACCCGCCGCTGCCGGTCGCCCGCAAGCTGTTGAGCGAGGCGGCCAGCTGTACGGCCTGGAGCGGCGAGAGCTGACCAACCGAATTGCCGAACAGGATCCGGCTGAGGATTTCATCGGCCGGCAAGGCGGGGCTGGAGCTGAAGCTGATCTGCGGATTGAGCGCCTTGCCGCTGACGTTGATGGCAACGGCAATATCGTCGATGTCCTCGCTGGCAGACAGCACGACCTGCGGGTTGCTAAGCGGCCCGCCAGTGAACAGCAGCCGCCCTTCCTCAAGGTCAAACTGCCGGCCGGCAAAGCCGATATTGCCGCGCACCAGGTCAATGTCGCCAGTCACCAGCGGCGCCGCACTGGTCCCGCCCACACGCAGGTCGGCGCTCCATTCGCTGTCGAGGCCCATGCCGGTGACGAACAGCTTGTTCGGCGCGGTGAGCTGGATGTCGAACCGCAGGCTGCGCAGCAGGCTTCCGGTAGGCGGGGCGGGTTCGTTGCCGGTCACGCGCGGAATGCCGCGCGGCGGCTTGAAGCGGACGCCGGTCAGCTCGGGCACTTCGGCGGCGCCCTGCCGGACCAGTTCGTAGCGTGTCTCGGGCAGGTAGAGCTTGCCCGACAGCAGAGCTGTCTCCCCTGCGCTCTTGCGTAGCCGCAATTGCCCGGTCGCCGCCGTCGACAGCGCGTCGCTGCGCGCCAACCGCGCGTTATCGAGATCGAAGGACAGGTCCATCGGATAGCCGCTCTCCGCAGCGAGGCTGAGATAGCCCTGCCCGCTGATGCGGCCATTTCCGGCCTTGGCATCAAGTCTGGTAAACTCGATCCGGTCCCCGTTCAGGCGCCCGGCGATCGCAAGGTTGGTCAGCCGGGTGCCATAGGTCTGATTGTCATAGGTCAGGCTATCGCCGCGCACGACCCCCGCCAGCTGTGGATTGCGCAGGCGGCCGGAAAAGTCCGCCCCGACCGCGATCGGGCCGGACAGGCTTTGGTCGGGCTGGCCGACGAAGGACCACAGCGTATCGGCCGGGCCATTGTAACGGATCCCCCCGCTAAGGCTGCCGCCGCCCAGCCGTTCGGACCAGGTGCCCGCGCCAGCCGGGGTCAGCGCGGCGTTCATCCGGCCGATGATCGTGCCCCGCTCGCGCATCACTGCGCGCAGATCGGCGCGGGTTGCGTTGAGCTCGCCGGCCAGGTTCATGTCGACTGGTTGGCTGACCGAAGCGGCGGTGCTGCGGGAAAAGCCCGTGATGGTCAGCCGTGCCTCGGCCTGCGGGAAAGCGCCCGGCGAAGCCTGTTCGAAATCGAGGCTGCCGGTCGCCTTGCCGCCAATGCCATAGCCAGGGAAGAAAGCGTTGATGATGCCGACATCGAGCCGGTCCATCCGGCTCTCGACGCGCAGGCCCGTGCCGTATCTGCCGGCGAGGCGGACCGAACCCTGGCCAAATTCGAACCGCGTTGGCAGCAGTTCATAGCCGTTTGCCCCCGGCACGATCCGGGCCGGGCTGGCCGTGCTGAAGGCGATCCCGCGCACCCGCCCTTGCAGCGAGGCGCGCCACAGCTCCGGCTCGAGCAGGGCATTGCCGGCGACGCGGAACGGCACGCCGCTGACCCCTTCGGCCAGGAACTTCGCCTGACCGCGGCCGCCGCGATAGGTGATCTGGCCGCGAGCAGCCGCGAGGTCGAGGTTGCGCAGCCGCATCTGTGCGACTTGCACATCGGCCGTCACCTCTGGCCGGTCATAAAGCACCACCCGCGCATCGACGATCCCGCGCCCGATCGAAAGCCGCGCCGGACCCGGCAGGACGGTATCCTGGGCCCGCGCCTTGATCACCGCTTCCTGGAAGCGGCCGACCGCGCCAAGCTGGACCGTGCCGGTAAGACCCTGGCCTTCCGCTGTCAGGAGGCCGGCATAGGGCCCGGTGGCGGTCTGCTCGATCCGTCCGGCAAAGCCGATCCCGGCCAGGTCACCGCGGTTGATCTGGAAAGCCGTCCGCCCGCCGCGGATCAGGCTGACATCGGCACTGAGCGGGCCAAGGTCGGTGTCCCCCTTCGCGTTGAAACGGAAGGCACCGTCATTGCCGACAATCTCTGCGCGGACATTGGCCAGGCCGATGCCCATGCCGGGACTTCCGGCCAGCAATACGGCTCGCGGCCGGAGCAGCGTTCCGGTCAGCTCCAGCGCCAACGGCCCGTAACGGGTCGAGCGGCCCTGCGCCCGCAACGTCAGCGCTCCGCCGGGGACGTAGCTGCCCTGTCCCTCGGAGACCTGGAGCAGCGGCGCAGCGACCCGCAGCCGGCTGAACCGCACCACCCCGTCCGGGCCATAGGTAATCTGGCTTGATCCCGCTGCCTGACCGCCCAGGAATTCCTGCACCGCCGGGTTGACCAGGCTGATCGAGCGCGCCCGGACCGTGCCGGTCAGCGCAAAGCCGCCGCCCACCCGCTTGAGATCGGCCGTGGTGGTGACCGCAAAGGTGCCGACGCTATCGACCCTGTAATTGTTGATCCGCCCCTCAAAGGCGCCGGTGTAGAAGCCCCGCCCGATGTCGGCGAGGACGATTGCCTTGGCATCGATCCGGTCAGAGCGGAGCTTCAGATTGTCCGACAGCAGGCGGGTGCCATCCAGCGCCAGGTCGCCTTCGATCCGGACGTTGGCCAGTGTGCCGCCGGCCACACCGTCCATCCCGACAATCCGCGCGATCCTTGCCGAAACAGGGATCATCACCTGATCGGACCGGACTTGTGCTTTACCGCTCGCGTCGAGCCCCTCAAAGACCACGTCATTCATTGCCAATGCTGCAGCAGTCAGCCGGTACTGCACCTCGGGCCGCGCAAATGCGCCATCGAGGGTCAGGTCGGCCCGCAGTGCGCGGCCAGACAGGTTCGGCGCCAGTGCAGCCGGGCGCAGCAGCAGCACTTCCAGCTTGAGCGCATCGAATTGGTTATCCCCCAGATCAACCACCCCGCTCGGCACGATCGAGAGCTGGTCAGAGCGCAGCGTCCCGCTGAGTGCCGCGCGGCGCCGATCGAGCTTGGCGGTCAGGTCCAGTTGCGTCGTGGCATCAAGCAGCACCCCCGGCACTCCGCCAAGCAGCCGCCCCAGCTCCGCCGGTCCATTGGCCGAAAGCGTCCCTTGCCTCGCCGCCAGTTGCAGGCGCGCAGTTTCCTTGCCGGCATAGGCTGCTGCCAGACTGCCATCCCACCTGGCCCAGTCACCCTTGCCATCCAGCCTGAGCGACAACGGTCCCTCGATCCGGGCCAGTGCCGCGATTGCCCCGCCCTTCGGTGCATCCACCGCCAGCTTCAGTGCGAGCCGGTTCTTTTCTGGCACGGCATCGAGCACCAGATCGATTCGATCCCCCGCCTGCCCGCCGGGCGCCGCCAGGGTCAGCGCCTGGGCGGTGATTTGCGCCCGCCGATCGGCGATCCTGGCCGCGCCGGACAGCCGCAGATCGCGCCGCTCGCCCGAAACGGCGGGTTCGGATATCAGCCGGTCGATCTGCAAGCGGCCAATGTCGATATCGAGGTCGGGCAAGAGCGGCGCATCCGGGTTGATCACCTTGAATGCCGGAACGCGCTGCAACAGCACTGTCGGTGCCGTCGCCGAACGGATATCGACATGGTTCAACAGGTAAGCAAAGGGCTGCCAGTCCAGTTCCACCCGCGGTGCGCGCAGGAAGGGGCCCTTGCTGTCATAGGCGACGAGATCGATCAGCCGGGTCTCGCCATAGAGCGAACCCTCGATTCGCCCGACCTCGATCCGCAAGCCATTGGCGAAGGTCATGCCCGAAAGCTGCCGCGCCACAAGGCCGCGCCCCGGACCGGTGTTGAGCCCCGCCACTAGCAGGCCGATCAGCACGACCAGCCCCAGCAGCGCCCAGGCGATCCAGCGGCCGATGGGCCGGCGGTGCGGCGGCGCGGCTTCCTCATCCGGGGGCACGGCTTCGTCCATCAGAACGCCTGCCCGATCGAGACATAGACGTTGATCTTGCTTTCACCGGGCCGCCGCCGCAGCGGGGTCGCCACATCCAGCCGCATCGGCCCGAAGTTGGTATAGATCCGCGCCCCGATGCCTACTCCGACCCGGAGATCCGAGAAATCGGGCAGGGCCTTGGTATAGGCCTGCCCGATATCGACAAACCCGGCGACGCCATAGTCGCCGAAGCGATAGCGCACTTCCAGGGCGGCCTCGTTCAGGCTGCGCCCACCGGTCGGGTCATTGTTGATATCGCGCGGGCCCAGCTGCTGGTAGCCAAAGCCCCGGACCGAGCCGCCGCCCCCGGCATAGAGCCGCCGCGATGGCGCGATCTGGTCCAGCTCCGCCCCCTGGATCGAGGCGACGCGAACCCGGCCTGCCACCACGATGTTATCCGCCACCTGGTAATAGCCCGACCCGTCCAGCCGGATCCGCGCATAGGGCGTGAACCCGCTCCGCAGCGCGCCCTCGGGCTCGACCAGCGCGGTCAGGCGGAAGCCTTTGGTGGGATCGAGCAGGCTATCGGTCATGTCCCAGCCGACCTGGCCAGTCAGCCCGGCGATGCCATAGGTGCGCCGTTCCCGCACCGCGCGCCGGGGATCGAAGGCGCTTTCGTTGGTGCCGATCAGCTGCACACCATAGGCATAGGTCAGCCGCTTCTGCCAGATTGGCGTCGAGTCATAGCTGACCCGTGCCGCCAGCCGGCCGGTATAAGCTGAATAGGCCTCGGTCGCGGCATGGTGCAGTTCGCTGGCCAGCTCAAACGTCCGGTCGCGGCGTCCGGCGTTGGAACGGCGGAAGGTTACCCCTGCCCCCTGTTCCTGCGTGCCGGCTAGCCCGCTGACGATCAGCGCCCCTTCGGGCTTGAACAGGTTGCGGTGAGTCCAGCTTCCTTCGACCCGGAAGCCCTCGCCCGTACCAAAGCCGGCGGTCGCGGCGATCACGCGGGGTGGGCCGGCTTCCTGTTTGACGACCAGGTCAACCTGCTCGGTGCCGTCAGGGCCCGGCTGGCCGGTGCGGGTCGGCTCGACCGCGATGGCACGGAACAGGCCTGTGGCGATCAGCGCCTGGCGCAGGTCATCGACCATCCGGCTATCGTAAAGCTGGCCTTGCTTGAACCGGGCGAGCGTGCGGACATGATCGGCGCCAAAGGCTTCCTTCCCCTCGCTGCGGATCGCGCCATAAGTCCCGCGCGGACCGACCGTTACGGGCAAGGTATAGGCGGCCGCACCGGTGTCCTGATCGAGCAAGACATCGCGCTGGCCCAGTTCGGCGAAGGGATAGCCGTTCTCGGGCAGCGCCAGCGCCACTTTGGCTTCGGCCGCCAGCACCTTTTCCGTGATCACCGGTTCTGCCACCGCGAGATCGAGATTGCTGCGGATCAGGTCCGGCGGCAGGGTTGGTTCCGCTTCTACCGTGATGCTCGAGAAGGCAAAACGCTTACCCGGCGTCACGTCCAAAGCGACCACCAGCGGGCCCTTGTCATCCGGCCGGTCGATCCGCGGCCGGACCTGCGCATCGAACCAGCCACCGGCAGCCAGGAGCTTCTTCAGCAGCAACACGTCCTCGCCGGCGCGGCTGGAAATCTGTGTGGTGTTCCGCGCATTGCCCTTGCGGCGCAGCTGCGAAAGCCGTTGGAAATCGCCGAGCAGGTCGGTGTCGCTGGCAAGGTCTGCTTCGGCCAGGCCGTTCACTTCAACCCTGTAGGCAACTTCCGCATCGTCGGGTGCTGTCGCCTCGCCGGCAAAGACCACTGGTTCGGCCCGAAAAGTTTCGAGCGGCGGCAAGGGCGCGGCCAGTTCCACATCCTCGATCGCCGTGGCGGGAGCGGGTGCAAGCGGCGCTTCGGTTACCGGCTTGCTGACCTTACGCTCGAACTCTTCGATCGATTCAAGCTTGCGGCCAAGTTCGGGATCATCTTCGGCGCTGACCGGCGGAACCGCCTTTTCGAACTCCTGATCAGTAATGATCGGCTCATCATCCGGCGGCTGTTGATCTTGCGCCAGGGCGGGTGCCGTGGCGAGACCGGCCAGAGCAAGCGCAACGACTGCGCGGACCACCCTGCCTTGCCTGCCCGTCACCCTGCGCATCCGTCACCCTTAACGTGGCCGGGCGCCGCATAACACCCCCTCACCACCGGCAAAAGCCAGGCGGGATAACAACGCTGGAGGCTGTTCCGTTCCTGTCACCCGCAATTGGGCTGGCGAGGCGACCATCGGGTGAGAATGGCCGCCCTGTGCCGGCGCCGCGTCAGGCCGGCTTTCTGGCGTACCAGCCGAAACTGGCGATCACGGCATAGCAAGCGGCCGGCAGGATGAAGGCCAGCGCCAGACTGCCGGTGGCATCGGCGATCATGCCGGTCAGCAGCGGGATCACTGCCCCGCCGAAGATCGCGACGTTGATGATGCCCGAGCCGTCTGCCGCGCGCGGGCCCAGCTTTTCGCAGGCCAGCGTGAAGATCGTCGGGAACATGATCGCATTCATCAGACCGATCGCCAGCAGGCTGTAGCCCGAGGTCGTACCGGTGGTGTGGGTCGAGAAGGCAAGCAGGACGATTGCGCCGACCGCAACGGCAGCCAGTACCTTGCCCGGGCTGATGACGCGCAGCACGGCTGAGCCGACGAACCGGCCAACCATCGCCCCGCCCCAATAGAGGCCGATCAGCTTGCCCGCAGCCTGTTCCTGCAGCCCCATCACATGGCTCTGCATCAGGTAATTGACGATCAGCGAGCCAATCGACACTTCGGCCCCGACATAGAGGAAGATGCACAGCGCCCCGAAGCCGAAGCGCTTGCGCTTCAGCAGGTCGAGCCCGGCAAGGCCTGAGCTTTCCTCGTGCTTCTCACCCTTCAGCGCATTGCGGAACAGCCAGACCGCGCCGGCCACCACCGCAAGAGCAGCGGCAATACCGAGGTAGCCGTGGACGATCGCCTGGCTCTCAGCGGTCCGATAGGCATCAAGCTCCACGCCCGAGAGCTGGTCGGCCGTGACCGTCGCCAGGCTGCCGAGGATCAGGATCGAGCCAAAATAGGGAAAGACAGTCGTGCCGACCGAATTGAACGCCTGGGCAAAGGTCAGCCGGCTGTGGACCGTCTCGGGCTTGCCGAGCAGCGAAATCAGCGGATTGGCAACGACCTGGACGATCACCACGCCGCTTGCCAGCACGAACAGCGCCAGGAGAAACAGCGCATATGTCGCGGTCTGGCTGGCCGGGATGAACAGCAGGCACCCCGCCATCATCGTGACAAGGCCGGCCACGGCGCCGCGCATGTAGCCGATCCTCTTGATCAGCCGCGCGCCGGGGATGCCGATCACGGCATAGGCGGTGAAGAAGCAGAACTGCACCAGCATCGCCTGGGTGTAGTTGAGCGTGAACAGCTCCTTCAGCTTCGGGATGATCACGTCGTTGAGCGAGGTGATCCCGCCGAAGATGAAGAACAGGCCCATCACGAACAGCTGCAGCTGCGGTGCATCGATATAGTCGGCCTGGCCCTGCGTACCCGCAGCGTCGGTGGCAATCGCCATCGCAATCCTCCCCAAGAATGTTTGGCCCCATGCTAGCAGTCCGGACGGACTTTGCGAGGGCGCGTATTCGTATTCATGATAACGTTCACAAATGGCAAGTCCAGAGTTTGCTTTCCTGACAGTGCGGGATTTGCCGGAACACCCCGCAGCAGCTCGCAGTTTGGCCTGGCCCGCAGCCAGAAAGTGCGCACCGGGCAGGCCCTCCGCGTGAACGGGGTGAAATCATCGGCGGGCAGACATTGCAGGTTCTGCCCGAAGCGCGCAGCCTGTTGCCCCGGTCAGGCAGAGTCGCCGCAATCAGCCGAGGTACAATGATGGATGATCCAATCGAAGGCATGCGGACCGAGCGCGACGCACTTGGCCAAGTGGCGGTTCCGGCCATGGCGCACTGGGGTGCGCAGACCCAGCGCAGCCTGCTGCACTTTCCCTTTGCCGAACGCGAGCGGATGCCGGCCGACATCGTCCGCGCGCTGGCCATGGTCAAGCTGGCCGCCGTCCGCATCAACCGGGCCGCGCTGCCCGCTGGGATTGCCGGAGCAATCGAACAGGCGGCGGCGGAAATTGTCGCCGGCGACCATGCGGATCAGTTCCCCTTGGCAATCTGGCAGACCGGCAGCGGCACCCAGACCAACATGAACGTCAACGAAGTGATTGCCAGCCGGGCCAACGAACTGCTGACTGGTCAGCGCGGCGGCAAGAGCCCGGTCCATCCCAACGATCACGTCAATCTGCACCAGTCATCGAACGACAGTTTCCCGACTGCGCTGCATATTGCCGTCGCGCTGGCTGCCACCGGGCGGCTGCTCCCGGCGGTGGACGCGATGATCGCGCAGATCGAAAGCCTGGCAGATGACTGGCGGGCGATCGTCAAGATCGGGCGAACTCACCTGCAGGACGCCACGCCGCTGACGCTGGGGCAGGAATTCTCGGCCTTTGCGGCGCAGCTGGGGCAATGTCACGAGGAGCTGTCGACCGCGCTTGAACGGGGCATATTGCAACTGGCCCAGGGCGGCACCGCCGTTGGTACCGGGCTGAATGCGCCGCCTGGGTTCGCGCAAGCAATGGCTGCGGAACTGAGCGCCATCACTGGACTGACGCTTCGCCCCGCCGACAATGCCTTTGCCGCGCTGGCCGGGCAGGAGCCGCTGGTCCGCTTTGCCGGCGCGACGGTGACGCTGGCCTGCGCGCTGACCAAGCTGGCCAACGACATCCGGCTGCTGGCCAGTGGCCCGCGTTGCGGACTGGGTGAATTGCGGCTACCCGCCAATGAACCCGGCAGTTCGATCATGCCGGGCAAGGTCAACCCGACCCAGTGCGAGATGTTGACGATGGTCGCGGCCCAGGCGATCGGCAACCATCAGGCGGTCGTATCGGGCGGCATGCAGGGACATCTGCAACTGGGGGTATTCAAGCCGCTGATCGGCGCGGCGGTGCTCCGCTCAATCGACTTGCTGGCGACCGGGATCGACAGTTTCACGCGCTATGCCCTGCACGGACTAGAGCCGGATCGGGCGCGGATCGCCGCACTGCTGGACCAGTCGCTGATGCTGGTAACCGCGCTGGTCCCGGAACTGGGATACGATCAGGCCGCAGCCATCGCCCGGCTGGCTGACGATGAAGGCCTGACCCTGCGCGAGGCGGCGCTGCGCCAGGGGGTGGACCAGGCAACCTTTGATCGCCTGGTCCGGCCCGATACGATGGTTTGAGTTAGTTCGCGGTTGGCGGGGGCACGTCCGGTGCGGTCGGGCCGTCATACGCGGCGCTGTCCAGATCGACGTCGGCAGCGTCCGAGCGGAACAGCTGCGGATTGTCCTGAAGATAGCGCCACACGGCCAGACCCGCTGCCCCGACCGCAGCGGCCATTGTGATGGTGGAGACCGCAGTCCTCACCCAGTGCGGCTCTTCCCGCCCCCATTCGCGGGGGTCAAGCCGATCGATGATGCGATCCGAAGAATTGAACATGGGGCACTCCTTTGGTGGATTATGTCCACCCTAAAGCGACGGCTTTGGAGTCGGGTTCCCCGGCTGATCCGGCATAACCGGCCAGGCCGTGGGATCGATCGGAGGAAGCGTGCGAAGCTGCGCTTCGGTCCAGGTGCAGTGGAGCCCGTCGCTCTGCAGCTTCAACCGATCGGCTGCGACCACCCGGAGCTGTTCACCCAGACCGCCGATCCCATCAAAGCTGAGCACGACATAGGCCAGGTCCTGCCGTTCGCAGTGGAGCATAAAGTCAACGACTGTCCCAAACTGTCCGCCGCCCGGGACCTGAACCGGGGCTTCAATCAGCTGGGCGGCCGAGACCAAGGTGGGAACGGGGGCAAGGGCGCTTTCCTGCGCGGCGGTGGTCGAGCCCTGCTCGATCCGGCGGCGACGCCCCAGCCAGCGCCAGACGCCAAAGCCATTGATCACGGCCATTGTCACATTGGCGATCAGCAGGCTGGTCGCACCGTTCTGCCAGGCGTTGAGCGACCAGCAGGCCGAGCCGAAGGCAAGCACGGCAAAGCCCCAGCCCGTTACCTTGCTGCCCAGGTTCAGCGCCACGGTCAGGCCGCCAACGATTGTCGCAATGCTGGCCAGCCAGCCGGTGATTCCATCCATCGGCGGAACAAGCATTTTCGCGCTGGCACGGTTCCGCCCGACACGATTTGCAAGCCGGTCAAGGAACCGGCGCCGCGACCGGAAGGTTTGCTGGATCCCATAAGGAGATAAACGACATGAACATCATTCTGGTCATTGTCATCGGCGGGATCATTGGCTGGATTGCCAGCATGATCATGCGCACCGACGCCCAGCAGGGCATATTCATGAACATCGTTGTTGGGGTGGTCGGATCGCTCCTGGCGGGCTTTATCCTTACGCCGTTCCTGGGCGGTGTGCCGATCACTTCCGGCAATCTTAGCGTCAGCTCGCTGCTGATCTCGCTGCTGGGTGCTGTCGTACTGCTGGCGATCGTCAACATGGTTCGTCGCGGCACGCCGCGCTAGTCCTCTCGATAGAAGGAACGCTTATGCGAAAGAGCACTCTGCTGTTGCTGGCCGTCCCAGGCCTGGCCCTGGCCGCCTGCAACGACACCAAGAGCGAAAAGACCGCTGATGCGCTGGAAGACCAGGCCGATAAGGTCCGGGCCAGCGCCGATGCCACGGCCGACGCGATGGAAGATCGCGCCGACACGATGGACAACAAGCTTGATGGAGTTGACTCGACCGCAGAACAGCGGACCGAGGACAAGGCCCAGGCCGTTCGTGACAAGGCCGAAAACAAGGCCGATGCTCTGGAAAACAAGGCTGACGTGGTGCGCGACAAGGGAACGGGCGCCAGCCCGACTCCGACCCGTACCTGACAAGTTTGCGACCCTCGCCGGTTTCTTGCGCACGGCGGGGGTCGCATCCCTGACAATCAATCAACCTGGGGCAAATTCCAGCCAGGTTGTAGTTCCGGTAGCGGTCTGTTCGCTGCCGAAGTGGCCGCCCATCTGTTCGGCCAGCGCCCCTAGCAGCTCGCAATCGCCGTGCGGCGTGCCGGCTCCGGGCAGATCATCGGCCACTTCCAGCCGGCAAACATGATCTTGCGAATGGAGGGCGACATTGACCCGGTGGGTCCCCTGCGCAGCGGCCGTGATCGCCTCCAGTGCAAACAGCACCAGCGGCACGGCATGGTCGAACGTGACCCGGCAATGCGCATCGGCATCGATCTGCAGCTCCAGTTCGGTGCTGCGCCGGCCGGACGTGCGGATTTGCCCGCACAGATCGAACATCAGCTGCGCCGCCGCAACCGCGCCCAGCCCATCTTCTTCC
Organism: Novosphingobium ginsenosidimutans; assembly: GCF_007954425.1. Lineage (NCBI taxonomy): Bacteria > Pseudomonadati > Pseudomonadota > Alphaproteobacteria > Sphingomonadales > Sphingomonadaceae > Novosphingobium > Novosphingobium ginsenosidimutans. The sequence goes on along the minus strand of NZ_CP042345.1, from coordinate 1,960,200 downwards.
TGATCGTACATGTAGCGGTGCACCAGGCCGATTGCGGAAACGCGGGCGCGCGCCTGGTCCAGGATTTCCCGCACCGGTTCCGCCTTTGCCTTTTCGCTTTGCATGGTGAGCAGGCTGACGATGATCTGAATGTTGTTGCGGACCCGGTGGTTGAGTTCGCGGGTCAGGGATTTCTGGGTTTCAAGAGCCCGCTGCAGGGCGGCGCGGCTGAGGCTAAGCTTGCGAGCCGTTTCCTGCAGATCGTCGGCAATGTCGGCGATTTCGGTCGGGGCAGCAGCGAGATCGTCCTGGTCCGTGATCGGGCGCTCTTCGGCGATGTGCTCGGCCAGGGTGTGCAGCCGCGGAAACCAGTTCAGCAGATAGCGCTGGGTGGCAAACCAGATGCCGGCCAGGCTCAGCACGCCAGCAAGCAGCGGCAACGCCAGGATCAGCCAGATCCGCGACAGGGCCGCGTTGGCAAAGTTCGAACGGGGTTCGGCATAGACGACCAACAGATCGCGATCGAACATCGGCGCGGCCACAAAGGTCCAGTGCCGGCCATCGCGCGACCGCAGCGTCTGGGGCTCCTGCAGACCGGCAGCAGCCGTTGGGATCGCAGCGAACTGCGATGGTCCTTCGGTCAGGACAACCCGGCCCTGGCGGTCGACCAGCGCAATCGTTCCGCCTAGGGCGCGTTGCCGGGATTTGAGGGTTCGCGCCAGCCGATCAAGATTGATGCCGGCACTCACCGTCCCATCAAAGGCACCTTGCTGATCGAATAGCGGCAGAAACACCAACACGACGGGCAGCCGCGAGATCTCGCCGATCTGCCGCCCGCCAAGCACGAAGGAACTAGCCCGCGCGGCCCGCTGCCAGACGGGGTTCTGCGCCAGGGTCGCACCCGGCCGGTAGGGAATGCCCGAGCAGCGCACTGCACCCGTCCGATCTGTCCGGACGAAATTGGTGATCCCGGTGGCCCCATTGCGGGCATCGGTCATGAGCTGGTCACAGTCCGGGCCCATCCGCTTCACGACGTCGAGCTTGGCCACCATCTGGAGCGAGTGACGGGCAATGATAAAGGGATCGCGCTCGCGTTCGGCGATGCCCCAGGCGCTGGCCCGCAGCCGTTCGGACACCAGCTTGCGCGAATCCTGATAGGTCAGCATGCCCTGCCAGGCGCCTAGAAACGCCATCGGCACCAGTGCGCCAATCAGGATCTTGGTCAGGTTGGACCGGATTGTCCCGGCCGACCGCAATGCCCTCATCGCTCTCCCGCGCGCTGCCGTCCGGCCGTGGCCGCGACTTCATCCTCGCTGTCGTCGCCTTCGCCCAGCAAGCGTTTGAGCGCCACACGGCCGCGCGCGATGCGGCTCTTGACGGTGCCAATGGCGCAGCCGGTGATCTCGGCGGCCTCCTCGTAACTCATGTCTGCGGCAACCAGCATCAGCATCTCGCGCTGCTCGGTCGGCAGCTTCTCGAGCGCGCGCTGGACGTCCATCAAATCGATCCCGACATGCTGGGTCGCCGGGGCGACCAGGATCCGCTCAGCCGCCTCCGGATCCCAGGTCACCATCCGGGAATTCTTCTTGGCCATCGAATAACAGCGGTTGCGCAAGATGATGAACATCCAGGCCTTGAAGTTGGTCCCGACCTTGAAGGTGTGGCGCGATGCCCAGGCGCGCATCATGGCTTCCTGGGCCAGATCGTCAGCCAGATCCCGGTTGCCACAGATCCCGCGCGCGAAGGAGCGCAGCTGGGGCAGGATCGCAATCACTTCACGCTTGAATTGCTCCTTGCTCAGGGTCGATTCGGCACCATCACGGTGCTGCAATTCTTCGCGTTCCTCGATCATCATTCGGCCGAAGGCTGATCGGCATCGGAAAGGTCATCGAGTTGATCGAGCAGATCAAGGAAATCGTCGGGGATCTCCTCTGCCGCAACGCTTTCGTGCAACTGGCGCAGCGCCGCCGCGATCGGGTCAAAGGCCAAATCCGGTCCTTCTGCTGGGCTGGCAGGCTGCCGGGGCGCTCTGGCGCGCAATTTGGACTGGTCACGATCGGGCATATAGGGGCTGTCGCCTTCTTGGGCGGAGTAAATGGAATTGCGACTCAACATATCTTGCCTTGCTTTGCTCCGAAAGCCGACCCTAGGGAGGGCGTCCGCGCCGACGCGCCGTCGCAAGGTATAACCAGACTGACGAGAGTCGGTTCCCAGTGCGGAACATTTTCCGGCATGAAGGACTTTGGGGCTTCGAGACGAGAAGGGAGTTCCGATGCCAGACCAAAGAACCTCGCTGCGGGAGCGAGTCGCTAGTGAGTTACCCTACCTGCGCCGTTATGCGCGGGCAATTTCCGGGTCCCAGACCCTGGGCGATGCGGCCGTGCGCGAGATGCTGGAGGCGATCATCGCCGACCCGGAGATGCTGGGTCCTGACGGAGCTTCGCGGCTAAACCTGTTTCGGGTGTTCCACCGGATCTGGAATCCGATGCATGCCGTCAACATTGCCGACGGACTGATTTCGCATCTGCCGGTCAAGACGCGCGAAGCGATGCTTCTGACGATGGTCGAGGGCTTTTCCTGCGCCCAGTCGGCCGAGATTCTCAGCGCATCCGAAGATCAGGTGCGCGATATGATCGACAGCGCGCGCGAGCAGCTGCAAGCTCAGCTCCGCGCCTCGGTCATGATCATCGAGGACGAAGCGATCATCGCCATGCATCTGCGCAAAATCGTCGTCAGCCTGGGCAATACCGTGGCCGGTGTCGCGCGGACCCGGGATGAGGCTGTGGCCATGGCCAAAGACGTGCTTCCTGACCTGATCCTGGCTGACATCAGTCTGGCTGACGGATCGAGCGGGATTGATGCGGTCAAGGACATCCTGGGAGAATTCTCGGTGCCGGTGATCTTCATCACGGCCTTCCCGCAGCGCCTGCTGACCGGCGAGCGGCCGGAGCCGACCTATCTGATCACCAAACCGTTCGAGCCCGAAACTGTCACGGCCACCATCTGGCAAGCCTTGCTGGTCCATCGCGAACGCCAGCCGGGCCTTGCCGCCGCCTGACGCAAAAGGTCCAGATTGGCACCACTTCCAGCAGCCCACTCGGTGGTTGGCGAAGCGCCGGGCTGCTGGAAGTGATCTAACCGCTGGTTTCGGGCGCTTTTTGCGGCGCGTCCTGTGATGCTGGCGCCTGGTCATTCTTCATCGACAATGCCAGCACCAGCCCGAAAGCCAGCAGGAGCAGGATCAGCGAGACAAGCAAAACCCACCGGACAATTCCGGGTGTCGAGCCGGCACGGGCCTCGTCGGTTGTGCGCTCGATCTGGGGCTCATCCATGCTGCCATACTCCAGTTCGCCGCGCATAACTGCCTCCAAGCCCGGGTTGTTCCGACAGCGAACAGCGCGGACGCCAGATCAGGCGAGTCAGAGAAGCTCCAGAATGGCTGGAATGTCGAAAAATCCGAAGCAGATCGAGCTATCGGCAACCCCGTAGGGCATGAACAGCTGGTCTTTACCAACCCGGATGGCCCCGCAGGTATAGACCACGTTGGGGACATAGCCCTCGCGGTCCTGATCGGCGGCAGAAATGAGCGGCCGGGCCGTGCGGCCCAGGACTTTGGAGGGATCATCCTTGTCCAACAGCACGGCGCCGATCGAATACTTGCGCATCGCCCCCACCCCATGCAGCAGCACTAGCCAGCCCTCATCGAGTTCGATCGGTGAGCCGCAATTGCCGATTTGCACCAGTTCCCATGGAAAGGCCGGTTCAAGCAGCAGATCGCCCTCGTCCCAGCGGTTGAAGGAGAGCGAGCGGATCAGGAACAGGTTCTTCCCATCGTGCCGCCCCAGCATGGTAAAGCCTCCGCCGATCTTGCGCGGAAACAGCGCCATGCCCTTGTTGTGCGCAGCGCGGCCGACGATCGGTTCCAGGGCGAAGTGATCGAAGTCCGAAGTCCGCAGCAGTTCAGAACCGATCGAATGCCCGCTGTAGGCCGTATAAGTGCCGATCCATTCGCGACTGCCATCGTCATGCGCGAATTCGACCAGCCGCAAGTCTTCCAGGCCATTGCTCTGGGCTTCGGTAACCGGGAAGATCACCGTGCCGGAGATCGGGCTGTCGCGGTGGCGGCGCAGGAAGTTGATCCCGCTGCGCGGCTCGGCCGCAGCCAGCAGCGCAGCTGTGGCGAACGGCGGCTGGGGGTGCAGCGTCAGTTCGCGGTCAGCCGTTACAATGCCTTCGCGGAAGGCAATTGAAGAGATATGCCCTTCCCCCACGGTGCGTTGGGCCATGATGAAGCGGACAGAGCCTTCCTGCAGGCCGGTCTGGTCGGGATGGCGGACCACGCTTGGGTTCATCACGGCGGCCGCGGCATAACTGTATTCGTGGCAGAAATAGCCGCCGATCAGCCGCCGTGTCGCCCGAGGAATAGCTGAAGCATCGAGGCCGAGCTGCCAGGCAACCTGGTTGAAGCGCTGATCGAACACGTCCTCAATCTGCCAGTGCCGCGATCCGAAATCACCCAGAACGCGGGCCAGTTCCTCGCGGACGGTTGCCTCGTCCAGCGCCAGGATCGCGTCGACCAGCGCTTCCAGCCGGCTCTTGCGATTGCCATGGCCCTGGAGCGAGAGGTGGAACGGACGCACCACAACGCGCGACGGCTCGGCGTGCAGCCGCAGGGGATGGACCCAGCCAAGGCTCATGGGTCAGACCGGCAGTACCGCCGCCCCGGGCGGCACCGCCATGGGCTTGGGCCAATCGCGGCCCGTGGCCTGCAGTTCCGACAGAGCATGGGCGGCCAGATGCAGGGCCAGCACCGATTCTGCGCCGCGGTTGCCATTGACCCCGCGCGGCGTCAGCCCGTCCTGGCAGGCCCCGCCGGTCGCGCTGGCCAGCGCCAGCCCGCGGTCGTTGACGCCGAAAAACCACGCATAGGCCTGTTCGGCAATCCGCCGCCATTTGGGCAAGCCCGTGTGCTGAAACGCCAGCGCCGCCGCCTCGACTGTGGCCCAAGCATCGACGGGTTGCTGATCGAAGGGCAGCCTGGTGCGATCACTGCGACCGAAGGATTCAGTTCCGATCGGGCGATGATGGCCCGCCGGTGCCGTCTGACAGCGGCATAGCCAGTCCAGCGCGGCCAAGGCATCTTCCGCCAATGTGTAGGCCTGGAGCCGCCGCGTTGCCACCAGCATGGCCTGCGGCAAACGCGCGTTGTCATAGGCCAGATAGGGTTCGAACCAGAACCAGCCGGGCTCGGCATAAGTACGCAAGGCGGCGGCCAGCCGGTCGGCGCCCCGCTCAACGATGGCGTTGGCGAGGCGATCATCGGGATAGCTGTCGAGCAGACTGTCGGCACCCAGCACGGCGAAGGCCAGGGCGCGGGGAGACGAGAACTCCAGCGCCATGTCGGCACTTTCCCGCCACAAGCCTTGCGCCCAGGCCCGCAGGTCGGCGCTGGGGCCGCGCGACGCCGTAACGCCGATCGCCCACAGGGTACGTCCGCAGCTGTCATCCGATCCGGCGGCTTCCCGCCACACCCGGTCAAATCCCATGAAATTGCGGAACCGCCGTTCCGCCGGGTTCCAGCCATGCTGGATGAAGGCCGCAAAGGTCATCGCGCGTGCCGCGAACATCCCCGGGCTCAGGTTCGCCAGGATCAAGGCGCGGGCATTGTCATCGATGCAGTAGCCGTGGTTGCGATCGGGCACGCCCAGCACCGAATGCTGGGCCATGCCCGTATCATCGCACAGCCGCTCAAGATCATCCTGCTCAAGCCGGGCGGGCGGATGGTGAACCGGCGAAGCGGCCGGTGCCAGGGCTGCGATTACAGCCAGCGTCTGGCGCGCGAAGTTGGGCCAGGCCATGGTCCGGCCACGCGCATAGGCGCGCTGCTGCAGTCCGCTCAGCCGCTCCGGCTCGGCCAGAAGTTCGGCAATCGCCTGCCCCATTGCAGCTTCATCGCCGAACGGGGTCAGCAGGCCCGTCCCGCCGCCAAGCAGCTCAGCCGCATGGGAATAGGGCGTGGAGACCACCGCCTTGCCCAGCGCCACGGCATAGCTCAGCGTGCCCGAAGTTGCCTGGGCCGGGCCGGTATAGGGGGTCAGATAGATATCGGCAGCCTCGATCCTGTCGATCAGATCCGGGGTGCTCAGGTAATCGTTGTGCCAGACGATATGGCTGGCAACCCCCAGTTCCTCTGCCAGCCGCATCAGGCCTTCGCGATAGGCCTCTCCATCGCGGGCCAGCAGGTTCGGATGGGTTGCCCCGGCGATCAGGTAATAGACTTCCGGATGCTGCGGCACGACCCGGGCCAGCGCCCGGATCGCCGTTTCGATGCCCTTGCCGGGAGAGATCAGTCCAAAGGTCAGCAGCATAGGGCCAGCAGGCAATCCCAACCGCGCCTTCATCGCTGCCGCATTGCCGAACGGCCGATCGGGTGCGCCATGTTCGATCACCACGACCTGCTCTGGATCGACATCGCCGCGCGCGAGCAGAATCCGCTCGGCATTGCGCGACATCACGACCAGCCGCGAGGCATGGGCAGCGAGCCAGGCCAGCACCCGGTTCTGCGCTTCATCAGGTTCAGCCAGGACCGTGTGCAGCGTGACCACCAGCGGGGCCGCGATCGGCGCCAGCAGATCGATCAGCCACTCACCAGCTGGGCCGCCGAAGATTCCAAATTCATGCTGGACCCAGACCAAATCGGGGGCGCTCGCCTCGATGGCCAGCCCCGCATTCACGTGACTTTGGCGATCATGCTCGTCGATCGTGCGGGCCGAACTCAAGACTGCTTGATCGTGCGGCCGGGCCATGGCCCAGACATCAATCGCCAGGTCTGGCGCAGCGGTCTGCAGCGACTGGACCATATCAGCCGTGAACGTGGCGATGCCGCAGCGGCGGGGGGGATAGTTACCGATCACAGCAACCCGCCGTGAACCACGGGGACCGGATTGGACCGGCAGGATTTCAGCAAAATGAACGCTCATGCCAGGGCCTCAGACGGAGTAATGGAAGGGGCAGAAAGGGGCTGTCGGGTCATGGCAACTCACTTTGCTGATTTGCCCCGCTCAACTGCGCCCGGCCGTGCGTGGTTCCGGTTACAGAGGGGAACTGGCGCAAATGCTTGGGGTTTCGTCGAACCCAAGCAAAAGGAGTACCCCTATGTCCAAGTTGCTGATTGCGTTGCCGCTGGCGCTGATGAGCGTCGCCGGGCAATCACAGGAGCAGCCGCGACCCGCCGAACCGCCGGTCGAAGTACCGCCCTCGCCTCCACCTGCGCCGGACGGGCCGCCCCCGCCGGTCGAAGCTCCGCCGATCGCACCGCCAGCCCCAGGTCAGACCCCGCCGGTGGCTACTCCGCCGGTCAACCTACCGCCGGAAACCGCTCCGCCGGTCACAGCACCGCCGATGGAGACGCCGCCGGCCTCCACACCGCCGGTTGGCGCGCCGCCCAGCGGAAGTCCGGGCGAGCGGGTCGTCACATATGTCAACAACACCTTGCCGCCACCACCGGCCGGGCAACAGGTCTATCCGCCCTGTTCTGCCACTGTGCGCGATCAATGCCAGCAGCGCGAAGCGGGGCAGACGCGCCGCCGCAGGCCCGGCTGAACCAGCCCCAAATCGCTATCCAGTGAAAATATGTGCCCCCCACCGTGGGAGGATACGGCGGGGGGCACAGGCAATACCGGTCCATGGCGGGAAGGGGGTCGATCGGACCGGCACTTGGAAAAACACCGTTCGGCCCACGAGGGTTCCGGATCATCGCAATTTTTTTCGGGCAATCAGTACTCATGCGCCAATGCGATCAAGCGCTCGCGGTCTTTCAGTTCGATCCGGGCCCGGTGCGAACGGATCGCCTTGGCCCCTTCCAGCTCCTGTAGAGCAAGCGTCACGGTGGCCCGGCGCAGATTGAGCCGCTGGGCCAGCACATTGTGCGTGATCGTAATCGTGGTTTCACCAAAGGCATTGTAATAGCCGCTCAGACGATCGGCGAGCAGGCTCCGCGCCGTGCGACGCCGGGCCAGGGCAAACTGTTCGGCAAGTTCCAGCACCTCGGAATGGATGACCGCCCGGCACCGGGCGTGGAAGACCGGTGCCATCTGTGCCATTTGTTCAATCGCCAGCCCCCGCAGCGCGCGCGCCATCCCGGTCCGGCGCACCTGGACCCGCCACGGCGACAGCTGATCGCCGCTGATCGCCCAGCCGCAGGCCAGGCTGCCAGGACCATCGACGGCGATTTCGACCAGATGGGCCTGATCATCGCGGGCGATCCGGGCGGTCACCGCATCGTCCAGCAGCCACAGCGTTTCGCTTGAGCAATCGGTATCGCACAGGATCCGCTCAGCGGTCAGCCGTTCGGGCTGCCAATGGCGCTTCAACCAGGTCCACTCCTCGGCCGGCAGGCTTGCCTCGGTGAAATCGGTTGGCGCGAAAACCTTCGCATGATTGCGACGCACATCCACTGCTTGAGCTCCTTGGTACGCTGCCAAACGCAAGCAGCGAAGGGCAGGATCGTGCCGAAACATTCGCGGCCGCACTTGGTTTCGGATCGACCAATCAAATTGCGAGAGGTCGACCATGGCGAGCGACGAACAATCCAAACAGAACCCGCAGGAAACTGCGAAAACCGGCCCAGTCGGCGCGAAGGCCGAAGCCGGTCAAACCAAACAGGCCGCAGCGCAGTCGGTGGTTCAGCAGGATGACGACGATCGGCGCTATCGCTCGCGTTCGCGCGACGACGAGGACGATCGTGGCCGTGGTCGCGGCGGCTGGTTCGGGGACTCGCGCGGTCACTCCGAAGCAGCACGCCGGGGCTGGGAAGATCGCCGCTAAGGCAAACTGAACAGCCGGCGAAGAGGCGCGCGGGACCCCGGTTCCGCGCGCCGTTTTGTGTACGCGGAATGCCGAAACCGGCGGAACATTAACCCCGCACTCCGGTTCGCTTGCCCCGCACTGGAGTCCCGCCATGGCCAGCCGAATGCATTCCTATCCGCAGCTTCTTGCCGACGCACACACCGAGTGCCCGACGATTACCGGCAAGCGTGTGGTCATTACGGGCGGGACCACCGGGATCGGCCGCGCGACCGCGATCCTGCTTGCTTCGGAAGGTGCCAACGTGTTCGTCTGCGGGCGTTCGCAAGAGCATCTTGAGGATGCGCTGCAGCGGATCAACCTGCTTGGCAACGGCCGCGGCATGTCATGTGATCTGGCCCAGCCCGGCACCCCCGAAGCGATGCTTGACCGGGCCGCTGATGAACTTTCGGGCTTTGATACGGTGATTATAAACGCCGCCATTGCCGCAGAAGATCTGGCGGGCACCGATCAGGACCAGATCGACTATCAGCTGGCGGTCGATTTCACCTCGTGGATCGCCACGGCGAAGGCAGCAATCTCAAGAATGGAGGGCGGCGGTGACCTGGTCTTCATCGGCTCGACCTCGGCGGTGTCGCGCAGTCCCGGGTCATCGGTCTATGTCGCGACCAAGGCCGGCATCCAGGGCTTCGCGCAGTCGCTGCGGCAGGAACTGGGCGATCGCGACATCAAGGTGAGCCTGGTCGAACCGGGTCTAACCGGCAGTGACATGCAGTACGAGGACTATAGCTCCGAGCAGCAGCGCGACCTGATTGCCAAGGACCAGATGCTGCGGGCCGAAGATATTGCTGTTGCCGTGTACTTCGTGCTGACCCAGCCCCGCCGGACCAACGTCTCGCTGGTCCGGGTCGAGAGCCGCCTGAAACCCGAATGAGCAGTTTCCCGATCGACCGGCTGGTGTTTGGCCCGGCCGACGTAGACCTGACGCGTTCGCCGCTGGCGGGCAAACTGGGGGTGGCTACCCATGTGCTCGGCGCCTTCAACCCGGCCCTCACCCGGCTCGACAATGGCAACCTGCTGATGGTCGTGCGCATCGCGGAGGCGCTGGACGAGCCGGTGCGGGACGGCGCGATCCACGCGATCCGTTGGACCGAGCAGGGCTACACGCTTGATGCCTGGCCGCTTGATCAGGTCGATCCGGCCGATCCGCGCAAGTTCACCCTCAACGGCGGGCCATGGCGAATCATGGCGCTGACTTCGCTGTCGTGGCTGCTGCCGGTTGAACTTTCACCCGATGGCCTGACGGTGGTGGCCATTCACTATGACCGCGCGATCGCGCCGCAGGGTTCGTGGCAGTGCTATGGCGTCGAGGATGCACGGATCAGCAAGGTCGACGGTCGCTGGCTGATGACCACCTGCTCGGTCAGTCCGGAACGGCACTGCACCACGCTCTACGCATCGGAGGACGGGCTCGACTGGCGGTTTGTCGACGTGATCCTCGATCACCAGAACAAGGACATGGTGATCTTCGAGGGGCGGATCGGCGATACCCTTTGGGCGCAGACCCGGCCGCTCGGTGATCTTTACTTCGCCTATCCCCCGGGTAGCGAGTGGCGGGCCGGGCCATCGATCAACCTGGCCACTTCGCCCGACGCGCTGCACTGGAAGCCCTGCATTCACCCGGGGCTACGGCCGGAAAGCGGAACGGTCGCGACGGCGCGGATAGGAGGCGGCACCCCTCCCATCCGTACCGACCGCGGCTGGCTGGCACTGTGGCACGGGGTGGAGCCAAAGGAGATTGTCGGGATCTATCGCACCTACTGGTCGCTGCTTGATCTTGAGGAGCCCTGGCGCATTATCTCGCATGGTGAGGGACCGCTGCTCGAAGCGCGGCCCGAGCTACTCGCCGGGCTGGAGGACAGAATCTACCTCCGTGACGTAGTCTTCTCGACCGGGATCGCCGAGCGCGACGAAAGCTTCATCGTTGCTTCCGGCGAGTGCGATCTCGCCTGCCGCATCACGCACATTCCGAAATCTGCCTTTGGGGTTTGAGCGGGTCCGGCGCACCGGACCCGCTCGCTGGCTTCAGTTGGTGTAGCCGCCCGTCGCCGGACCTGGCTGGCTGGCCGGCCGGACATGAGCCGAACCCATGCCGACATCGCCATGGCGATCGAATTCCTCGTCAAACCGCATCGACAGCATATCCGCCTCGCTCTCGCTGATGCTGCGGTGAAGCTTGGGAAACCAGTCGGATTCTTCTTCATAGACATGGTGGGCCACAGCCTTGCGGATGGCTTCAAGCTTCTGCGCCCACTCATCGCTTTCCGGATCAAGCTGTTCCAGCCCGGCCATCTCAACCTTCGCCATCGATTGTTCTTCATAGGCCATGGTCGCGTCGCCCTTTTCACCGATCCGGGCGATCGCAGGATAGAGCACCACTTCTTCAGCCATCGAATGCGCAGTCAGCAGCTGACCGAGCTTCTTCATCGCCGCAACGCGATCATCGCCGGGTTGAGCCAAGGCGGCTTCTGCGAACAGTGTTTCGATCTGCTCATGCTGATCGAGCACGCTGCCAAGCCAGTCATCGTCCTGCGCCAGGGCCTGCGCTTCGTTACGGGCGTTAATGCGATCTTCGTCGGTCGCCTCGGGCGTGATGGCGGCGGCTAAACGGTCAAAGAAGTTCATGGGTGGCCTCCTGGAAGTGCCGTGGGCTTGGTACAACTGGACCCGGTCCCGCCTGTTCCAGTCACAGGCCGCACGCGCGCCACGCATGGTCGGGAACCGCTGCGGCGAGCCCCCGGTTCTGGCCTGGTAACTCCAGCCCGAGGACCACAGCTTGCCTGCACGCCCCTATTGGAAAGGTCATATCCGGCTCGCCCTGGTCTCGATCCCGGTTGAGGTTTACGCGGCCGCGCGCAGCAGCAATGCCACCACCTTTCGCCAGATCCACGAGCCCAGCGGCAAACCGGTCCATTACCTGAAGGCGGTGACCGGAATCGGCCCGATTGATCCTGACGACATCATCCGCGGCTTCGAATACGAGAAGGACCGCTTCGTCCTGCTGGAGGACGAGGAGCTTGAGGCGGTCCGGCTGGAATCACGCAAGACGCTGGACCTGGCCCTGTTCGTTGACCGCGACGCGATCGACCACACCTATTTCGAAAAGCCCTATTACGTCGTCCCGGCGGATGACCTGGCGGTTGAGGCTTTCGTCGTGCTGCGCGAAGCGCTGCGCGCCAGTCGGCGCACCGGAATCGGCCAGCTCGCCATGCGCGGACGCGAATACATCGTCGCCCTATCGCCTTGCGGCCGCGGAATGGTGATGGAAACGCTGCGCTATGCCGAGGAACTGCAGAAGGCGCAAAACTACTTTCGGGACATTCCCGATCAGGAACCGGACCAGGAACTGCTCGAACTGGCGGAGTCGCTGATCGAGCGGAAGACCGGGAAGTTTGAACCCGGCATGTTCCACGATCGCTACCGCGAGGCGCTGCGCGATCTGGTTGAGCGCAAGCTGAAGGCCAAGGGCCGCAAGATCGTGGCCGAGGATGAGACCCCGGCCGAGACCGGCGGTTCGAACGTCATCGATCTGATGGCGGCATTGAAGCGTTCGTTGGAGAAGCCGGAGCGGGCGGCTTCGGCCAGCAAGACCAAGGCCCCGCCCACGCGCAAAGCCGGCCGCAAGCGCTAGTCCATGGGACGCGAAGCCCCCCTTGCCGAGTACAAGGCCAAGCGCGATTTCAAACGCACCCCCGAACCGCGCGACAAGGTGGTGTCAGCCCGCAACGGTCAAGCGCGGCGGTTCGTCGTACAGAAGCACGATGCCACCCGGCTGCACTGGGATTTTCGGCTGGAAGTGGACGGCGTGCTGAAAAGCTGGGCCGTCACCCGCGGCCCGAGCCCCAATCCGGAAGACAAGCGGCTCGCCGTGCGCACCGAAGATCACCCGATGGACTACGCCAGCTTCGAAGGCACGATCCCCGAAGGCGAATATGGCGGCGGGACAGTCATGCTGTGGGATGAAGGGACCTGGGAGCCGATTGCCGGGAAAAAGGCGCAGGATCTCGAGAAAGGCCACCTTCACTTCGTGCTGCACGGCCAGCGGATGAAGGGTGAATGGCTGCTGATCCGGCTGAAGCCGCGCGGCATGGAGAAGCGCGAAAACTGGCTGCTGCGCAAGATCGAGGATGCCTGCTGCGGCCCGTCGGACAGCCTGACCGAACGCGAGCTGACGTCCGTTGCCACTGGCCGGACCATGCACGATATCGCTGAAGGCAAGCCATCGCCCAAAACCAGGCGGCGCAAGCGCGGCAAAGGGAGGGCCACCCCGCCCCCTTTTGAACCGGTCCAACTCGCCACGCTGGTGGACGAGGCACCCGACGGTCCCGATTGGCTGCACGAGACGAAGTACGATGGCTATCGCGCCTTGATCGCCTGCGGCGGCGGCAGCGCGGTGGTCTATACCCGCTCTGGCCATGACTGGAGCGACAAATTTCCGGATGTTTGCGCCGCCGCTGCAACGCTGCCTGTCGATGCGGCGCTGATCGACGGAGAAATCATGGCGCTGGATGCGGCGGGCAACCCGGACTTCTCCGCCTTGCAGGAAGCGATCTCGGCCGGCGGCCGGGGTCTCAGCCTGTTTGCCTTTGACCTGCTCCACCTTGACGGCGAGGATCTGCGTCCGCTCCCCAACCTGGACCGCAAGGCGCGGTTGCAGGCCCTGCTGGCCGGCGTTCCGTCGCCGCTGCACTATGCCGAACACGTCCTCGGTTCGGGCGGCGAAATGCTGAAGCTGCTGTGCGGCGCGGGACTGGAAGGGATCGTTTCGAAACGCGCCGATGCCCCCTATCGCGGCAAACGCACCCAGGCCTGGCTGAAGAGCAAATGCGTCGCACGGCAGGAGTTCGTAATCCTGGGCTGGACCGGCTCGGCGGCGCGCGGAAGAGCCTTCGCCGCCTTGCTGCTCGGGCGCTATGATGGCGACCATCTCCGCTATGCCGGCAAGGTTGGCACCGGCTTCAACGAGCGGACGATGCAGAACCTGGCCGAGGCCATGGCTCCCCTCGCAGCCACCGACCCAGCCACGGCCGTCCCCGCCTCGGCCCAGCGCGGTGCGCACTGGCTGCGGCCGGAACTGGTCGCGGAAGTGGCCTTTGCCGAGTTTACCGGTGAAGGTATCCTGCGGCATGCGCGGTTTGTCGGCCTCAGGGGTGATAAGCCGGCCCGCGAGGTAAGACTGGAGCGGCCCATGCCCAAACCTGCCGATCCCGAAGTGCGGATCACCCACCCCGAGCGCGTGGTCTTCCCGGATGACGGCATTACCAAGGGTGAACTTGCAGACTACTACCGCGCGATGGCTCCGCTGCTGCTGGCGACCATGGCCGGGCGGCCGCTAAGCCTGGTACGTTGCCCGGACGGGATCGGCGGCAAGTGCTTTTTCCAGAAGCATGGCGCGGGCAATCTGGGCAAGGACATCGGCTCGGTCCGGATCCGCGAAAAGGATGGCGGAGAAGAGGACTATCTCTGCGTGTCGGATGCGCAAGGCGTGCTCGAATGCGTGCAGATGGGCGCGATCGAGTTCCACGCCTGGGCCAGCCATTCACGGCATCTGGAACAGCCCGACCGCCTGGTCTTCGACCTTGATCCCGACGAGGCGCTGAGCTTTGCCGACGTACGCAAGGCAGCGCAGGATCTGAAGCGCCACCTGGCCGACATCGGGCTGACCAGCTTCGCCATGCTATCAGGAGGCAAAGGCGTTCACGTGATTGTACCGCTCAAGCCCCAGGCCGAGTGGGACGAGGTAACGGACTTCGCTCGCCGCTTCTCGATCGCCCTGGCAACCGCCGAGCCGGAGCGGTTTGTTGCGACCATGTCCAAGGCCAAGCGCAAGGGCCGGATCTTCATCGACTGGCTGCGCAACCAGCGGGGCTCGACTGCGATCATGCCCTATTCGGTGCGGGCCCGGGCCGGCGCGCCGGTGGCGGCGCCGGTCAGTTGGGCAGAGCTCGACGAATTCGAGACGGCGGCTGCCTTCCGCTTGGCCGACCGCGCCCAGCTGCTCGAACGGGCTGCCGATCGCGGGCTGGCTGGCTGGGGTAGCTCCAGCCAGCTCCTGCCCAGCGTTTAGCTGCGTACGGTTCCGGACCAAAGTCGTTGCATTGAATGACCTTATCTCGAATCGTGCACCGTTGGTCTCGTCGGCAGTCGATCACGGAACGGTTCCGCGCAATGCCCCGCAGGCCAGTCTTTTGATGCTCGCTGGGGTGGTGGGCGAGACCGGTTGACCACAGGTGTTCGATTGCAGTCAGATGATCGCGTCGACGGACTGCGAAGGATCGCGCTTGGCATCGCGGCGGCGCTGCTGCTGGCGCTGCTGGCTTGGCTTACACTAAGTTCGCGGCAATCCGAGCATGCTGAGCATGCTGCCCAGGCACAAGAGGTGCTGACACTGAACGTGCTGCGTGCGACCGAGCAGGTTCTGAGTACCGCGCAGGATGCCGAGACCGGCGAGCGCGGCTTTCTGCTGACTGGCGATCCTGCCTTCCTGCAGCCCCTCAATGCGGCGCGCAGTCAGCAGCCGGCGGCGATCGCCCGGCTGCGTGAGCTGACCGAAAACGATGCTGATGCCGCCGCGAAAGTCACGCGGATTGAGGAACTTGCCTCGGCCAGCATGGCGCAGCTCGAGCGCAGTGTAGCCATGCAGCGGCAAGGACGGCTCGATCAGGCTAACCGGTTGGATCAGCTTCGCGACGGCAAGCAGGCGATGGATCAGCTGCGCGCGGAACTGGCCGCACTTGAACGGCTCAAGCAATTGGAACTGCTTGAGAGCCGTAACCAGGCTCAGCACGCCACCACGTTGGCCGGGCGGTGGCGCGCGCTGCTGACCGCCTTTACCCTGGTGCTTGGCCTGCTGTGCGGCATGGCGGTGCGGGGCCAGCTCCGGGCCCGTCAGCAGGCCCGCGAACAAGCGATCCGCGCCCGCAGCGAAACCATTCTCGAAGCTGGCCGCCACCTGCTGCAATCGATCATCGATTCGAGCGGCAACCTGATCTTCGTGAAAACCAGGCAGGGCGAGGTACTGTTTGCCAATGCGGCATTCTCCAAGGCGGTGCCCACCCCCTTGCCGATGCTGCGCGGGGTGCCGCTGCCGCCCACCGATGAACCCAATGAAGCCGAAGCGCTTGCCGCGGCCGATCGGGCGGCGCTGGAGCGCGGGGAACTGAGCGCGGTAGACCTCCGGCTAACCGTCGATGGCGAGCGGCGCTGGTACCGCGTCGAGAAGAACCCGTGGGTGCGCGATGGCAAGATCATTGGCGTGATCGGCATTGTGCGGGATATCTCGGTAACCAAAAGCCGCGAAGCCAGTCTTGAGCAGCGCGTAGCCGCTCGCACGGCTGAGCTTGAGAACGCACTGGCATCGGTCCAGCAGGAGATGGCGGAGCGCGAGGCGGTGCAGGAATCGCTGCGCCAGTTCCAGAAGATCGAGAGTCTTGGGCAACTTACCGGTGGTATAGCCCATGATTTCAACAATATGCTGGCAGTGGTGATCGCATCGCTCGACACCCTGCGACAGCAATTGCCGGCAATGGATGCCCGCAACATTGCCCCGCTGATCGAGACGGCGCTGGCGGGCGCGACCAGTGCCGCCGACCTGACTGGACGGCTGCTGGCCTTTGCCCGCCAGCAACGGCTCAAGCCGCGCAGGGTTGAACTCAACACACTGATCAGCCGGACCCAGCGCCTGCTGGCACGCTCGCTGGGCAAGAATATCGAAGTAATGCTCGATCTCGATCCAGCGGCTGGCTGGGTTGAGGTCGACAACTCGCAGCTCGAAAGCGCGCTGGTCAACCTGGCAGTCAATGCCCGCGATGCCATGCCGACAGGCGGGCGGCTGACGATCGCCACGCGTCGGCGGGACACGGAAATCGAGATCAAAGTCGATGACAACGGCGAGGGCATGAGCTCTGAGCAGCTGCAGCGTGTGTTCGATCCCTTCTTTACCACCAAGGATATTGGCATGGGGACGGGGCTGGGGCTGTCCCAGGTCCACGGGTTTGTTGCCCAGTCTGGCGGCCGGATCACAATCCAGTCGACCCCGAACGTCGGCACGAGCGTCTGCATCGCCCTGCCAGCCTGCGACGCTCCGGAGAGCGCGGAGGCAGGAGACGCCAAGCAAGCGGACCGCGAGGTTAAGGGGGAGCTGGTCCTGCTGGTCGAGGACGAAGCACTGGTCCGGCTTTCGGCCCAGGCATCGCTGACCGCGCTAGGCTATAGGGTGATCGCAGCCGCCGAGGGGTATGAAGCGCTCAGGCTTCTGTCCGAAAACCCGCAGATTGCCGCCCTGCTGACCGACATCTCGATGCCGGGCATGAATGGACGCGATCTGGCCGAAGCGGCGCTGCTGCTGCGCCCTGACCTCGCTGTCGTACTGACGACCGGCCATGGATCCGACACGGGCAGTAATACGGGGATCCTGGTCCTGCCCAAGCCCTACCTGCTCGAAGACCTCGCCGCCGTGCTGGCCGAAGCGCTGGCTAATGCCGGTGCACGGGAACAAGCGGTCGCTCTTGCCAATTCCCGCAAGCATGGCGGCAAAAAATCGCAACCCAGCCCCGAACCCGAAGCGCCTTCCCCGGTCTGAAGCCGATCTGGTTTTTGTGGAAGTTACCGCGCTAACGGTTGGCCGGCGGCGGGTCGGGCAGCGCTGGCGCTATCTCGATGAGACAGGCGCACGGATTACGGACCCGGCCGAAATCGAGCGCCTGAACCGCATCGCCCTGCCCCCGGCCTATACCGAGGCCCGCTTTTGCCCCGATCCGCAGGGCCACCTTCAGGCGGTCGGCATCGATGCACGGGGCCGCCGGCAATATCGTTATCACCCGGCATTTCGGGAAGCGCGCGATACCCGCAAGTTTGCCAACTGCGCCGCTTTTGGTGCAGCCCTGCCAAAGCTGCGCCAGCGGCTCGACAAGGACCTACAGGCCCCGCCGCGCAGCCGCGCGGCTGTGCTGGCGGCGGTGGTGCGGATCCTCGATTGCGAATACCTGCGGATCGGCAACCCCGCCTACGCGCGCGAAAATAAGTCGTTTGGTCTCACTACCCTGCGCAACCGCCATGCCAAGCTGACCCGTGGCGGCCTGGCGCTGGACTATCGCGGCAAGAGCGGAATCATGCGCCGGGTGCGGCTGACCGATCAGCGGGTGATCCGCGTGGTCCGGCGCTGCCAGGACCTGCCCGGGCAACAGCTGTTCCAGTACCAGGGCGATGACGGCCAGGTCCACGCAATAAGCTCGGCCGACGTGAACGTCTATCTGCGCACGATCACCGGCAGTGACTTTACCGCGAAGGATTTCCGCACCTGGCACGGCAGTGTCATCGCCTTTGCCGCGCTCAATCGGGGTGTACGGCTGAAAGAGATGCTGCAGGAAGTATCCCAGGCGCTGGCCAATACGCCGGCGGTCGCGCGCAAGGCCTATATCCATCCAGCGCTGGTCGAGGCGGCCCGGTCGGGCCGCTTCACGCCGCAGCGCTTGCCCCGCGCGGGTCGCTTGAGCCGGGCCGAGCGGGGTTTCCTGGAATGGCTGGCGACGGAACCGGCCAAGTTCCTTGCCGGTTAGCCTGGCACGATGGCCGAAACCTTCTCCCCCATTCTCCACCCGCAAACCGAGGCCCGGATCGACGCAATCATGGCGCGGCTGACACAGGACAATATCCGGCTGGCCACTGCGGAAAGCTGCACTGGCGGAATTCTCGCCTCGCTCTTCACCGACATACCCGGCAAGAGTCATGTCTTCGAAGCCGGGTTCGTGACCTACAGCGATGGCGCCAAGACGCGGATGCTGGGTGTATCGCCCGAACTGCTCCAGCGCTTCGGCGCGGTATCGCCAGAAGCCGCAACAGCGATGGTCGAAGGAGCCCTGCGCAACTCGACCGCCGATCTTGCGCTGTCTGTCACCGGGTTTGCAGGACCAGGCGGCGCTGATGAGGAAGCCGGGCTGGTACACTTCGCCTGCGCCTGGCGCGAAGGTGTTACGCTTCATGCCGAGCGCCACTTTGGCACGAGCAATCGGGGCGCAACCCGGCTGTGCTGCATCGATACGGCGCTCGATCTGCTGTCCGCCGCCCTGGGGCGGAGCGAAGCGGAGCAGGGAACTGCGGCACCGGCGTCTGATTCCTGAAGCTTCTCTGGCCGGTGGTCGGTCTCATCCATTTCCGCTACTTCGGCTCGCCGTC
This sequence comes from Novosphingobium ginsenosidimutans, assembly GCF_007954425.1. Classification (NCBI taxonomy): domain Bacteria; kingdom Pseudomonadati; phylum Pseudomonadota; class Alphaproteobacteria; order Sphingomonadales; family Sphingomonadaceae; genus Novosphingobium; species Novosphingobium ginsenosidimutans. The sequence continues at coordinate 1,941,183 of NZ_CP042345.1, read as the reverse complement.
GGCGTAGGAAGACGATGACCCGAGCGAACCAAGGATTGACGAAGTGCTGATCAAGCCCACTTCCGCCACCGCGGAAGCCGCAGCAGAGTTGTTGCGCGGATTCCCGCCGGTCTATCGCCCGGATGCGCGGGTCCTGATCCTCGGTTCTTTACCCGGCGCACAGTCCCTGGCCCGGCAAAGCTACTATGCCAATCCCCGCAACCAGTTCTGGCAGTTGGTTGGCAGTGTGATTGGCGTCGACCTGGTCGGGTGCGACTATGCGGACCGGCTAGCCACCTTGATCGCGCACCGGGTCGCGCTGTGGGACGTTGTCTCGACCGGGCATCGCCAGGGCAGCCTGGATGCCGACCTTAAGATTGCCGAGCGATCCGATCTGGCGGGACTGGTTGCGCGATTGCCGGACCTGCGGGCGATTGCCTTCAATGGTCAGCTGGCAGCGCGGCAGGCGGCGGATGCCGGTGCGGCGGTGGAGCTGATTACCTTGCCTTCAAGCAGCCCGGCCCACACGCTGCCGCTGGCGCAGAAACAAACAGCCTGGAACGCGATTGGACGCCACCTGAGCTGACGCCCTGCGCGTCAAAACGGAAAAGGCCCGCCGTTTCCGGCGGGCCTTGGTCCATCAACACTGTCAGGCGTTGGATTACTTGGCGGCTTCCGAGGCCGGAGCTTCGGCAGCCGGAGCAGCAGCGGCGTCGCTGGCAGCGGCAGTCGCGGCATCGGTGGCAGCAGCGGTTTCAGTGGCAGCAGCTTCGGTGGCAGCAGCTTCAGTAGCAGCGGCTTCCGGAGCGGCTTCTTCCTTCTTGGCGCCGCAAGCGGCGAGGCCGAGGGCCAGCATAGCAGTCAGGGCAACGGTAGTCTTGCGCATTTGGGAAACTCCCCCTTGTTGAGACCCCCATCATTGAATCGAATCTTGCGGCGCGCAATAGCTTATTCACCATGATCTTCAGTCGCGCGCCGCGATCCAGTCGCGGACCAGCCCGGCCGCCTGTTGAGCCAGAGCCGGTTGACCAAAATAGTAATGATTTGCGCCATTTATGACATAATGGTCGATCTCGCAGCGCTTAGCCGCCGCCATCAGCCGGGCGGCATGGCTGGGGGTGCAGGCATCGTCGGCGCCGTTTTCGATCACCAGCATCGGACAGTGAATCCGAGCGGCGCACTTCAAACCATCAGCCTGCGAATCGTCATAGGACCACTGTGACAGCCATGATCGCAGCGTCGTGAACCGCGCCAGTCCGACCGGACCATCGTTGACCACGAAGGGATCGCCCAGCATGCAATGGTTCGGCTCGCGCTCGTTCGGATCGACCAAGGGATCGACCCAGCGTGGATCGCCCATGGTGCCCTGGACGGTGAAGCAGCGCTCGTGATGCTCCAGCCCCCTGGCCTTCAAATCGGCCAGCTGCTCCTTCACCCAGGCCGTGATCCGCCGATTGCGGGCAATCTGGCGGGCGCGGTATTCGGCCACGAAATCGGCCGAGAACGGCGGCTTCGGGCCATCGGGCGCGAAGATGTTCCAGGCCGGGTTGCGATCAAAGGGGCGGCTCTCGTCCTCGATTGACGCATCGAGCCATTCGGTCAGCGTCAGGTTGCGTGACAGGTGCGCGGCCAGCAGCAGTACGCCATCTGCGGGGATAAAATTCGCGGCGGTCAGGTCATAGGGATCGCCGGCCGGGGTATGCGTAACGCGCGGATCCTGCGCTTCGGCCTGGTAGAACAGGCTTTGCGCTCCGCCGCCCGACCACCCGCCAAGATAGACCTTCTGGTAGCCCAACCGCTCCTTGGCATCGCGGATACAGGCGGCAAAATCCATCACCGCGCGCTCCATGATCAGCGCCGTGTCATTGCCCCGATAGCGCGTGTTGCAATAGATCGTGTGGACGCCCATTCGCGCCAGCATCCCCACCAGCGGCAGATAGGCCCCGCCGCCGATCGGGTGCGAGAAGATCACCACGCTGTCCGACGGGGTGTGCGGCTTCAGGTGGTGGGCCTCGACCACTACCTTGCCGAGCGCCCCGCCATAGGTGTCCTTGAAGGCGCTGACCTCGTCGAAGGCGATCAGGTAGGGGATGCGGTCATAGGCGGTCGACGGGCGGTCGGTGGTGATCTGGGTCATGGCCGCAGTCTCACGCCGCCGCCGCGGCTTGTCCAGTCACCCCGCGCCAGCCGGTGAACTCTGCGCTTCGCCCCAGCACGATCCGGTTGAAGCCCAGCGCGAACAGCACCGAAGTGGCCAGCGTCACCACCATGAAGTCGATATAGTGGACCCCGATAAGCCCGGCCGGCTGCCAGGCAAAGGTGTAGAGCCCATAGAGCGCGACGCCCCAGACCACCCCGGCAATCGCCGCGCGCGCCGCCACGCCCCGGAACAGCAGCGCGACGATGAAGGCCGAGAGGATCGGCATTGAGGACAAACCGTTCAATTGCTGCAGCAGGTTGATGATCGACTTGGCGTTCTGGAACACCGGCACCATCAGGATCGAGGTGATGGTGAGGATCACCGAGACGGTGCTGGCCAGCCGCCAGTGGTTCGACACCGGCCGCACGAACTTGGCGTGGAAATCCACCGCATAGAGCGCGACCGAGCTGTTGAGGATCGCCGCGGTGTGGGCAATCACCGCCGCCGCCATCATCGCTGCAAAAGCTCCAGAGAGCCACTGCGGCAGGACCGCCGCGACAACCTGGCCATAGGCGGCATCATCGACATCGCCGAACAGCTTGTAGCCGACCACGCCCGGGATCACGACAATCGCCGGGATGACCAGGATCCGCACCGCAGCGGCCGCCAGCACGCCCTTCTGCGCCTCACGCACGGTCGGCGCGGTCATCGCTTTCTGGGTGATGTTCTGGTTGGTCGACCAGTAGAAGATCTGGATGAACAGCATGCCGGTGAACAGCGTGTGGAACGGGATCGGTGAATCCGCGTCCCCCACCATGGTCAGCCGTTCCTGCGGAATGCCGGAGAAATCCCAGCCGATCGCATTGCAGGCCAGCACCACCACCAGCAGCGCAATCGCCAGCACGCCGATGCCCGAATAGGTGTCCATCACCGCCACGGCGCGTAGACCGCCCATGATCGTATAGACCGCCGCGATCACGGCCATCGGCGCGGCGAAATACCACAGCGGCCAATCGACCCCGAACATCGACTTGAGGAACAGCGTGCCTGAATAGAGCGCCGCCGGCAGGTAAATTAGGATATTGCCGATCAGGAACAGCGCCGAAATCAGCGTCCGGATCGAACCGCCGTCGTAACGCTGCTCGAGCAGCTCGGTCACCGTGGTGCAGCCGGTGCGGTAGTAGACCGGCACAAACACGAAGGCCAGGATCATCAGCCCGACAAAGCCGGCCAGCTCCCACCAGGCCAGCAGCAGCATCTGGTTGCCGTTCATGCCGACCAATTGCTCGGTCGAAAGGTTGGTCAGCGTGATCGCCCCGGCGACATAAAGCCATTTCAGGCCCCCGCTGGCCAGGTAGACGTCCTTGGCTGAACCATCGTGCGCGGGGTGGGCGGCCCTGGTGGTGGTGCGCCAGGTGAAGAAGCCGATCACCGCCAGCAGGACCAGCGCCATCGTCACCTGCCCCGCAAAGCTCGCCCAGAACTGCCCCATTTGCGCTCCCCACCGTTGTTTTGCCGGGAGGCTACAAGCGATTAGCGACCATGGCTAGAGCAGCGGGTTCGGTCCCATCCCGATCGCATCGCCGTTCGCCCAGGTGGCGTGGGTGCCCGAGCAGAACCGTTCGGGCAGCACGATCCGGCAGACGGGACCTTCGCTGAACCGCTTGGCGTCGATCAGCACGCATTCGCTGGTATCGGTGTTGAGATCGGCGATGAACGAAACGAGGTACCCATCGTCCTCATCCTGGGCGCCGATCCTGGGCGCAAAGGGTGCCTCGCTGCCAAAGCGGTCGGGTCCGAATTCGAGTGTCTCGCTGGTGCCGGCCGTTAGGTCATGCTTGACGAGGCCGCGGAACAGGAACCAGCCCGGCTCGGGCACGGCGGAATAGGCATAGCGGTTTTTCCGCCCGGCATAGGCCTGGTTGATCATGCCGAATTCCAGGATGCGGTCATCCAGCCGTTGCTCGGTGGTCTTGCCCGTCTTCAGGTTGAAGCGCCAGCGGTGCAGCTTGGGCTTCATGAGCATCTGGTCGAGATAGGCCATCATCCGCTCGTACCCCTCGGGCGCATCGGGGTAGGACTTGGGCATCGGCTCTTCCTGATAATACCCATCTAGCACCACATCGTCGCCTTCTTCCCAGGCGTTGAGCCAATGGAGAACATAGGTCGGCTCAGCCTCGAACCAGCGGATTTCCTCTGGCTGGCCATAGCGCGGGATCAGACCGAAGCGGGTCGGTTGATCCGGGTGGAAGTTCACGACGTGAAGGTTCCGTTCCAGCAGCTGCTCGTTCCAGTAGAGCGGCATATCGTTGAGGATCGACCAGTTGGGTGTGAAGGCCATGTCATGGGGCAAGCGCGGGCCGGCCAGCGGGATCGGGACATAGTGCTTCAACTGGTTGTCCGGCCCGACCACCCCGTAATGCATGAAGGGGGCGTGCTTGGCATAGTTGAAGAACATCAGTTCGCCGGTCGCTTCATCAACCTTGGCGTGGGCGGAAATGCCGTCGTCCGGCACCCAGCCCTCAGTCCCGCCCTGGTCCAGCGTGTAGGGATCAAGCCGATAGCCCTCGCCGCATTGGTAGAAGGTGGAAAGGATCTTGCCGGCGTGGATCACCACGTCGGTGGAGGAGCTGTCCTTGAGCCATTCCTGCGCGCCCCAGCCCGGCCGGGTAGACTTGTGGGGCGGCTCCATCAGGCCGGCCCATAATGCCTGGCCGGCTTCCTGTTCGGCAAGGAAGCCCTTGGTCCGCACGAAGCGGCTGCGATAGGCGGCGCGGCCGCCCTTGAAGCTGATCGAGTGGATCATCCCGTCGCCGTCAAAGGGGTGATAGCGCCCGATCGGTTCGTGCACTGGCACTTCGCCAGTGCGCACGTATACGCCATCGATATCCGCTGGAATCGTGCCGATGACCTCGGCCTCACCATTTGCAAACAGCGCGTTCCATTCGTTGAAGCTCGGCCGCCAGGCGCCCTGCATATAGGGCCGGTCGGTGGACTTCAGGGTCGACCGGATGGTCTCGACCAATTGCGCCGTCATGCTTCCGCTCCATTTTCTTTGGCGCGAAGACTAACGCGTCCCCGGCCAGCCTGCCAGCCGGTAATGCAGGGGTTTAGCGCTGCTCCAGTGCCAGCAGGGCGAAGGTCGCCAGCCAATGCTCGCCCATGTAATCATCGCCCAGATGCGGTAGCGCCGCATCGAGGTGCTGCTGCGCGGTGGCCAGCGCCGGCTCCCGAGCCGCATGCCCCTTTGGCAAGGCCGCAGCTATCCCGCGCCAGCACCAGGCGCGGCTGAGGTTTAGCCCATCGAGGTGAGCGATCTTGCCGTCGCTGCGATCAGAGACCGTGGCCGGGGTAAACAGGGTTGCGGGCTCCCCATGCGCGGCCCGCGGGAGGAACAGATCGAACCAATCGGCAAAGTCCGAACCCAGCACCCGGCTCATCAGCAGCGCCTCGGTCAGCGCGGAAGAAAGGAATTCATCACCGCCTGGCTCCCAGGCCTGGCAATCGCGATCCTGTCCAAACCAGTCGCGGCTACGGGCGTCCAACAAGGCGACAAGGCGCGGATCCTGCTCCAGCGCCCAATCGCGCGCCAGGGTCAGCGCGAAGGCTGAGGAGTAGTGCGTGCCAACCCGGATCGGATAGGTTTGAAGCGGCAGGAACTGACGGAACCGTTCGGCGAAGGCAGCGGCAAAGGCATCCCCATGGCGCGCCCAAGGCCGGTCATGCCGAACCATCTCGGCGTGGAGCGCCAGCGCCCAGGCCCAGCCATAGGGCCGCTCGAACCCGCGCGACGAGGGCCGGGCAAGATAGGCGGTCTCGACTGCGAAATTCTCCGCGGTCAGCATTTCTTCGGCCAGGGCATGGACTCGCGCAGCCTCGGGCTGGTTCGGATAGAGCCGCGCCAGCCGCAACACTTGCCACCAGCCATGCAGGCAGGAATGCCAGTCAAAGCTGCCGAAGAAGATTGGGTGGAGCTGACGCGGCGTACGTGCATCCTCCGGCCCGTCCATCACGTGGTCAAGCTTGTGCGGAAATTCGCGGGTCAGGTGGCCCAGGGTTAGCGCCATGAAGCGCGCGGCGTAATCGGCGGTCAGGGTCGTCATCAGAAAGCAAACCACCATATGAAAAGCGTGTTGACCGCCAGCAGCGGAAGCGCCGTGCCGACCTGGGTCCAGACCACGGCGTTGCGGTCCTTCAGTTCGAGCAGCGCGGCAGGGACAATGTTGAAGTTCGCCGCCATCGGCGTCATCAGTGTGCCGCAGAATCCTGCCAGCATACCGATCGCGCAGACCACCGCCGGATCGCCGCCATACTGATGAATAAGGAGCGGCACTGCGATTGCCGCCGCCATCACCGGAAAGGCGGCAAAGGCATTGCCCATCACCATGGTGAACAGCGCCATGCCGACGGTAAAGGCGATGATCGCGCCGATCTTGCTACCGGCTGGGATCACACCCGACATCAGCTGGCCGACCACGTCACCCACACCCGCGAGCGCGAAGACCGCGCCAAGGCTGGCCAGCATCTGCGGCAGGATCGCCGCCCAGCCGACCGAATCCATCAGCCGCCGCCCTTCCTGCAAGGGTGCCGCCGGATGCGGGCGCAGCCAGGCAAGGCCAGTCACCAATGCCAGCAGCGCACCCAGCGCCAGGCTGACCAGCGTCACCTGCTTGGGATTGACCAGGCCCGGCAGATGTTCGAACCCGAAGGTCCCGGCGAGTGCCGTCGCCGGGATCACCAGCGCCAGCAGGAACAACTTGTTGCCATAACGGGCAGCGCGCTCGGCCCGGACCACTGCTGTTGTCCCCCCAGCGCCCCGGCCCAGTTGCCCGGTACCGGCAATCGCCACCAAGGCCAGGACCAGCAGGCCATTGCCGAAATCGCCCAGCCGGTCTCCCGCCAGCATCGACAGCGCGAGCAGGCCCCAGAACGCGCCATTGCCCCAGCGCTTCCGATTGCTGGCATCGCGCAAAGAGAGCACGGCAAAAGCGAGGAAGGTCAGGCCCGCGAGCGTATAGACGAATGGCAGGCCGATCATTGTCCGGCCTCCTTCTGCCCGAGCTGCCGATCCAGCCGCCACAGCCGGAAGCCGTGGATCACGAAAGCGGCGATTGCGGTCGGGATGGCCCAGACCGAAAGCTGGAACGGTGAGAGGATGATGCCTTGTTGTTCAAGGAAGCCGACCATCAACAAGATCGATCCGATCGCGATGAAGATGTCCTCGCCGAAAAACAGCCCGATGTTGTCGGTCGCAGCGGACATGGCCTTGACATGCTCGCGCTCGTCCTCGGTCAGGTCCTTCTGCCCTTCAGCCGCCGCCTCGGCCATCGGTGCCACGAGCGGACGGACGGTCTGGGCGTGGCCTGCGACCGAAGTCAGCCCGAGCGCCGAAGAGACCTGGCGGATCAGCAGGTAGCCGGTCAGCAACCGGCCGGTCGTGGCGCCCTTGAGGCCGGCAATCAGGCCGCGGGCGCGCTCTTGCAGCCCATGCGCTTCGAGCAGACCGATCACCGGCAAAACAATCCATACTACAGAGACGTAGCGAGTGTTGTTGAATGCCTTTCCGAAGGCTGAAACAATTGCCTGAAGATCAAGCCCAGCTGCAACGCCGGTCACTGCCGCAGCGGCGACCACAACCAACAGCGGATTGAAGCGCAGCACGAAGCCCAGCACCATGACCGCGATGCCGGACAGGACCCACATCTCGCTCACCCGTAGCCTCCCCCGCCCGGCGTTTCGACGACCATCACGTCACCCGGATTCATCAGCACCGAAGCGGTGGAATCGAGAACCTCAACTTCACCTGAGGTTCGTTCTACGCGCGTTGCACCAGGCGCTCCGGGCGCGCCGCCGGCCAGTCCGAATGGCGGCACGCGGCGGCGATTGGCGAGCATGCCGGCCTCCATCGTTTCCAGGAAGCGTAGCCGCCGCAGCGCCCCGTCACCGCCGCGATGCCGCCCTGCTCCACCTGATCCGCGCCTTATGGCGAACGCCTCAAGCAGAATTGGAAACCGCGTTTCGAGCACTTCGGGATCGGTCAGGCGGCTGTTGGTCATGTGGGTCTGAACCACACTGGTCCCGTCGAAGTCCGGTCCCGCGCCAGAACCGCCGGCGATCGTCTCGTAGTACTGGTAACGGTCATTGCCGAAGGTCAGATTGTTCATTGTCCCCTGTGCCGCAGCCATCGCGCCGAAGGCGCCGAACAGCGCATCGGTGACGACCTGGCTGGTCTCGACATTCCCGGCCACGACCGCTGCGGGATAACGCGGACGCAGCATGCACCCTTCGGGCACCAGGATCTTGACTGGGGCGAGGCAGCCCTCGTTCATTGGAATCGGATCGTCGATCATGGTCCGCAGGACATACATCACAGCCGCGCGGACCACGCTGAAGGGCGCGTTGAAATTGCCGGGCAGCTGGTCGCTCGTTCCGGCAAAGTCGATCGTCACCTGGCGGCCCACACGATCCACCCGCACTGCAACGCAGACCACCGCGCCGTTATCCAGCTCATAGCGAAAGCTGCCATCCTCAAGCCGTCCGATCAGTCGGCGCACGGCTTCCTCGGCATTGTCATGGACATGGCCCATATAGGCGCGGACGACATCTGCGCCGTGTTCGGTGCAGGCCCGCTCCAGCCCGGCGGCACCGCGGGCGCAGGCCGCAACCTGCGCCGCGAGATCGGCGAGGTTTGCTTCGACATTGCGCGCCGGATGCAGCCCGGACGAAAGGATCGCGGCTAGCTCGTCCCGACAGAAGCGGCCTTCGTCGACCAGCAGGACATTTTCAAGCAGCACCCCTTCATCACCAATCGTGCGGCTGCTGGGCGGCATCGATCCGGGCGCGATCCCGCCGACATCGGCGTGATGCCCGCGCGCGGCGACATAGAAGTCGGGCTCCTGCCCTTCCCCGACGAAGACTGGCATGACCACGGTTATGTCCGGTAGATGGGTGCCGCCGGCATAGGGCGCATTGAGGACATAGGCATCGCCGCGGCGGATGCCCCTTCCGTCCTTGCCTCCGGCCCGCTCCCGCAAGACGGCCTGGACGCTCTCCCCCATCGAGCCGAGATGCACCGGCATATGCGGCGCGTTGGCCACCAGCCGTCCGGCCCCATCAAAAATCGCGCAGGAGAAATCGAGCCGCTCGCGGATGTTGACCGACATGGCCGTGCGCGCGAGCGCCGAGCCCATCTCCTCTGCGATCGCCATGAACAGACCGTTGAATATCTCGAGGCGGACGGGGTCCACCTCGGTTCCGCTGGCGAGCGCTGCGGCGCGCGGCGCGGTGCGGGTCAGCCGCAGGGTGCCATCGCCATCGACCGTCAGCGACCAGCCCGGCTCCACCACCGTGGTGGCGAGCGGATCGATCACGATCAGCGGCCCGGGTGCAGCAAAGCCTGCGGGCAAGGCAGCGCGGTCGTAGACCGCAACACGGTGATCTGCGCCGTCCAGATAGCAGTCAATTGTTTCCAGCGCCGGTCCAGCCTGTTCCGGCAGCGGCCAGTCGAGCCCGCCCGTGATCTCACCGGCAGCGATCGCTTCCACGCGCACCCGATCGATCGCCAGCGCGCCATCGCCATCATAGCCGAATTGCGCGCGGTGCGCGGCGGCGAAGGCAGCGGCGAGCTGTTGGGGCTCGCCGCGCGGCAGCTCGATAGTGTTTTCAGAGCCTTCGCGGCGCAGGAACAAGCGGGTACGGACTTCCGAGGCTTCCCCGCTCAGTTCGCCGCGGACTTGCTGGCCAAGCTCCTGGGCCAGATTGTCCGCTGCGGCGAGGCCATCGGCTAGCGGCTGCCCCAAGGTCTGTTCACGCACCGCCGCTTCGCTGGCAAGGCCCATGCCATAGGCAGAAAGCACCCCGGCGAGCGGGTGGACCAGCACGGTATCGATCGCCAGCGCATCGGCCACCAGGCAGGCGTGTTGCCCGCCCGCGCCCCCAAAGCATGACAAGGCATAGCCGGTCACGTCATGCCCGCGCGCGACCGAGATCTGCTTGATCGCATGGGCCATGTTGGCAACGGCAATTGTGACGAAGCCTTCGGCCAGCGCCGCGGGCGGAAACAGCTGTCCTGTCTCAGCCTGGATCGCCGCGGCCATTTCCGCAAACTTATCGGCCACCACTGCGGGATCAATCGGCTGGTCGCCGTTCGGCCCGAACAGGTGCGGGAAGTGTTCGGGGCGCAGCTTGCCGAGCATGACGTTGCAGTCGGTCACGGTCAGCGGCCCGCCATTGCGGTAGCAGGCCGGCCCCGGCACGGCCCCTGCACTTTCAGGCCCGACCACCAGCCGCCCGGCATCAAACCGGCAGATCGAGCCGCCACCTGCCGCTACGGTGTGGATCCGCAACATCGGCGTGCGGATCCGGACATTGGCGACGCGCACTTCGCTGTCGCGCTCGAATTGGCCGGCATAGTGGCTGACATCGGTCGAAGTGCCGCCCATGTCGAAGCCGATTACCTTGCGGGCACCGCTCGCCTCGGCCGTGCGCGCCATGCCGACGATGCCGCCAGCGGGGCCCGAAAGGATCGCGTCCTTGCCGCGGAACCTGGCACCATCGGCCAGCCCGCCGCTCGATTGCATGAACAGGGCGCGGTTGGCCCCGCCCAGCGCCGTGGTGAACTGATCGACGTAGCGGCGCAGCACTGGCGAGAGATAGGCATCAACCAGCGTCGTATCTCCGCGCCCGACCAGCTTGATCAGCGGAGCAACCTCGTGGCTGACCGAGACCTGGGTAAACCCGGCGGACCGCGCCAGTTCGGCCAGCCGCGCCTCGTGCGCCGGATAGCGATAGCCGTGCATCAGCACGATCGCGATCGAGCAGAAGCCGGCGGCCACAGCTTCGGCAAAGGCGGCGCTGGCCTGGGCTTCATCCAGCGGTTCCAGCACAGTGCCATCGGCCTTCACCCGCTCGGCAATCTCGATCACGCGGGCGTGGGGCGGCTCGGGCAGGACGATCTGCCGCACGAACAGTTCGGGCCGTTCCTGTGTGCCAATCCGCAGCGCATCGCCAAAGCCGCGGGTAATGGCGAGTACGGTCGGTTCCCCCTTGCGCTCGAGCAAGGCATTGGTGGCAACGGTTGTACCCATCCGCACGGCGGCGTGCGGCAGCGCCCCCGCTCCTGTGCCGCTCAACTGCCGGATTGCGGCAATAGCCGCATCCTCGTCCCGGGCCGGATCTTCGGACAGGAGCTTGGCGGTCAGTACCCGGCCATCCGGCGCGCGGGCCACCACATCCGTGAATGTGCCGCCGCGGTCGATCCAGAATTGCCACTCACCCATCATGCCGCCGTCATAGGGCGGCTGACGAGAGAGGCAATCACTTGCCGACGGGCACCGCGTCGAGCGGGGTCACCACCACCACGACCCGGCGGTTTTGGGCACGGCCATCCTCGGTATCGTTGCTGTCAATCGGGTCGGTCTCGCCAAAGCCCTGGGCGCGCATGCCGCTGGGTGAAAGACCGCCCTTGACCAGCGCTTCCTTGACCGTATTGGCGCGCCGTTCGGACAGAGCCTGGTTGTAGGTGTCCGACCCGGTCGAATCGGTGTGCCCTTCCACCAGCGCACCGCTGATGCCAACGCCAACCAGCGCCTTGGCCAGCCGGTCGACAATCGCTGCGGCTTCAGGCGGCAAGTCGCTCTGATCGACTTCGAACAGCACCTTGTCGGCAATGCCAAGTTCGTAGTTTTCGCCCACTGGCTTGAACCCTTCGGCCACCAGCAGAGCGACCTGCTGCTTGGAAAAGGTCGGCTTCGTCGGCGTAGTCTGGCAGGCCGCGAGCAGCGCCAGCATTGCGAGCAGAATCAGTCTGGGCATCAATGGTCCTCCCTAATGTTTTGACTGCGCACGCGCTTGTCGTGGTACATCGCATGGTCGGCGCGCCGCAGAAGCTCTTCCGGTGCCAGTCCATCATCGGGATAGGTCGCGATCCCGACGCTCAGCCCGGTGCAAACCGTCTGGCCACCTGGCAGGTCGATCGGCGGCGCCATGGCCTGGCCAAGCCGCGCTGCGACCCGGCAGGCGGTTTCGTCGGCGTCGACCGGCGCGAGCAGGACGGCAAATTCGTCTCCGCCCAGCCGGAACGCCCGATCCTGCTGGCGCAGCACCGCCAGCATCCGCCGGGCCACTGCCACCAGCACGGCATCTCCAGCCGCGTGGCCATGCGTATCGTTGATCGCCTTGAACTGGTCCAGGTCGCAATAGAGTACGGCAAAGGACTGGCTGGCGGTCACCGCAGCGGTCACGGCGCGGGGCAAAGCAGCCTCGAACGCCGCCCGGTTGCCCAGACCCGTGAGCGGATCAAGCATAACCCGTTCGGCCAGTTCGGCATTTTCGCGCGTCATGGTGGCGTGCCAGCCTTGCAGTTCCGCCAGCAGGGCGTTGAAGTCCTGTCCGAAGCGGTCAATCTCGGCGATCCCGGCCACGGGCACGCGGCGATCAAACGAACGCTCGGTCCGCACGGCGTGGGCCACTTCGGCCACGTGCTCAAGCGGGCCGATCACGTCGCGCTGCAACCGGCGCGCCAGGATGCGGGTAGCGATGACCGTCAGCGCCAGAGTGGTCAGGGCGATGATCGTCCCGGCCAGGGCAAAGCGCAGCAGGGCTTCGGGATTGCCGGTGATGCGAACCTCGCCGATCCGGGTCCCGCTGTGGACCAGCGGCGCTGTAGCCGGGCGGCGCCAGAGCAGCCGGTTGCCGGCCGCCAACAACCAGTCAGGCAAACCAGCGCGCGGATTGGTCCAAGTCGCCAGCACGCGTCCGGTCGGATCGCGCACTTCGACCTGGCGCACCCCGCCGCTGTCGGCAACCGAAGCGATCCCGTCGAGGATTGCCTGTCGGTCATCGAAAACCACGGCCGGCTCTACGGTGTAGGCCACGGTTCGCGCCACCAGATCGAGGTTGCGCTGGGCATAGCTGCGGATCACCAGCCCCCCGCTGAGCGTCAGGCTGGCCGCCGCCAGCAGCACCGCGAACAGGATCAGCCGCAGGTGGACCCGGCCAAGCATCTCGCGAATGGTCAGGAGCCGCGCCGTGCTCATGGCTGGCCTCCTGTCGATAGACGCAGCACGCGCGGATCGACCCTCAGGCCCGAGCGCGCGACCGCATCGACATTGAGGCGGAACGAGACCGCCTGGGCCGAAAAGCTAAGGCAGAACATCGCCTGACTGCGGCAGGCGGGGTCAGCTTCGGCCACGGTCATCACCCCGCGCCCACGCAGGACGGTGGTCAGCTGCCGCTGCGCCGGTGGGGCGAGTTGGCCGATGTAGACGGCATCGCAGGCGCCCGCTGTAACAGCACCAGGCGGCAGAGTGCGGCGCTCGATCAGGCGGCCGTCGGCCAGCCGCAGGCCATCGAGGCGGCCGGCATAGAGTGCCGGCCCGGCCACGCAGAGCCGCAGCGGATTTCTGGGACTGGGCCAGCGGGTATATTCGACCAGCGATTGCACCACCCGGGCGACCGCCGGGTCATAGTTGCCGGCCTCGGCCGCGCCGGCCAAAGCGAATGGCGTCAGCAGGGGATCGCCTGTTACCACAGGCGGCATATCGCCAAGCGCCAGGAGCGCGGCAGACAGGAGAGCTGTTGTAACCACCCGTTTATCGACCCGGCTCAAGCCTTTGCGCAGAACAACAGCAATTGCAAGGCAATGCGGGAATTGGTTTCCGACGCAACCAGTGCTAGGCGCGATTCATGCCTGCACCGATCGACCGCACCGCCCTGCGTGAAGCCTATCGCATGGAGGAGGAAGCCTGCATTGCCGAGCGCCTCCGTCAGGCCGCTCCGGCCAGTGCGGTACACTCCGAGGCCAGGCGGATTGCGGCGCGGCTGGTTGAGGGCGCACGGGCGCACAAGGCCAGCGGGCTTGACGCTTTCCTCCAGACCTACGGCCTGGGAACCGATGAGGGCATTGCCCTGATGTGCCTTGCCGAGGCGCTGCTGCGGGTGCCCGATGCGGCCACCGCCGATGCCCTCATTCACGACAAGCTCGGCGGGATCGACTGGTCGGAACACCTTGGTGAAAGCGGCTCTACCTTCGTCAATGCGGCCACCTTCTCGCTGATGCTGACGGGCCAGGTGCTCGACCAGCGCCGGGCCAAGGCCGATGGCCTGGGCGCAGTCTTGAAGCGCGCCGTCGGCCGACTTGGCGAGCCGGTGATCCGCCAGGCAACCTTGCAGGCGATGAAGATCCTGGGCGGTCAGTTCGTGTTCGGCCGGACCATCGACGAGGCGCTGGAACGCGCCGCGCCGGAGCGGAAGCAGAACCTGACGCACAGCTTCGACATGCTGGGCGAAGCGGCGATGACCTTCGCCGATGCCGAGCGCTATCGGCTGAGCTACGAAGCCGCATTGGACCGGATCGCGCAGGAAGCTGGAGCCGGCGTGGTCCGCTCGCCGGGGATTTCGGTCAAGCTTTCGGCGCTCCACCCACGTTACGATTTCCTCCATGCCGATGCCGCCAAGGCCGCACTGGTGCCGATGCTCAAGGCGCTGGCGCTGAAGGCGCGCGCTGCCGATATCCACTTCACCATCGACGCCGAAGAGGCCGAACGGCTGGAGCTGTCGATGGACATCATCGAAGCCCTGGCCAGCGACGACGAGCTGTTTGCAGGCGGCTGGCAAGGCTTTGGTCTGGCACTGCAAGCCTATTCGAAGCGCGCTGTGCCGCTGGTCGACTGGGTGGTCCAGCTGGCTCGCCGCCATGGCCGCCGGATCATGGTCCGGCTGGTCAAGGGCGCATACTGGGACAGCGAGATCAAGCTGAGCCAGGTTGGCGGGCAGGTCGACTATCCGGTCTTCACCCGCAAGGTCGCGACCGACGTGTCTTACCTCGCCTGCGCAGCCAAGCTGCTGGCCACGCCCGATGCGATCTATCCGGCCTTTGCGACGCACAACGCCTATACCGTCGGCGCGATCAAGGCGCTGGCTGGTGAGACCGAATTTGAGTTCCAGCGGCTCCACGGCATGGGCGAGGATGTCTATGCCGAACTGGCCAGGTTCGAGGCCGAGACCGGCAATCGCCGCACCCCCGTGCGGATCTATGCGCCGGTTGGCGGGCACAAAGAACTGCTGGCCTACCTCGTCCGCCGGCTGCTGGAGAACGGCGCCAACAGCTCGTTCGTCAACCGCATGGCTGATGCCGAGGTGCCGGTCGATGACCTGGTCCGCGATCCGGTTGAGGAACTGGCTGCGCTGACCCCGCGCCGCAACCCGGCGATCCCGCTACCGCACCAGATCTTCCCGGGCCGCCTGAACAGTGCCGGGGTGGACCTGGCCGATCCGCTGCTGCGTAGGCCGCTGCTGGCACATCTGGATGAACTCGCCACGCTATGCTGGGAGGCTGAGCCGACAGCGCTGGCGGGTGAGCCGGGTCAGGCCGCCGAGATTCGCTCGCCCTATGACAACAGCAAGGTGGTCGGGACGATCCGCAACGCCTCCGCCGCCGAAGTCGCCTTTGCCGCCGAACGCGCCGCCAAGGCCCAGCCGGGCTGGAATGCACTGGGCGGGGCTGAACGTGCGGCGCTGCTGGAGAAGGCCGCCGATGCCTTTGAAGCGCACACGCCCGAATTCCTCTCGCTCTGCCAGCGCGAGGCCGGCAAGTCGCTGGTCGATGCCGTGCTTGAGCTGCGCGAGGCGGTCGATTTCCTGCGCTACTACGCCGCCGAAGCGCGCGCGCACTTTGGCGAGGGCCGCCCTCTCCCTGGCCCGACCGGTGAAAGCAACCGGCTGACGCTGCATGGCCGCGGCGTCTTCGTGACGATCAGCCCGTGGAACTTCCCGCTGGCGATCTTCATCGGCATGGCTTCGGCCGCGCTCGCTGCTGGCAACGCGGTCCTTGCCAAGCCGGCCGAGCAAACCCCGCTGATCGCAGCGCTGGCCGTGCGGCTGTGCCACGAGGCCGGTATTCCCGACGATGTACTGCAACTGGTGCCCGGAGACGGTGCAGTCGGCGCGCTCTTGACCGCGCGGCCCGAAGTGGCGGGCGTGGCTTTCACCGGCTCCACCGAGACCGCCCGGGCGATCAACCGCGCGCTCGCCCAACGCGACGGGCCGATCGCCGCCCTGATCGCCGAAACCGGCGGGCAGAACGCGATGATCGTCGACAGTTCGGCCCTGCCCGAGCAGGTTACCCGCGATGTCGTCGCCAGCGCGTTCCAGAGCGCGGGGCAGCGCTGCTCGGCGCTGCGCGTGCTGTACCTGCAGGACGATGTTTACGACGGCATGCTGGAGATGATCCGCGGCGCCTTCGAAGCCCTGGTGATCGGTGATCCGCAGGCGCTCACCACCGATGTCGGCCCAGTGATCGATGCCGAGGCCAAGGCCGCGCTTGACCAGCATATTGCCGCGATGAAGGCAGCCGGCCGCCCGGTCTGGCAGCGCGAGCTTCCGGCAGATTGCGCCAAGGGTACCTTCGTCGCCCCCACGATCATCGAGATCGAAGCGATCGGCGACCTCTCCCGCGAAAACTTCGGCCCGGTCCTGCACGTTGCCCGGTTCAAAGGCGATGAGCTGGAGGCCGTGATCGAGGCGATCAACGCCACCGGCTTTGGCCTGACCCTGGGCCTGCACAGCCGGATCGACGCGACCCGGCGGCTGGTCGAGGCCAAGGCGCGGGTCGGCAATTTCTACGTGAACCGCAATCAGATCGGCGCCGTGGTGGAAAGCCAGCCTTTTGGCGGCGAAGGGCTTTCCGGCACCGGTCCGAAGGCCGGCGGGCCGCACTATCTGCCGCGCTTCGCGACCGAGCGGGTGACCTGCATCGACACCACTGCGGCGGGCGGCAATGCCAGCCTGATGGCCGGAGGATAAGATTCCCGTCGCTTGGCTCTTGCCGATCTTAATCGCGCGCTTAACATAGCTCCCAACCGGGAGAGAAAAATGGATCAGGCCAAGTACGATCGGCTGCTAGAGCGCGCCAAGCGCACGATCGATCTGTTCACGTTTGATGAGTTCATCCGCTTCTGGGCGAAGGACCGTCCGGAAATCATCGCGCTCGACGGCGATGACCTGTCGCTGACCTATGGTGAGCTCGAGGATGCGACCGCGCGCGTTGCCTCCGCGCTGCTCGCGCTCGGCCTCAAGAAAGGCGATCGGGTTTCCTGGTTCGGCAAGAACGCGACAACTTACTTTACCCTGTTCTTCGGCGCGGCGCGTGCCGGGATCGTGATGACGCCGGTCGGCTGGCGGCTGGCCGAACCTGAGGCTGCCTTCATCATCGACAATGCCGAAGCAAAGGTTCTGTTCCTGGGCGACGGGTTCGAAGCCTGCGCCAATACCTTGGGCAAGCGCCCCGGCTTGATCGCCTGCTACACAGCGGAAGAAACCCGCAAGGTGATGAAGGAGACACCGCGCGCGGAGTTCGAGCCATCGGGCCCGAACGATGCTGTGCTGCAGCTCTACACTTCGGGCACCACTGGCAATCCCAAGGGCGCAGTGCTTTCGAACGCCAACCTGTTTGCCTTGCGCAAGGCAGGAGTGGACAACCCGCACCCCTATACCCTGATGGACGAGGACGAGGCCATCCTCGTCGCCATGCCCTGCGCCCATATCGGCGGCACCGGGCTGGGCGTCATGTCGCTGGCAGCTGGCCTGCCCGGCGTGGTCCTCTCTGAATTCGAGCCGACCCGGGTGTTCGATGCCGTGGTCAACCGCGGCGTAACGCGGTTCTTCATCGTACCGGCCGCGCTGGCGCTGCTGCTGCAGCATCCGGACTGCGCCAAGACCGATTTCAGCCGCCTGCGCTATATCCTCTACGGCGCCTCGCCGATCCCGCTCGAGCTGCTGCGCCAATGCATTGCCATGTTTGGGGCCGATTTCATCCAGGCCTACGGGATGACCGAAACCACCGGCACGATCTGCACCCTGCCGCCCGAGGACCACTCGGTCGAAGGCAATCAGCGGATGCGATCAGCCGGCAAGCCGCTGCCCGGCGTCGAAGTGATGATCCGCGGCCAGGACGGCCAGGCCATGCCGGTGGGCGCGATCGGCGAGATCGTCACCCGTTCGTCCAACAACATGCTGGGCTACTGGAAGCTGCCCGAAGCGACCGCCAGCACGATGGACGCCGATGGCTGGATCGCCACTGGCGACGTCGGTTATATGGATGAAGACGGCTACGTCTACATGTATGATCGCGCCAAGGACATGATCATCACCGGCGGCGAGAACGTCTATCCGGCCGAGGTCGAGAGCGGGATTTATGGCCACCCCGACGTGCTGGAAGTCGCCGTGATCGGCGTGCCGGATGCGAAGTGGGGCGAAGCGGTCAAGGCCATCTGCGTACCCAAGCCTGGCCATACGATCGATCCGGACAGCATCATCGGCTGGGCCCGCGAACGGCTCGCCGGGTTCAAGGTGCCAAAGTCAGTCGATACGATCGAAGCCCTGCCGCGCAACCCCAGCGGCAAGATCCTGCGCCGCGAATTGCGCGCACCCTATTGGGCGGGCTACGACCGCCAGGTTAACTGAGAGGATTGCCGAAATGACCGACGCCCTGCCCGGTGCCAAGGACCACATCGCCGCCGCGCTCGCGCTCTGCGCCAAGATCGACGACTTGCCGGCGGACACCCCGCTGATCGCCATCAACAAGGTGGGCGTGATTGGTGCCGGCACCATGGGCGGCGGGATCGCGATGAACTTCCTCTCGGCCGGCATCCCGGTGACCATCGTCGAGCGCGAACAGGCCGCGCTCGATCGCGGCGTTGCGGTGATGGGCAAGAACTACGAAGCCAGCGTCAAGCGCGGCCGGATCGAAGCGGCAGTGGCGGAGGCGGCAATGGCACGTCTGACCCCCAGCCTGGAATTCGAAAGCCTCTCCGATTGCGACCTAGTGATCGAAGCGGTCTATGAATCGATGGAAGTGAAGAAGGACGTCTTCGGACGGCTGGACGCCATCGTGAAGCCGGGCGCGATCCTAGCCAGCAATACCAGCTACCTCGACGTGAACGAGATCGCCTCGGCCACCAAGCGGCCCGAAGCCGTGCTGGGCATGCACTTCTTCTCACCCGCCAACATCATGAAGCTGCTCGAAGTGGTGCGCGGGGCCAAGACGGGCGCAAGCGAGCTGGCGACGGTGATGCAGCTCGCAGGCAAGATCGGCAAGGTTCCGGTCGTCTCGGGCGTGTGTCACGGCTTCATCGGCAACCGCATGCTCTCCAAGCGCCAGGAGCAGGCCAATGCCCTGCTGATGGAAGGCGCGGCCTATTACGATATCGATCAGGTGCTGCTCGACTTCGGCTTCCCGATGGGACCATTTCAGATGGGCGACCTCGCCGGTCTCGACATCGGCTGGCACCGCGATCCCACCAAGGTCACCACGATCCGCGAAGCGCTCTGCGCCGCTGGTCGCTGGGGCCAGAAGACCGGCAAGGGCTTCTACGATTATGCCGAGGACCGCAGCCGCAGCCCCTCGGACGAGGTCAAGGCGATCATCGCCGAATTCGCCAGCAAGTCTGGCGTCGCCCAGCGCGAGGTCAGCAAGCAGGAGATCTTCGAACGCCTCCTCTATCCAATGGTTTCGGAAGGGGCGCTGATCCTGGAAGAAGGCATCGCCCAGCGCGCCGGCGACATCGATCTGGTCTGGCTTAACGGCTATGGCTGGCCGGCCTGGACCGGCGGGATCATGTACTGGGCCGATCACGAAGGCCTGGGCAAGATCGCCGAGGGCCTGAAGCGCCACGGCCTGCCGGTTGCGCCGCTGCTGGAAAAGCTGGCGGCGAGCGGCGGCAAGTTCAGCGACTGAGCCTGCTCAGCGCGCCCGCGGGATGCATTGCTCCCGCAGGACGCCCGCAAAGTGCCCGCAGCCATAGAGCACGATCTCGCTGCCCGAGGGATCGCGCGTATAGCTGAATTGCAGCGCAGCGCGGGCCGCCGGCGGGATCGGGAAGGACTGCGGAATTGCCGCCGGATCGGTCCAGCCTAGCACGCGGCAGGTCCCTGGCTGGTTGCAGACCGCGCGGGCAGCGGCCAACGCGTCCGCCGTGGCCGTACCCGCCAGCAGGATGAAGTTGGCCTTGCCGCCGGTGTTGCGCATCACGACCGTGCCGCTGTCGATCTTCGGTGCATCGGGTACGGGCGTGGGCATGGGCGCCGCTTCCGTCAGGATCGCTGCCGCATCGCCAAACAAGGTGGCTGGATCAGGTTCGCCGCCGCGATAGGCGGCCGAAAAGGCCGCCCGCGTGCCCCAGAACCCCGGCCAGCGGAAGAACAGGTGGGTTTCGATCTTCGCCAGCTTGTCGAGCTCCGGGCTCCAGTAGGGATAGACCCAGTCGGTGTGGTAGTGCGTGGCTAGACCAACCGGCTTGAAGACGTAGCCGCCCAGCGCCTCGCCGGCGCGGATCCGGGCCTGCAGCCAGGCGCTGTCCGAATAGCGCCGCGCCAGCGAGCCATCGCAAGTGAAGGTGAACTGGCAACCGGTCGCCCGCTCGCTGCCCTGGAACACCACGCCGCAGACCGTCTTCGCAAAGGCCGGATGGCGGACGCGGTTGAGCACGACCTGGATCACGGCGCGCTGGCCGATGTCGCTGGGGCCGGCCTCGGCCATGGCCGCGAGCGCGAGGCATTCGGCCGCGCGATGGCGGTCTTCGGCCGAACCCTTGAAGGCAAAGCGCGGTGCGGGGCTGATCGGCCCCTTCACAAAGGGCACGGCGGCATTGCGCGCGCGGGCAGCATCCATTTCGGACAGCGATGGCGGCGCGGTAAGGACTGGAGCTACACTGGGCAGGCCAGGCAACCGCGCCAATTCCGCAGCGCGATCGACCTTGCCACTGGAAAGGGCGAGCCCCAGCGCCACCGCAAGCGCGATCAGCACGGCAATTGTGATGGGAATCAGGGCCAGTCTCAGCCCGCGGTTCGCACTCATCGCCGGGTCCTATCGCGCGCCGGGTTAACCGAACAACAAAAAACCCCGCCAAAGCGGGGTTTCTGTGTTGGCCTGCGGGAGTAAGAGTTAAACCTACACCCGTCAGGCCATGCTGCGGGATTGCGTGACCGAAGCCGCTTCTTGCGGCAACGGCCAGCAACCTCGCCTTACGCGTAACTGACGTTCGTCGGCCGGGCTTGATTGCGGCGAC